>QHRT01000097.1 GCA_003220195.1 Candidatus Rokuibacteriota bacterium | reverse complement strand
TCTCATGATGGTCTCCGCGGGCGAAGTGCAGACCTCGCTCGTGAGGCTGGCGCAGATCGCGCGCGCGGTCGGCATCCACCTGATCGTCGCGACGCAGCGGCCGTCGGTCGACGTGGTCACCGGGCTCATCAAGGCGAACTTCCCGACGCGGATCGCGTTCCAGATGGCGTCGAAGGTCGACTCGCGCACCGTGCTCGACGCCAACGGCGCCGAGCAGCTGCTGGGCCGCGGGGACATGATCTTCGTCCCACCCGGCGCGGCGAAGTCGATGCGCGTGCACGGCGCGTGGGTCGCGGACGACGAGGTCAAGGCGATCTGCGATTTCTTGCGCAAGCAGGCGACCGCGGTCTACGAGGAAGTCGTGCTGCCGGCCGACGATCGGGAGTCCGCGCCCGGCGGCGCCGCCGAGCGGGACGATGTCTACTGGGACGCGGTGCAGCTCGTCGTCGGCCAGCGCCAGGCGTCGATCTCGTTCCTGCAGCGGCGCATGCGCCTCGGCTATCCGAAGGCCGCGCGGTTCGTCGACATGATGGAGCAGGACCGCATCATCGGGCCCGGTGACGGCGCGAAGCCCCGCGAGGTGCTGGCCGGGCCGGAGTATCTCGCGAAGCGCGGCAAGCTCCCCTGACGGCTCGACAAGAACGCGTACACTGCCTCCCGGCTCGGTCTAGAATCGTGCCACCAGTCCCGAGGGAGAGCGGCGTCGCTCCGGTAAGACGCACGGGAGGTTCACGCATGCATCGATTCGCGACCAGCCTGCTCGCCGTATTCCTAGTGTTCGCCATTGTCGCCGCGGCCCCGAGCGGCGCGGTCGCGCAATCTAAAGAAATTGTGATCGGCGTGCTGTATCCGATGACGGGCCCGACAGCCCAGGCCGGTGTCGACAACAAGCCGGTGATCGAGATCGGCACCGACATCGCCAACGGCGTCACGGATCTCCCGTTCCCGTTCTATCAGAAGCTCAAGGGAATGCCCGGCCTCAAGGGCGCAAAGATCCGGCTCGTCTTCGCTGACCATCAGGGCAAGCCCGAGCTCGGTCAGGCGGAAGCGGAACGACTCATCACGCAGGAGAAAGTCCACGCCATCGTCGGCTGCTGGCACTCGGGGGTGACGGCGACGGCGAGTCAGGTGGCGGAGCGCCACGGGATCCCGTTCCTCAATCCCGAATCGTCGTCGCCGGGCCTCCACCGGCGCGGCCTCAAGTGGTTCTTCCGCACCTCCCCGCACGACGAGCACTTCACCCAGGCGATGTTCGACTTCTTCCGCGACTTCGAGAAGAAGCGCGGCGTCAAGATCAAGACCGCCGGCCTCACGTACGACGGCACGCTGTTCGGCGCCGACAGCGGCAAGATCATGAAGGAGCTGGCGAAGAAGTCCGGCGTCGACGTCACGCTGGACCTCCAGTACAAGCTCCAGTCGACGTCGCTCCAGTCCGAGGTGCAACGGCTCAAGGCCGCCAACCCCGACGTCTGGATGCCCACGTCGTACCAGACCGACGCGATCCTGTTCGTCCGGACGGCGAAGGAGCTCGACTACAACGCGAAGATGGTGATGGCGCAGGACGCCGGCCACATCTCGCCGGATTTCGTCCAGGCGGTGGGCAGGGACGCCGAGGGGACGATGTCGCGCGCGCCGTTCAACACGGATCTCATCGACAAGCGCCCCGTCGCGAAGGCGTTGAACGCGCTCTACACGAAGAAGCACGGGAAGGAGCTCTACGACTTCCCCGCGCGCTCCTTCACCGGCTACATGACGCTGCTCGACGCGATCAACCGCGCCGGCTCGACCGATCCCGAGCAGATCCGCCAGGCCCTGGTCGCGACGAACATTCCCGGCGATCAGCTCATCATGACCTGGGACGGGATCAAGTTCGACGAGAACGGACAGAACACGCACGTGAAGGCGATCATCATCCAGCTGCAGGGCGGCAAGTTCTACACGGTGTGGCCGTGGGACTCCGCGACGCGCGACGTGATCTATCCGATTCCCGCGTGGAAGGACCGCAAGTAACACGGCGGAGCTGATCGCGCAGGCGCTGGTCGGCGGCGTGTTGATGGGATTCGTCTACGCGCTGATCGCCGCCGGCCTCTCCTTGATCTTCGGACTCATGGAGATCGTCAACTTCGCCCACGGCGAGTTCCTGATGGTCGCCATGTACGTGGCCTTCTTCGCGTGGGCGCTCTTGAAGCTCGACCCGCTCGTCTCGCTGCCGCTCGCGGCGCTGCTCCTCGGCACGCTGGGCTTCACCGTGTATCATGGCATCATCCGCCGGGTGCTGGATGGGCCGATGCTCGCGCAGATCTTCGCCACGTTCGGCCTGGCCGTCCTGCTCCGGAGCGCGGCGCAGTTCCTGTTCGGCGTCGACTTCCGCACGGTGAGCCAGCCGCTCCTGGCCGGCCGCGTCGCGCTCGGCCCCGTCTTCATCGGCGTGCCGCAGCTCGCCGCCAGCGTCGCCGCGCTCGCGGCATTCGTCGGACTCTTCCTCTTCCTCTCCCGATCGGAGACCGGTCTCGCGCTGCAGGCCACCGCGCAAGATCGACACGCGGCGGCCCTGATGGGCATCGACACCCAGCGCATGTTCGCGCTCGGCTGGGCGATCGGCAGCGCGTGCGTCGGCGTGGCGGGCGGGCTGCTCGCGATGTTCTTCTACATCTTCCCCGACGTCGGAACGCCGTTCGCGCTCTTGGCCTACGTCACCGTCGCGCTGGGCGGATTCGGCAACGTGCCGGCGACGCTTGCGGGGGGTGTGCTGGTCGGGCTGGTCGAAGCGTTCGGCGGGCTCTACCTGACTCCGGCGCTCAAGTACTCTGCCGTCTTCGCGCTGTACCTCGGAGTCGTGCTCTGGCGGCCGCAAGGGTTGTTCGGCCGCTTCTGATCAAGGTCGCGCCGGCGGCCCTGCTGGTGGGCGCGCTCGCGTTCCCCGCCGTCTTCACGCTGCCCTTCCCGCGCCACGTCATGATCATGATCTTTCTCTACGGCGCGCTCGCGACGGCGTGGAACATCATCGCCGGCTACTGCGGTCAGATCGCGCTCGGGCAGGCCGTGTTCTTCGGAATCGGCGCGTACACGTCGTCGCTCCTCTACACGCGCGTGGGACTCACGCCGTGGGCCGGCATGATCGGCGGCGTGATCCTCGCCGTGCTCGTCTCGCAGGTCGTCGGCTATCCCGTCTTCCGGCTGCGCGGCCACTACTTCGCGATCGCGACCATCGCCGTCGGCGAGATCGTCCAGGCGCTGATCATCAACTGGGACGCGATCGGCGGCGGGCGCGGCGTGTTCCTGCCGATCAAACGGCCGGACAGCTTCCTGAACTTCCAGTTCCACACGTCGAAGGCGTACTACTACTACATCGCGCTCGGGCTCTTGCTCCTGGCGCTCGGCATCACGCGATGGATCGAAGGCTCGCGCCGCGGCTATTACTTCCGCGCGATCCGCGAGGATCAGGACGCCGCCGCCGCGCTCGGCGTGAACGTGGCGCGCGAGAAGCTCCGGGCCCTCGCGATCTCGGCAGGGCTGACGGCGATGGGCGGCTCGTTCTGGGCGCAATATTTATTGTTCATCGATCCCGAGTCCGTGTTCCCGCTCTCGCTCTCGATCCTGATCTGTCTCGTCGCCGTGCTCGGCGGTGTGGGCACGCTCTGGGGGCCGTTGCTCGGCGCGGCGGTGCTGGTGCCATTGCAAGAGGGCACGCGCGTGATGCTCGGCGGCACCGGGAAGGCGATCGATCTCCTGATCTACGGTGCCCTGATCATCGTGATCTCCGTCGCGCAGCCCGGTG
The DNA here is from genome assembly GCA_003220195.1 of Candidatus Rokuibacteriota bacterium. Taxonomy (GTDB): domain Bacteria; phylum Methylomirabilota; class Methylomirabilia; order Rokubacteriales; family CSP1-6; genus AR8. Next base: position 7,663 of record QHRT01000097.1, on the reverse strand, counting down.
GGCTGATGGGATTGTTCGGCGTCTCGCGAGGGGCGGGAAGCGCTCGATGAGACAGGGGCCATTACGGGCGCGTCCGCGCGCCCCTCGGGGCCCCCATCACGATCGATGAGCCTTCTCTCGGTTACCGGCATCACCAAGACGTTCGGCGGCGTGATGGCCAACCGCGAGATCTCGTTCGACGTGAAGCCGGGCGAGCTGGTTGGCGTCATCGGACCGAACGGGGCGGGGAAATCCACGCTCTTCGATCTGATCACCGGCTTCCAGCGGCCCGACGCCGGCCGCGTCACGTTCGACGGTCACGACGTGACGGGATGGCGCCCGGACCGCATCAGTCATCTCGGCGTCGGCCGGACGTTCCAGAAGTTGAAGCCCTTCGCCGGCATGACGGCGCTCGAGAACGTCATGGTCGGCGCGTTCCAGAAGACGTCCGACGTCGCGGAAGCGCGCGCGGCGGCGATGACGGCGCTGGAGCAGGTCGGGCTTGGCGAGCGTGCGGAGGCACACGCGCGCGGTCTCTCCACGGGTCAGCGCAAGAGGCTCGAGCTCGCGCGCGCGCTCGCCACCCGCCCGCGCCTGCTCCTGCTCGACGAAGTCACCGGTGGCGTCGATCAGGCCACGGTGCCGGGATTGATTCGCCTGGTGCGCGAGCTGCACGCGACCGGGCTCGCGCTGATCGTCATCGAGCACAACATGCGCGTGATCATGGAGATCTCCGAGCGGGTGGTCGCGCTCCAGCTCGGCCAGGTGATCGCCGACGCGTCGCCCGCCGAGATCGTGCGCGACCGCCGCGTCATCGACGCCTATCTCGGCGAGACCTGGCGCGAATGACCCGTCTCCTCGAAGCGCGCGGGCTGGACGTGCTCCTGGGCGATTACCAGGTGCTCTGGGAGGCGCGCTGTGCGGTCGCCGCCGGAGAGATCGTGGCGCTCCTCGGCCCGAACGGCGCCGGCAAGTCGACGCTGATGAACTCGCTCTCCGGCCTCTTGCGCCCGCGCGCCGGCGACGTCCTCTTCGACGGGCACGCGATCACCGGGTTGCCCGCGCATCGGCGCGTGAGCCAGGGCATCAGCCACGTGCTCGAGCGACGCCGGCTGTTTCCGTACCTGACCGTCCGCCAGAACGTCTGGCTCGGCGCGTATGCGCGTGAGGCACGTGCGGACCGGGAGACGCAGTACCAGAAGATGATCGAGCTGTTCCCGATCATCAGCGCTCGGGCCAACCAGCTCGCGCACACGCTGTCCGGTGGCGAGCAGCAGATGGTGGCGCTCGCCCGGGGCCTGATGTCCCGCCCCCGCCTGCTCATGATCGACGAGCCGTTCCTCGGGCTGGCGCCGCTCATCGTCGAGCAGCTGGTCGAGGTGATCCGTCGCGTGAATCAGGACGGCGTGACGATCCTCTTCATCGAGCAGAACGTGGAGCGGGCGTTGTCGATCGCCTCGCGCGGGTACATCCTGGAATCCGGCCGCACGATCCTCGACGGCCCGTCATCGGAGCTGTTGCACTCCGCCGAGGTGCGCCGGATCTTCCTTGGTGGTTGAGCGCCCCGCGGCGGCGCGTCAGCTGCCGACGACCGTGCGAATGGCCACGTCGATGATCTCGAGCGCGCGGTCGATCTCGGCGCGCGAGATCGTCAGCGGCGGCGCCACGCGCCAGACCCAGTAGCGGCCGGGCTGGCGGGTGGCGGCCAGGAACAGACCGCGCTTGAGACATTCCCTCGTGATCGCCTCGGCCTCGGCTTCGGCCGGACGCTTGCTGACGCGGTCCTTCACGAAGTCGAGACCCATCAGGAGGCCGCGGCCGCGCACGTCGCCGACGATCTCGTAGCGCCCGGTGACCTTCTTCGCGATCTTCAGCGCCGCTTCGTTCGATTCGCCGCCGGTCGACAGGAAGAAGACCTTGTCGAGCGGTGGCGGCAGGAGCTCGACGACGCGCCGGCCGACGGCGATCACCTCCGGGCTCAGCATCGCGCTGTTGATGTGGACCGCTCGATCGGCCGCGCGACGGACGGCATCCGCGATGCGCGGATGATTGTGGCCGACGGTGGCGCACATCTGGCCGGAGCTGAAATCGAGATACTCCTTGCCGTCAACGTCGGTGATGGTCGCGCCTTCGGCGCGCGCGATCACCGGCAGCGTGAAGTCGCTGGCGAAGCTCCTGACGAACACCTGCCGCGCCTCGGCGAGCAGCGCATCGCTCATGCTGTCGACCATCTCATCTCTCCATGTACCGAGGATCCGATAAGTAATGGATGCGCTTGCGGAACAAGATGGGCGCGTGTCGATCTACGAAGCAGCGACCTGATCTGCTGAACGCTTGGTTCAGCAGCCGCAGCGAGCGAAGCGAGCGGCGGTCGGCTGGCGCGCGAAGTTCGACCGCCTATCACTCAGCGAAAAATTCCTGGAGTCGTTGAAGAACGGCCGTCACTGTGTCAGGCGCAAGGCGCCCCAGACGTCGAACAAGGCGTTCAGTATCGACGGTCCGGAGCTGATCCAGAGCGACGAAGCCGGATCGGCGTTGAAAGCGACAGGGGACGCGCCATGGGTACGCTCGCCCCCCAGTCGTCATCGGCGCGACGATCACGGTCCGCAGATACTGGTTCAGCTCGTTCGGCGACACCACGAGGCAAGGGCGGGGTTTCTGGAGTTCGCTGCCGAGCGTGGGATCGAGACGAACCAGGTGGACATCGCCACGGGCACGCGAAGCCCGCGTTACCGCCACTCCCATTCCTCGCGGTCGAAGCGGGTTGCGGTGGGGTCATCGAGCATGCCGTCATCGCCCGCTGCAGACATCGCGCGCGCTGCTTCCGCCCAACCGGTCCGGGGACGCCGCGTGCCCTGAACGACGAGCCGTCCGGGCTCGGCGTGGAGCTCGACGTCATCGGGCAACTGCGCCTGGTCGAGCAGGATCTTGGGAATGCGAATGCCGCGAGAGTTGCCGATCCGAACGATCCGGGTCTTGGTCGCCATGTGCCTACATTGTAGCTACGGCGTATCGGTTCCGCAGACTGTTACGTCGGTCGAAAGCTCCCACCGTTCCCGGGAACCGCACCAACGGGCTTCCGCTCCGCACGACGCGCGCGCGTCGCCTCGACATCCACCACGCCGTCGCGCACGACGACGCCGTACACCGACTCGGCGTGCGTTGCGGAGATCTTCTCGAGCCGCAGGTCGCGCAGCACGAGCGCGGGGTCGCGCGTGAGCGGATCGCCGGATCCGCCGCCGCCGGATGTGCGCACGCGGAGCCTCTCGCCGGCCGCCACATGAAGGCCGGGAACCGTCGATCGCGCCGTTTCTCTGATCGCGCCGTCGGCGCCGACGACCTCGAACGCGCCGGGCACGCCGTCGCCGCCGCCGCCGAAGCCGCGCGGCGCTTCACGCTGGTTGCAGCCCCAGCCGCCGACGACCAGCTCGCCGGCGAGTCCACGTACTTCGCGGACCACGGCGAGGCCGCCGCGGAAACGCCCGGCGCCGCCGGTGTCCGGCACGAACGCGTAGCGTTCGACGAGAATCGGGAACTCGGACTCGAGCGCCTCGATCGGCAGGTTCGAGGTGTTCGTCGTGTGGTTCGCGATGCCGTCGATCCCGTCCTTCGTCGCGCGGGCGCCGCTGCCGCCCGCATAGACTTCGTAGTCGACGAAGAACTCGCCACGGCGCGGATCGGTGCCGGAATAGATCGCGAGCGTCCCGCCGTGGCAGTGCGCGACGACGCGCTCGGGCACGACGCGCGCGAAGGCGCTCAGCACCACATCCGCCACGGTCTGACACGTCGTGAAGCGCGCGGCGACGGCGGCCGGCGGCCGTGGATTCAGCACGGTGCCGGCCGGGGCGATGACCTCGATCGCGCGGTAGTAGCCTCCGTTCGGCGGAATGTCCGGATCGATCACCGCCTTCAGCACGTAGTAGACGGTCGCCAGCAGCGAGACGGGTGGGACGTTCTTCGCGCCAGCCACCTGCGCGTCGGTCCCGGTGAAGTCGAGCGTCACGCGGTCGCCGGCGATCCGCACCGTCACGCGAATGCGCACCGGTCGCGCCTCGCGACCGTCGTCGTCGCAGAAGCCCTCGGCGTCGTACGACCCATCGGGCATCGTCGCGATGCCCTCGCGGAGGCGGCGCTCGGTCGCGTCGAGAATCGCCGCCATACTCCGCTGAAGCACGTCGGCGCCGCGCTGCTCGCAAATCTCACGGAGTCGTTCGCTGCCGGCGCGATTGGCGGCGATCTGCGCGCGGAGATCCCCGATGCGCTCGCGCGGCGTCCGCGAGTTCAGGAGGATCGTTCTGAACAGACCGTCGTCGACACGCCCGCGCGCGACGAGTCGGGCCACCGGCAACCTGAGACCGTCCTGGAAGATGCTCGTCGAGTCGCCCGACTCGCTGCCGGGCACGCGCCCACCAACGTCAGCGTGGTGCGCGGTGTTGGCCACGAATCCGATCAGCTCGCCGCCCCCGAACACCGGGGCAATCACCGCCAGGTCGTTCAGGTGAGAGCCGGCGCTCACGTACGGATCGTTCGCGATGAACATGTCGCCTGGCTGCCAGGTCTTGCGGGGATACGCCTCCCCGAGCGCGCGCGGCAGGTCGACCATCGAGCTCAGATGCATCGGGATGTGCGCGGCCTGGGCGATCACGCGGCCCTCGGCGTCGAACACCGCGCAGGAGGCGTCGCGCCGCTCCTTGATGTTCGGCGAGTAGGCGGCGCGGATCAGCGTGATGCCCATCTCCTCGGCGGCGGCGAGGAGGAGCCGCTGCAGCACCTCGACGGTCATCAAATCCATGCCGCTCACTCCCGTACGACGTCGATCACCAGGTTGCCGTGATCGTCGACGACCGCCGTCTGACCGGGAGCGATCACGGTGGTGCAATCGATCTGCTCGACGATCGCCGGGCCAGCGAGGGAATCGCTCGGCCCGAGACGGTCGCGCTCGAGCACCGGGGTGTCGACGAATCCCTTCGTGGCCTCGAAGTAGACCGGCCGCGTGCCTCTCACCGGGTCACCCGGCTCGGGAGTGACGGTGATCGCCGGACGCACGACGGGGAGCGTGACGGCGACGCCGAACGTCACGAGCTCGGTCGGCTCATCGGGTGAGGCGTAGCCGAAGGCGCGCCGGTGTGCGCGGTGGAATCGACGCGCGAGATCGGAGGGCGTCGGCCGGCGCCCGACCTCGACGGCGAGCTCGTGATTCTGACGCGCGTAGCGCATCTCGATCGAGCGTGTGAGGACGACCTGTTCCGCGGACAGCCCGCCGCGGCGGACCCATTCGGCCGCGCGCGATTCGAGATCCGTGAAGATCGCGCCGAGCTCGGCGGTCGTCGTCCGATCGGTGCGGAGCAGCACCGTGCGGCTCACCTCGGTCCGCACGTCGGTGACCAAGAGACCGAGCGCGCAGAGCACGCCTGGACTCGGCGGGACCAGGACGCGCGGAATGCCGAGCAGACCGGCGACGGCGCACGCGTGCATCGGGCCGGCGCCGCCGAACGCCACCAGCGTGAAGTCGCGCGGATCGCGGCCGCGCTCGACGGTGCGGAGGCGAATCGCGCTCGCCATGTGCGCGTCGACGACCTTCACGACACCGAGCGCCGCGTCGGTGACGGAGAGCTTCAGCGGTCGCGCGATTCCGCGCTCGATCGCCTGCGCGGCACGATCGCGGTCGAGCCGCATGGCGCCGCCGAGGAAATAGTCGGCGTCGAGGCGACCGAGGATCAGGTTCGCATCCGTGACGGTCGGGGACTCGCCGCCGCGGCCGTACGCCGCGGGTCCCGGATCTGCGCCGGCGCTCTCCGGTCCGACGCGGAGGAATCCTCCCGGATCGATCCACGCGAGACTCCCGCCCCCGGCGCCGATCGAGTCCACGTCGAGCATCGCCAGCTTCACGGGATAGCCGTGGTACGTCTTCATGCTCGCGGTCAACGGCACGCCGGGCTCGACGACGTCGACGTCGGTGCTGGTCCCGCCCATGTCGAATGTGATGATCCGTGGATGACCGGCGCGGCTCGCCAGATACGCGGCGCCCGTGACGCCGGCGCTCGGCCCCGACGCCATCGTGGCGACGGGTCGCTGCCGTACCTGATCGACCGTCGCCACGCCGCCATTCGACTGGAGGATGAGCGGTCGTGCGCCGACGCCGAGCGCGGCGACACGCTCCTCGAAGAGCCCGAGATACCGCGTCATCACCGGGCCGACGTACGCGTTCATGACCGTCGTCGACAGCCGTTCGAACTCGCGGAACTCCGGCAGCACGTCGGACGAGACCGAGAGGTAGAGACCGGGGAAGTCGCGGCGCACCAGGTCGGCCACCGCGCGCTCGTGCGCCGGGTTCACGTACGAGTGCAGGAAGCAGACCGCGAGCGCTTCCACGCCCTGCGCGACGAGCGCGCCGATCGCCGAGCGCGCCGCGTCGAGATCGAGCCTCTGCGCCGCGCGACCGTCGGCGAGCGTCCGCTCGGGAACTTCTCGCCGGAGATCGCGCCGCACGACCGGCTCGGGCGCGTCCGCCTGAAGATCGTAGAGATCGTCGCGGATCTGGCGTCTCAGCTCGAGGAGGTCGCGCATGCCCTGCGTGGTGACGAGCCCGGTGCGTGCGCCCTTCCGCTCGAGCACCGCGTTGATGCAGACCGTCGTTCCGTGACCGAGAAAGGTCACGGCGGCCGGCGCGACGCCGTGCCGATCCGAGAGCGCGGTCAGCCCGACCACGACGCCGACCGACTGGTCGGCCGGGGTCGTCGGAACTTTTTCGAGACGCACCGTTCCGGTCGCCTCGTCGAGAGCGGCGAGATCGGTGAACGTGCCGCCGACGTCAACTCCGACGCGCCAGGCCATCGGGCAAGCCTAGCCCGGATCACGACCACGGGATAGAGGCCGGAAACTCCGAGGTTCATCGAACACTCGACCGCAAGAGCGCCGAGTGTTCGACGAACCGTGTTACTCGACTTCGCGGATGTGCCGCAAGACGTTCTTCCAGAACTGGGCACTCGGCTCCCCGGGACGATAGAACGCGGCTGCCTCCTGCGCGCGCTCCTCCGCGAACGACCGGCCGTGCATGTCGATCATCCACTGTGCAGTGCGTTCCGAGGGATCCCCGGCGGAGGAGCTCTCGATGGTTGTGGCCGTCACTCCGGCAGCCACCGCCGGACGCTGCGGCAGCTCGACGGGAGACTGCGCTTTCGGAGATCGTCGCTCGGTAACGGGAGGCACCCGTGGGCGGCCGACGACGCTCGGAGCCGCGGAACGAGCGGCGGGGGTTTTCGAGATCGCTTCGCCAACTCCGGAGGGCTTCTGTTCCGGTCGAGGGCTGTCAGCAACTGAAGCCGAAGCGCCGGAACGTTTCTCACCGGTCGTCACCGCGGAAACGCGTTCCTCCGCGAACGCCACGCGCGGAGACGACTCGCGCTTGAGCGCCGCCTGGGGGGCCTTGATGAAGGCCACAAGAATCAGGTTGCTCGCCGCGAGCGCGAGGCACGCGAAGCTCAAACAGAGCAGCACCAGCAAGATGCGGCGCAGCTCACGCTGGTACTCGGTGCCCGGCGCCTCGAGGGGAGCGTCGAACGGTTCTTCCAGATCGTGATGGTCGAAGTCCTGACGAGCGCGCATGGTGCATACCTCGGCCGAACGGGGGTGCAACTCCCGTGCTCGCCATTCCATGACGTAAGGGTCCGCCGATGTGCCGAAT
>QHRT01000433.1 GCA_003220195.1 Candidatus Rokuibacteriota bacterium | reverse complement strand
TTCGAGTCCGGACGCGCCTTCACGATGACCGTGTCCTCGTCGCAGTCGACGAGGATCTCCGTGGCCTCGACGTAGTGCCCGTCGTCCTCGCCCTTCACCCAGACGCGACCGAGCGTCCTTCGAAAGAGCGTGACGAGGCCGGTGTCGAGCGTGCGTCGCCAGGCCTCTTCGTTCATGAACGCCGTCATCAGCACCGCGCCCGTGTCGGTATGCTGGATGACGACGGGGACGAGGCCTCCGAGTTTCGTGAAGTCGAGCGGCTTGTCGTACTGCCACTTCGTGGGCATCAAGACTGTCCTTTCATCGCGCGGTCTCGAACGCGAGGGCTTCCTCGCCGAGGCGGCGTGCCGCGATCTCGGGATCGGGAGCCGCGTAGATCGCGCGGCCAATGATGGCGTAGGTGCTGAGCCCGGGCGCCGCTGCGAAGGCGCTCGCGATCGCGCCGCCGAGGGGCCCGATGCCTGGAAGGAAGAGCCGCACGGGCTCGCCGGCGGCAAGGCGAGACGCCTGGCGGCGGATCGTCGCGACGTCGGTCGCCGGCACGATGAAGTCGCGCGCACCGAGCGCGAAGGCGCGCGTGGCGATGCGGGCGAGTGCGTTGCCGGAAACGTAGCCGCCGTTCTTCACCGCGAAGTCCGGGAGCGGCAGCGCACCGCCCACGATCGGCGTCAGCCCCGCCGCGAGCGTCGCGCCGACGAATGCGTCGAGCGCGGCGGGGCCACCGAGGGGGAACAGGATGAGCGCGTCGACGCCGGCGTCCTTGCACACGGAGACGTACTCGGCGCCCATCGACGGGATGTCGAGCCCCGCCTTCTGGTGGTCGTAGAGCAGCGCCTTGGTGGTCAGCTTCCTGAACGCGGCGACGACGGCGCCGAGGCCGTGGCGCAGCGCGAGCAGCGAGCCGATCTTGTAGCCGACGAGTCCCTCCACGGGATCGAGGGCCTCGACGAGCCTCGCGACCTGGTCGAGATCGTCGAGGTCGCACGCGCACACGATGCCGTGCCGGTGGCGGTCGAGGGCGGACGCGAGACTCACCGCCGGCGTCAACTCTCGCGCATCTGACGGAGCGCCGACGCCTTGATCTCGCCCACGTCCAGGCTCACGTCGACCGTCTGGACGTTGCGCGTCAGGTCGCCGACCGAGATCACGTCGACGCCGAGCTGCGCGATCTCGACGATGTTCGACTCGCGGATGCCGCCCGACGCTTCGACCGGCACGCGCTTGCCGATGAACCGGACCGCCTCGCGCATCTCGTCCATCGTCATGTTGTCGAGCATGATGATGTCGGCCCCCGCCGCCAGCGCGTCCTTGATCATCTGGAGCGACTCGCACTCGATCTCGATCTTGAACGTGTGCTGCGCCCGGCTCTTGAGGATCTCGACGGCGCGCGTGACACTGCCGGCCGCCTTGATGTGGTTGTCCTTGATCAGGTTGCAGTTGTGCAGCCCGAAGAGGTGGTTGTGCGCGCCGCCGACGCGCACCGCGTACTTCTGGAGCACCCGACATCCCGGGACGCCCTTGCGCGTGTCGGTCACGCGAACCCCGTACGGCTCCACCATCCTGACGTAGCGGCGCGTCTTGGTCGCGATCCCCGACATGTACTGGATGTAGTCGAGCGCGACACGCTCGCTCGCGAACAGGACCCAGCACGGCGCGGTGATGCGCATGAGGACCGTGCCCTTGTCGACCTCGTCACCGTCCTGCGCCGCGTACGTGATCGCGCAGTCCGGATCCAGCATCTTGAAGACCTGCTCGGCGACCGGGAGGCCGGCGATGACCGCGCGCTCCTTCACGTAGATCTGGCAGCTCGCGGTGTCTCGCGAATCCACGAGGAACCCGCCGGTCGTGTCGCCGGGCCCGATCTCCTCGCGGAGCGCCGCCTCGACGATGGGACGGATGATGAAGGGATTGAGCTGCATCGCCGTGCACCTCTCGCCGCGTATAGTACGCCCATGCTCGACGCGATCGTCGGCGGACGAGTGATCGACGGCACTGGACGGGATCCGATCGCTCGGGGCGTGGTGGTCATCGAAGACGGGCGTGTGCGCCACGTGGGATCAGAGGCGACGGTGCCCGTCCCGCGCGGCGCCCACGTCGCCGACGCCGCCGGCCGGACGGTGCTGTCCGGCTTCATCGACTGTCACGTCCACTCAACGTATCGCGCCCGCGACTACCGCGAGCACCTCGTGAACCCGCCGACGTACAACGTGCTGAAGTCGACCGCGATCCTGCGCGAGACGCTCGAGTGCGGCGTCACGACTGCGCGTGATACGGGCGGCGCCGATCCGGGGTTCAGGAAGGCGATCGAGGGCGGTGTCATCGTCGGGCCGCGGCTCCTCGTCGCGATCGTGATGATGTCGCAGACCGGCGGTCACGGCGACTGCTGGGTCCCGGCCGGGGTCCGTATTCCGAAGCGCGCGTGGCTGCCCGACAACATCGCCGACGGCGTGGAGGGCGTGCGCCGCCTGGCTCGCGAGCTGCTGATGGCCGGCGCGGATTTTCTGAAAATCTGCGCGACGGGCGGCATCACGTCGGTGACCGATGATTTCGACGAGCCTCAATACACGGTCGACGAGATTCGCGCGGCCGTCGGAGAGGCAGCGGCGCGCAAGAAGCGTGTCGCCGTGCACGCCGAGGGGCTCACCGGCATCAAAAATGCGCTGCGGGCCGGCGTGCACTCGATCGAGCACGGCTGGTTCATGGGGGTGCCGACGCTCGCGCTGGTACCGCTCGCGCACGAGCGCCGTCGCAAGGATAGGGCCTGGGATGCCGCGCAACTCGCCGACGAGCACCGGAAGGACGAGGAGGTCTATCAGCGACAGCTCGCGCAGATTCCGCTCTGGAAGCACGCGGTCGCGTCGGGCGTCCCGGTCGCGATGGGAACGGACCAGTCACATCGCCTGCTGACCGGCGAGAACCTCGTCGAGCTCCCGTTCATGGTCCGGCATCTCGGGATGCCACCGATGCAGGCGATCGTGGCGTCCACGAAGCTCGCGGCCGAGTGTCTCGAGCGTCAGAATGATCTCGGCACGCTCGAGCCCGGCAAGATCGCCGACCTGGTGATCGTCGACGGCGACCCGCTCGACGACATCGGGACACTCGCGGATGCGAAACGAGTCCAGCTGGTGATGAAGGCCGGCGTGACGTACAAGAACACGCTCGGCTGAATTCTGGCGCCCGCGACTCATGGCGAGGCGCGCGTCGACTTCGCATAATGAAGGATGACGTCGCCCGACGGCAACCTC
>QHRT01000432.1 GCA_003220195.1 Candidatus Rokuibacteriota bacterium | reverse complement strand
CCCCGCGGCGCAGCCTGAACGTCATCGTCCGGCTGTCCGGGCTCACCTGCCACGACTCCGCGAGCTCCGGCACCGGGTTCAGGTTGGGATCGTAGTTCAGGAGGCCGTTGTGGAACTTGGAGGTCGCCTGCCACACGGGGTCGGCGGTGCTGAGCGCGCCCTGCAGATGCGGCGGCTCCGGCTTGAGGATGAAGTTGAGGGTGCCCCCGGTTCGTGGCTGGGCGCCGACAGACCCGAGAGCGATCAGGGCGACGGCCGCTATCGCGATCATCGGGACGGTGCGCCGCATCGCGTTCAGTCTCCGCATGGTCGGCCTCCCCGGCGTTGCGCTGCCATCGAAACACGATAGCAGGGCCGACCGGACATGCCGGTCGGCCCGAGGTCAGCGGCGCGCGCCCGAGCCCGCTCGAAGCCTAGAATTCACCGAGCGGCTCGAACGACGGGTCGTACGTTCCGCACGGCGATGACGCCGATGTCGCTGCGGCCGAGATGCTCCGGCGGCCGTTCGTGGATCGTCCCGCAGCCGGCCTGCGCGATATCGTCCTGCAGGAAGATGATGTGGACCCGATCGGGGTCGAGATCCGCGAGCGTACGTTCGCCGCTCAGCACGGCCCACGTCAGGGCCTCGCGATCGAGGTCGTGCCGCTTCCGGAGTTCCATCTGCCGCGCGCGATAGCGCTCGAACTGTTCCCGGCTCTTCCCCCGGACCGCCACGACCGTGAACTGGGTGTGCCGCGTGTCGTCGATCGGCACCCACCACGCGCGGAACTCACGGTAGTCGACCTCCGGGTCGTTCCGGGGCCCCCTCGCGAGCGCCATGTTCGGCATGCCGAAGTACGCCACCAGGCGCTTGCCGGACCTCGGGCGGACGGCGGTGACGCGCATGCCCCAGCTCGTCTCGTCGACGGAGATCGCCGGGCCGTCGGCGTAGTTGTCCCACGTCTCGGTGACGTGCGCATGGGCATACGCGAGGTGGCTCGTATCCAGGAGGTTTTCGAGGTTGTTGAAGAAGTTCGCCGGCCGCACGTAGGAGTCCGTGTGGGTGAAGACCCCTTCCTCCTCGAAGGACGGCACGCGCGGGAACGCCGGCGGCTCGCCCTCGCCGAGGTACGCGAAGATCAGGCCGAGAGACTCGCGCGTCGGGTAGGTGCGGAGCGCGATCTTCTCGCAAAACGGTTTCGGCTCGGCCGGCTGCTCGACGCATTGCCCGTCATCGCCGAACTTCCAGCCGTGATAGAAGCAACGGATACCCTCGCCCTCGACGGTACCCGCGGTGAGTAGCATGCCCCGGTGCGGGCACCGCGGCTGGATCAGCCGAGCCACGCCGTCCTGGCCGCGGTAGAGCGCGAACTCCTCGCCCATCACGCGGACCAGTCGGGTGCGGCCGGCGCCGAGTTCCGCGGCGTGGAAAATCGGCTGCCAGAACGACCGGAGATACCGGCCCGCGAGCGTGCCGGGGCCCGTCTGCCCCAGATCCTTCTCGCTGACTCTCGGGCGCTGGCGTTTTGCGGTCGTCGTTACCACGTTCCTCTCCATGGGAACACTGCTCATCGGGGTCTCCTCATCAGGAGCGGCTGGCCCGCTCGAAGCGTTGGGCGGCGCTGCAGAACGCGCGGATGAGCGGATGCGGCGCCGCTTCGGTGGACGAGAGCTGCGGCTGGAATAGAGTGCCGACAAAGAACGGATGGCCCGGCAGCTCCCCCACGATCCCGATCTTCATCGCCTACTCTCCTCGTCGGCGTGACCTACGCGGCATGGGTTGTCTGCACTGGTTCACCAGTAGTGCCCGACAAGCACGGCGGTCGTCCAATACGCGTTTCTGATACCAATTTGATATGGTTCACTACGCGTTTTGAGATTTTTCGGTATCGCGGAATCGGGATGAAGTTGCAACAGCTCCGGTGCTTCGTCGCCGTGGCCGAGGAGCTCCACTTCGGCCACGCCGCTTCACGGCTGCGCATGGCACAGCCGCCGCTCAGCCGCCAGATCCGCGAGCTGGAGGAAGAGCTTGGCACCCGACTCTTCAACCGGACGAAGCGGCGGGTCGCGCTGACCGACGCCGGCCGGATCTTCCTGGACGAGGCCCGCGGGGCCCTGGCCCAGGTGGACCGCGCGGCCGACGCCGCACGGCGCGCCGGGCAGGGCGAGATCGGTCAGCTCGTGCTCGGCGTGGTACCGACGGTGGACAGCCAGGTCTTCACGCGTATCCTGCGTGATTTCGCTGCCGGGTACCCGAAGGTCCAGATCGTTATCCGGAGCCTCAACACGACGGCCCAGGTCCAGGGCCTGCGCACCGGGAATCTCCAGGCCGGATTCCTGCGCCTGCCCGTTCGCGACGACACGCTGACGATCCGGCTCGTGTCGCGGGAGCCACTGATCGCTGCGCTCCCGGGCCGCCACCCGCTCGCGCGCAGCGCCCGGCTGTCGCTTGCGATGCTGGCCGACGAGCCGCACGTCATCTTCCCTCGTCCGGTCGCGCCCGGGTACTACGACATGATCGTCAGCCTCTACCGCGAAGCCGGCGTCAACCTCCGCATCACGCAGGAGGCGGAGCACGTGCAGACGATCCTCGGGCTGGTGGCGGGAGGCTTCGGCGTCTCGCTGTTGCCCGGCACCGTTCGCAACCTCCGTCCCGAGGGCGTGGTCTTCCGCGCGCTGACCGGCCACCTGCCGTACGCGGAGACCGCAGTGGCCTACCGCAAGGACGATCCCTCGGAGGTCCTGCGCGCGTTCGTCGGCGTGGTAGATCGCGCCTCCGCTCGGCTCCGTCGAGGACGGGCTCGCGCCTAGCGCCCGGGAGAGCTGCCGGCGAACACCTCGCGACGGAAGATGGACCGCTGCAGCGAGAGGTACGTCTCGCGCGTCATCCGGACGTCGGCCCGGGCGAGCACGTCGCGGGCCCTGTCGGCACCGTCCCACAGCAAGTCGACCACCAGCCGGATGGCGAGAACGCGATCGATCACAGCTGGAAGTTGTCCATCGCGGCGGTGTCGTGCGCGAAGAGGCCGCCGCGGACCTCGAAGCCGGCGTTGTCGAGCCGGCGCGTGACGTCGCCGAGCATCTCATCGCTGCGGCGCGCGAGTGCCTCCGGCAGCCGCAATCCGCGTGGGCCGACCTCGGCGATCGTTCGGCCGACCCAGAAGCGCGACTCGGCCCAGAGGTGATCGCCGAGCCCGGCCGTCACGATGATGCGGCTGGTGAGAAACGGCACGCCGGTGGTGGCCTGACCGTTCTCGCGCTGGATCGCGCGCGACACGCGCACGGCGTTGACCTTGTGGGTTCGCAGCTCCGTCATCATCCCGTCGAGCGAATCGAACATGAGCTTCATCGCGGCTCTCCCTGCTGGCCGTCGCGATCGCCGCGGCGGCGCGTGTTGCGGGAGAGCCAGGGCAAGCGCACTGCCAGACCGCGAGGCGTCGCGAAACCCTGCGCGAGCGTTGACGATTGCGGCAGGCGCGCGTTGTGGTGGAACGAATTCCAGACAAATTCCAGACGGTTCAGGGACTCAGCCGGGAATTTCCAAGCTGTCGGAACCGCGGCTGCGGCGTCTGCGCCGATCGAGGTGTCACGTGTGGCGAGGCGCGGTCAAGCGGACGATCTCGGTCTGCTGTGCTGGCGCGCGCTTCTGCATCGCAGGCGCCCCGAGAATTCCAGAAATTCCAGACGAAATCCCCTTGGAATTTCGGTCGCGGAGAGGGTGTGCGTCAGCTGAACCCCGCGCAAATCGTGGCGCAGTGTCGACAGCAAAGTTGGGCACGCGCTTTGCGACTTCCGCCGCCGATATGCCGACCGTTGGTTACCACGGTGCGATGAACGAGTTCCGGCGCCGGCTG
>QHRT01000431.1 GCA_003220195.1 Candidatus Rokuibacteriota bacterium | reverse complement strand
CGCCTCCGCGGCCCAGAAGTGCCGCGGAGGCGAGTGACGGATGCAGCCTTCAGTAATTCTTCCTGATGCGCGGCGACGTGGTCGCCCATCTGTAGGTCCAGCAACAGATTCGGGTGCACGTCTCACTCTCCGCGCGGGGTCCGGACGTCGCTCCGCGGGCCCTGGACCTCATTGCCCTGCGGCGCATGCGTTTCTGTACCGGCGCCGGCCCCCGCCCGGGTGTTGTCTGATGCGGGGCTTGCGAGAGCGCTGGGTTCCTTGTCGACGGAAATCTTGACCGTGTACCCGATCGTGGCCGCGGGATGCAGGCCGTAGAGGTGATCACCCCGGCGCACGAAGGTGATCCACCGCCCGGCCGACCTCCTCAACGTGACGCGGCCGCCGTTCGCGGTGACCACGCCGGACTCCTTCTGCGCTGCTCCCCGTCGCGTCGTCGTCAACTCGTACGTCCCGTCATCGTGGATCACGAGCGTCGCGGTCCCGTTCGCTTGACCCACGGGGCCAGTGTCGATGGTCCAGAAGGATCCACTCCAGGTCCCGACGAGGTCGGGTGAGAGCGTCGACGCACGCGTATCGGTCTCCGTCGAGCTCGCAACGGCGCGAGTCGGCCTGGACGTGGCGCAACCACAGAGCACGATCACGGCGATGGTGGCGAGGATCAGAATTCCATGCTGGCGCATTTCCGTTCTCCTTGTCCGGAAGCGTCTCGCTGACGCGTCCTACCAGCGGTGGAAGGGCATAGCTCGGACCAAATCACGCGCCGCGAAGAAAGATCCTCGTTTCGAGGGATTGCGCGCCCGCGCGAAGACGACCGGCGCGCGCGGTGTGCGGAATCGCGCGGCGAGCCGTCCGCTTCCGGCACACAGCGTCCGGAAGCGAACGAGGAGTTGAGCGTCAACGCTCGGCGGACGTGGTGATCAGCGTTTGGACCGTCAGCTACAAAAAGGTGGCGGCGGTATCGCGGCGCGCAACCGCTGTCGGGATCGTGAAGCGCCGTACAATGAGCGCGATGACGCCGGATGGCCTGTCAGAGCTCCTCGAGTGCGTCGCGGCCTTTGGGAAGTCCCTCGACGAGCCCTTCGACCCGGCGCGATTTCTGGCGGAGTTCTCGGCCAGTACCCAGCGCCTGGTCCCCCACGACTACATGCTCATTGCGCTTCGGGAGGACGACGGGCACACGTACTCGCTTTTCGCTGAGTACACCGTGGGCGGCAGCGTCCGTGGCGACAACCAACGGTACACCACGGCCTTCGAGCGCGGTGGTCGAGCGGCAACCGAGAGCTTCGCGCTGGCGCCCGTCTTCGCGGGAGAAGCGCAGCTCATCGCCGATGTGGCTACCGACGACAGTTTCAGGGAAGCTACCGCTTGCCGGGCAAAGCTGGACGAGGCGGGATTACGCGCGAGACTCGCCGTTACCACTGTGCGCCGGTGGCCACGTCGGTGGTGCGCTCGTCGTCATGAGCGCCACCGCGGGCGTCTATATCGATGCGCACGCGTCGGCCTGTCGTCAGGTTGCCGATCTCATCGGCCCGTTCGTGGAGACCCTCGTTGTACTGCACCGCGAACGCCGCCGCCGTGAACGCCTGGTGGCCGCCACGGCGCTCGCGCCGATCCTCGGGGCCAGCCTCAAGGTGGGCGACGTTCTGGAGCGACTTGGCGACGCGGTGCGGCCCCTGATCGATTTCGACGTGATGGGCCTTGGCGTCCGGGCGGCCGACGGGCAGGAGTTCGAGCGCGTCGGCGTCATCGGCGTTCCTCGTCGTGAGCGCCCGGGAACACCGACCATCGAGGATTATTCCGTCCTGGAGCGCGTCAGTCGCGGCGCGGTCGTTCTCGTCCGGGACGCTCGGCGTGAACTGGATCCCGGGCGCCCGGGTGACCGGTACCTCATCGAGAGCGGCGACCGATCGCTGCTCGGCGTGCCATTGCTGTTCGGTGAGCAGGCGGGCGGTGGCCTCTTCTTCATGACGCCGCGTGAGCACTGGTACGACGAGAGCGACGTGGAGGTCGGCACCGCGATCGCCGCCGCGCTCGTGCTCGCGGTCCAGCATCAGCGCCTCGCCGAACGCCAGCACCGGCTGGGGGCCGCCGAGGCCAAAGCGCAGAAGCTCGAGCGACAGGTGGCGTCGCTGCGAACCGCCCTCGACGACCGGTTCGGGTTCGACGCGATCATCGGTCGAGCACCGAAGTTCATCGCCGCGGTCAAGGACGCACGAAAGGTGGCCCCCACCGGCACGACCGTGCTGCTCACCGGCGAGAGCAGGACCGGCAAGGAGGTCCTCGCCCACGCGATCCATCACGCGAGTCCGCGAGCCGAGGGGCCATTCGTCGCGCTCAACTGCGCGGCGCTACCGGAAACTTTGATCGAGTCCGAGCTGTTCGGGCACGAGCGCGGGGCCTTCACCGGCGCAGACAAGCTGAAGCGTGATCGCTTCGAGCTCGCTGGGGGGGCACGCTGTTTCTCGACGAGATCGGCGAGCTCGCCCCTGCGGCGCAGGCCAAGCTCCTGCGCGTTCTTCAAGAACGTCGCTACGAGCGAGTCGGCGGCACGACGACGCTTGAGGCCGACGTTCGTCTCATCGCGGCTACCAATCGCGATCTCGAACGTGCAGTGGCCGAAGGTCGGTTCCGCGAAGATCTCTACTACCGACTCGCCGTGTTCCGCATCCATCTGCCGTCTCTGCGCGAACGGGGCGACGATGTCCTGCTCCTCGCGGATCATTTCGTGCGTCAGCTGGGCGGCAACATGGGCAAGCTCGAGCCCGGCCTCAGCCGCGAGGCGCGCGATCTCCTCGTCGCGCACTCGTGGCCTGGCAACATCCGCGAGCTGCAGAACGCCATCGAGCGAGCGCTCATCCTCGCCGAGGGGGGGCTGATCTCGGCCGGGCAGCTCGGGATCGTCCCACGCCCTTCGCACGACGTCGCGATTCCTGGGACTCCGATCCCGGACATCGAACACGGGACCGAAGTGCGTCTCGCCGAGCTGGAAAAGCAGACGATCGTGGAGGCGCTCCACCGCGCGAATGGCAACAAAACCCGGGCTGCCGCCGCACTTGGTCTGAGTCGCACGCAGCTTCTCCGTCGTGTCCGCCGCTTCGGACTCGACGCCTAATCGGGCCACGAGATCGAAGCGCCCCAGACGCCGGTAGAACGCCCGCGGCCGCGGCCTGCGTCTTGTTGCCCTTCGTGCGCTGCAGGGCGTCCACGACGGCCTGCTTCTCGACTTCGACGAGCGGCCGGGTCGTGGGAGCGAAGCCGGCTGCGATCGGCGGTCCCGAGGGAATACCAGCCGCGAGAGATCCATGTTCACCGATGCCGAGGTGGGCCGGAGTGATGTTGCGGCCCTCGGCGGCGATCAGCGCGCGCTCGATGGCGTTCTGCAGTTCCCGGATGTTGCCTGGCCAGGTGTGGGCGAGCAAGAGCTCGCGAGCCTGCTCGCTGAGGCGTGACTGGCGCCTTCCCATCCGTTCGCCAGTGTGCGCAGGAAGTGTTCGGCGAGGACGAGGACGTCTCCTTCCCGCTCCCGCATCGTGACCTCCTCGAGTGGGGTGCGGCTTGGCGTCGTTCGTGGTGTCGGGCATCGCGAAGTAGCATCGACGAGGAGCGCGAGAATGTTGAGGGACAGAACGGGAGAAATTTCTTGGACGGAATTGTCCCTGTTCGCAGGGGATCTCCGGGAGCGGGTGGCCTCGTCCAAGCTGGGGAATCCTGGCGAGTTTGACCGGGCCCTGGCGGGAGCCCGCCCGGCCTTGGAGGATCTCTCACGCCTGGGGGGAGACCCGCGGTTCGCGCTCGGGGTGTTGGTCGCGGCTCGCTGGCGCCGGCTGCGATCGCCTGGCGCGAACTTTCCGAAGTGGATTCGTGCGCTCGAACGTCTCTCGGGCTCGGAAGAGCTCGATCGGCTCCTCCAAGGGTCTCAAGAACCTCGCGGGCGATTGAAGGTCGCCGTCGCCGATGCCCTCCAGTTTCTCCGAAGCTTTGTCTGGCAGGACGAAGGAGTCTTTGAAAGCATCACCACGCGATGGACCGAAGACACTGCTCGCTGGCACTCCCGACGAGCCGACGCGGCGCTGGCGGTACTCGCCTGGCACGTCCGCGCCGGAACGACGGCACGGAGAACCGACCTTGTCTTGCTCGCGAAGCTGGTCGAAGCCTTCGACTTGCTTCGCAGTCGTAGCGGGAGACGCCGCCCGTGGAGGCCGTGAAGCAACGGTTGAAGCGGATCAAGGGCGACTATTACGAAAAGTTCGTCATTCCGAGCCGGCGAAGCGAGTTCCACACGAACCATTGCTTTGTTGCCTGGCGATCAGGGGAAGCGATCTTACGGCGCTGCGGGACCGCCTGTTTCCCGAACGCCCCGGTGGAAGATCGGTGGGAGCGCGATTACGTTCGCGTTCGCGATGACAATATTGAGAAGGCCGAGGGCGAACGCACTTCAGGGGACTCGTGAGGGTCTTGAAGGGCTAGCCTCCACGCAGCCCGAACGAGAAGCGATTGATGACAACTTGCCTCTGACTCTGAGTGTGCCGAAGCGGGGGATTTGTTTGGGGCGTTCTCGATCGCGTCTGGTCAGTCGCGGATTTTCTCGGTCTCATCAGGAGGTAATCCACGCGACGCCTTGATACCGAGTGCGACCGAATCACACCATTCACCGGTACGATAAGCCGGGTTCTGTCCCGTCGTCGCACTCTCTCAATGCTTCTGCACGGTTGCGAGGAAGTTGAGCCTCGCGCTTCCGGAGGGCCTGTAATCCGACGAGCGGTGGTTTGTCTATCGGGCCGGGT
>QHRT01000434.1 GCA_003220195.1 Candidatus Rokuibacteriota bacterium | reverse complement strand
TGAACATCACCGAGAACACCGTGAGGTGCCCGACCGTTACTGTGATGAACCCGAGCGACCACATCAGGCTCAGCGCGAGCACGGCGACCATGACTAACGGCTCCCGCAGACGCCGGAACGCGATCAGGAGCAAGCCGAGCGTCAGGACGAAGGCGAGCGCGGTGGCGAGCCGGCTGTCGTCGAACGCCGCGCGCATGGCGTCGTTCGCGAGCGCCGGCCCACCCGTCACGCCCGCGTCGATGCCTGGAAACTCGGCGCCCAGCTTCGCGATGCGCCCGCGGATCTCGTCGATGGCGGCGCGATCGTTCGTGAAGCCGCCACTCCCGCCGACCGGGTCGGCGCGTCGGACACGAAATAGCCGGCGTCCTCATCGACGTCACCGAGCGACAGCATCGTTCCCCACGGCGATCGATAGGGCGCCGGGTGACGAATCTCCTCGCGGAGCTGGCTGACCAGCGTCGCCAGGAAGCGAAGATCGGTGGCCGTGGCGCCATCGCGGAGCCCGAGATCAAAAAAATGACTGACGAACATGCTCGCGAATTCCTGGTTCATGCCTTCGAGCAGGCTGACCAGCCCTGGCGCTGCCACCATCGACTCGATGAGCTCTTGATGATCGAAGATGCGGTCCCGAAGCTGTTCCAATGTGGGCACCGGCAGGTAGAGCAGCGCCCGGCCCGCCTCGACATGATCGACGTCGCCGAGCGCGACGCGGTACGCAAGATGGTTGAAGCGGATCGGGCCCGCGCGAAGCTCGTGCACCAGGCGTGCCGCGAACGCGTTCCTGTCCATGAATGTCCGGCCGCGCACGACGATGACGATCTCGTCGAGCTCGCCGAAGTCCCTCGAGTATTCGCGGTAGCGGGTCACGTACGGCGGGCCTTCAGGCAGGAGATGAAGCTCGGAGGTCTCGAACGTGAGGTGCGTCGAGGTCGTGTAGACGCCCAGCGCGGCCAGAACAAGTCCGAGCGCAAGGGTGAGGCGCGGGTATCGAGAGCACAGACGAACGACGCGACGTAGCGCCCGACCGGCGAACATCGTCATCCGTCGTGTGGCGCTGCGTGAATCGTGCGGCCGAGCGCGGTGTCTCCGGGCGGCAGCCGGACACCCCCGACAGCAGCCCAGTAGAGAAGGAGGCCGAGACCTCCCCAGACCAACTCGCGGACGTGCCGGACCACTCCGAAGGCGAATCCGAGGCTAGCCGGCAGGCCCAGCGCCACAAAGACCGCGACCTTGCCGCCCTCCTGCGTGCCGATCTTCGCCGGGATCATGAAGAGGATGCCGTCGACGGTGATCGACAGGATCTCGATGGCGGCGGCGGTGAGGATCGGCACCGGGAGCATGAGCAACCGACAGATCCAGAAGGCTTCGAACGCGCCCCACGCGTAGCCGAGCGCGAACATGAGCGTGGACAGAGCGACCCGACCCGGATGGTCGCGGAAAAATGTCATGAGACGAGCGCCAAACGCGCGGCGCCAGGCCGCCGCCACGCCTCCGCGCGCCTTCAGCATGTACGTACCGACGACCGCGATCGCGAGGCCGACGGCGAGAGCCGCGCCGAGCAGCCAGTGGAACCATTCCGATCCGAACCACCGGGTGGCGACGAGCGCGAGACCAGCGGTGATGAATAACGCTTGCGCCAGGGTCTGCGTCGCCTTGGCGACGATGACGGAGATCATGCGAACGTCGGCCCCACGCGCATGGCTCAGCATGGCGGTGCGGACGACTTCGCCGCCGATGGTGGCGGTTGGCGTCAGGTAGTTGACCGCATCGCCAGCGACGCGCAGACGCACGAGCTCTGCGAGCGAGAAGGCACGGGCGTCTTCACGCGAGAACGCCCAGCGCCACCCGAGCGCGTTCAGCCCATGCGCGACGATCTCCTGGCCGACAATGAAGACCATCCCCCATCCGACGTGGGACAGCGCGAGCTTCACCAGGCCGAGATCGATCCGCCACAGCAGAATGGCCAGGCTCAGCGCGCCGACCGACACCAGGAGCTTCTGCGTGAGCGTCATCGTCCACGCTTCGTCCGCGCCCAGCCCCAGAGGCTGACCCAGAAGATATTGGCCCCTACGGCGGCGGCCCAGACAAACCACTCGAGATGCTCGACGGCCGTGAGCAGGATCACGACGTAGATATAGTCGCGACTCGCGATACGCTCGTAGACACGCCTGAAGCCCAGCCGACGACTCGACGGAAGCCGGTTGATCAGCCACGCCACGGACGCCATGCTGACGATCGCGCCCGAAAGAAGGAGCGCGCTCGGCCAGGCGAACCCAAGAGCCGGGCGCACTCGATGGACGTGAAACGCGATGGCCGCGAACGTCGACAGGTGGAGCACGTTGTCCGTGGCGACATCGAAGCGGGCCCCGAAGCGCGACGTGAGCAGCTTCAGGCGCGCGACTTCGCCATCGCAGCCATCGAGGATGCAGCTCACCCAGAGCCAGACGGCACCGAGCAGTGAGACCGGCAACGTGCCGCCGGCGAGGAGCGCAGCGCCAACGAGCCCGACGACCAAGCTTGCCGCGGTGATCACGTTCGGCGTGATCGGCATCCGGATGAGCCACCGCGATAGCGCGATGGAGAGCACCCGATCGAAGCGCGCCAGATAGCCATCGCCCGGCTGGTGCAGCGAGCGCAACAGGCGACGCTCCGCATCTCGCACGGCGGCAGGGTCTGTCGCATCTGTCCACGCGTCAGTCGGGACCGGCACGCGAGCGCTGTCAGGAGCGCAGAGCGACTGCCGGAAGCCGTCGTGCGCCCCCACCGGGACCTGGGTCAGGACTCCCCTGGCCTGCGGATAGTAGGCGGCGACCGGCACGTCCTGCCGGAGCCACGTCGTCCGTCGTTGCGCGACAGTTGCGGGCGCCAGCAGATCACGCAACTGGCGCGGGTCCGGAACCGTGTTCGGCGCAACGATGAGCGCCGGCGCTCGGGGATCGAGCGCCTGCCGCAGTGACGTCACACCGGCTCGTGCCGGCACGTGCGACCACGGCACCCGTAATCCGGTCAGCGATCGATGCCAGGAGGTGGGCAGCTCTTTCGATGCCGTCCAGAAGGTGACGCGGCCGACCTCCTCGTGCGACGCGACCACGCTCGCGGCTCGCACGGGGGCGGGGACCGCCGCGATCGCCGGAGAGTCGGGAGAAACAGAGATGACGACCTGCAGCGTACCGGCACGACCCGTGTCGGGCGCGCCGTCCAGGGTCGCCGATCGTTCTCGCGCCCGCGCGCCGAGGAACTGCAGGAATTCCCGCCCTTCGCGGAGTCGGCGGCGCATGACGTGGCGGTCGGCCAGCATCTCCTTCGCGATCGAGAAAATCTTGGGCGGACGGAAGTAGAAGCGACGGTAGAACTCTTCCGTGCTCTGCGCGATCTCGGTGCTGAGCAGGTGCGGATACGAGAGTGCGCTGACCTGCGTGCCGCGCTCGTCGACGAGCGCCTCGCCGGACAGCCAGCCGTTGTCGATGGCCTGCCGGAACAGTTCGGTGCCCGGATACGGTGCGGCGATCGAGACCTGGATCGTGTCCGGGTCGATGTCGCACGCGAAGCGGATCGTCTCCTGGATCGTCTCGGACCGTTCGCCCGGAAGTCCCAGGATGAACGTGCCGTGAATCTTGATGCCGAGGGCTTTTGCATCCTTCGTGAAACGCTGTGCCGTGTCGAGCCGAATGCCCTTCTTCACGTTGTTCAGGATCGTCTGATTGCCGGACTCGTAGCCGACGAGCAGGAGCCGTAGCCCGTT
>QHRT01000096.1:19080-21758 GCA_003220195.1 Candidatus Rokuibacteriota bacterium | reverse complement strand
TCGCGAGGGGTTGCCAGGTGGCGAAAAGTGTAACGAAGCAGGTCATGACCGTCAAGGAATTTACCATTATGACGGACACTTACGCCGTGCTATACCGCGCGGGGGATGAAGTTCCTGTGGATCGGCCTCGTACTTCTGGGCGCGTTTCTCGCGCTGAGCCTCTGGACCTTCTGGCTCGCGGTCCGACCGCCGCGCATCCTGATCGGTGGCACGCCGCGCGATCACGGGTTGCCGTTCGAAGACGTCGCGATCACCAGCCGCGACGGTGCCCGCCTGGCGGCGTGGTTCATCCCGTCGGGCGGGACGGCCGCGGACGGCCGCGGGACGGCCGAGGACGGCCACGCGGCGGCCGCGGACGGCCGCGTGACCTCCGCCGCCGGCGCGATCGTGCTGCTCCATGGCTATCCGGCCGAGAAGGCGGATCTGCTCCCGATCGCGGCCGCGCTTCATCCACGATTCGCGACCCTGCTCGTCGATCTCCGCTATTTCGGCGCGAGTACGGGCCACGTCACCACGCTCGGTTATCGCGAGAAGGACGATCTGTCGCGCGCGGTGGATGCGCTCGGTCAGCGCGGCTTGCATCGCATCGGCGTGTTCGGATACTCGCTCGGCGGCGCGGTCGCGCTGCTCGCCGCCGCCGACGATCGGCGCATCCGGACGGTGGTGGCGTACGCGCCGTTTTCGGATCTTCGCGTGCTCGCGAAGGACCTCTATGCGTCGCTCTGGCTCTTGAAGCATCCCTTCTCACACTTGATGCGACTCTGGGGCGCGATCTTCCTCGGCGCCGACATCACCCGCCCGTCTCCCGAGATGGCCGCGGCGCGACTCGACATTCCGGTACTGCTGATCCACAGTCGCGACGATGACCAGATCCCGTTCGCGCACGCCGAGCGTCTGCGCGCGGCGCTGTCACGAAACGGGCGCGCGGAGTTTCAGCTGAGTCACGGTGGCCACAACGATCGGGACCCGGACTTCGAGCGGCGCGTGGTCGACTTCTTTGCGAAGACGCTCGACTGACCGCACCGCGGCGCCGGTCTCCGGCCCGAGCGAAGTGACGCTCGAGCTGCGCTGGTTCTTTCCGGGCGCGCTCCCGAATGCTCCGCGACGATGGATCGACGTCGTCCTTCCGGGTCCGCCTGTCGTGCCGGCGGCGCGCTCGGACCTCTACCTGGTCGCTTCCGGACGCGACGACGTCGGGCTCAAGCTGCGCGAGCGAAAGCTCGAGCTGAAGCTGCGACGCCGGTCCGCGGCGTTCGCCGGCCGCAACGGGTCCGTGAGCGGCGTCCCCGAGCTCTGGGAGAAGTGGATGTGGTCGTACGACCGGGAGACGGACGTCGATCGGGGCTTCGCGAGACAGGCCCGCGGGCTGCGCCTCGCCGTCCGCAAGATCCGGCGGCGACGGAAGTACGAGGTGCGACGCGGTTTCGCGCTCCATCCCATCGACGTCGAGCACGAGGCCGAGCGCGCGGTTCTCGTCGAAGTCACCGACCTCGTCGTCCTGGGCCGGCGCTTCTGGACTCTCGGCTTCGACGCGATCGGGCCGGACCGGAACGTCGACACGATTCTCGCTCGCGCGGTCGAGAAGCTGCTCGCGGCCTTCCCGCGTACGCCACGGCTCTCGAGCGGCCGATCGTTCGGATATCCCGACTGGGTGATGCGGCGGCTCGGGAAGCCGTAACCGATCGCGGCCGGAATTTCTCCGATCGTCCGCCATCGTGCCGTATTGTTGTCAGAAGTGGCTCGCCGCAGGAGGCGCACGATGATTGGCTCGCCTTTGTCCCGCCGGCGACTCGGACTTCTGGTGTTCTTGCTGGGCACGCTCGCCGCCCCGGGCCTCGGTGCCGCGCAAACCCGCAATCCGGACCAGGTGGTGCGCGAGATCACCGGGCTCGGCTGGCAGCACGGCCCGACGGAGAGCCGCATCGGCAGCGTCGCGACGATCAAGGTCCCCGAGAAGCAGCTGTTTCTCGACGCGCTGAACACCCGGCGCTTCCTGGAGCTCAACGGGAACCCTCCGCGCGACAACCGCTACACCCTGGCGGCCAACGACCTCTCGTGGTTCGCCATCTTGTTCTTCGAGGAAAGCGGATACGTGAAGGACGACGAGAAGCTCGACGCCGACGCCTTGCTGAAGTCGCTGCGGGACAGCGACGCGCGCGGCAACGAGGAGCGCCAGCGCCTCGGCATGCCGGCGCTCCACACGGCGGGCTGGCACGTTCCGCCTCACTACGACGCGGGCACGAAACGGCTCGAGTGGGGCATGCGTCTCCGGAGCGACGACAATCGGACGATCGTCAACTACACCATTCGCCTCCTGGGCCGGCGCGGCGTGATGCACTCGGTTCTCGTATCAGACGCCGAGAGGCTCGACCGGAATATCGAAGTGTTCAAGACCTCCTTGACCGGATTCGACTTCGCGTCCGGCGAACGGTACGCGGAGTTCCGGGCGGGCGACCGCGTCGCGGAATACGGTCTCGCCGCGCGGGCCGCGTCGCCACCATCAGCCTCGAGGTCCTCCTGTGCCCGGCGTTCCTTCCGAATCTCGTCAGGAAGATCACCTCGTCGCACACGATCGAGGCGGACGGCGCGCAGCTCGTCGTCGCCACCGATGACGCTCGGGAGGCCCGGGACGAGTTCCTGGAGCGGTTGGCGCATCGCACCGAAGAGTTGATCGAGGG
>QHRT01000096.1:17783-18994 GCA_003220195.1 Candidatus Rokuibacteriota bacterium | reverse complement strand
TCAACGTGGTCGTCAGCCTCTTCGGATTCCGGGCTCTCCAGTCGGGCGCCGGACGGCGCGCCGAAACGTTCCTGTTCATCCCCCATCGCGTCGCGCAGGGCGAGAACGGCCTCGGCATGCTGCTCTCACACTTCGCCCACGGCGGCGTGCTCCATCTCCTATTCAACATGCTGGCGCTCTACTCGTTCGCGGGGACCGTGCTCGCGGCGCTCGGTCCCGGAAAATTCTTGATCCTGTACGTCGTCGCGGGGCTCGGGTCGGATCTCGTGGTCTTCGCGCTTCGCAAGGACGATCCCACCTATCGCTGTCTCGGAGCGAGCGGCAGCGTGTTCGGGATCGTGATGGCCGCCGTCGTGATCGATCCCACGACTTCGATCTCGTTCCTGTTCGTGCCGGTGCCCATTCCGGGCCCCGTGTTCATGCTCGGGTACGCGGTCGTCTCCGCGTTCCTGATCCTGGGAAATCGGCGGGACGGCATCAGCCACGAGGGACACCTGGGCGGCGCCATCATCGGTCTGGCCGTGACCGGGTTGCTGGCGCCGCGCGGCCTCGGCCCGCTGCTCCGGTGGTTCGCCCAGTGGCTGTGACCTGACGAAAGCCGCGCCGATCCCGTTCGTGATGACCGCGACCGGCAACGTCGTCGGCCGCCGCGTTCGATCAGCGGCCGACGGTCAGGCGGGCAGCCAGGCGGCGGTGCGGATCTCGCCGAACTCGCGAGCGATCTTCCGCCACGACTCGCCGGCGTCCTCGGTCACGTACACCTCGCCGAAGAGCGTCCACGCCACGATGCGGTTCGCGTCGGCCTCGTGGGTCGCGAGACCCCAGATGGTCGCGTTCGGACGCGTCGGCAGCAGCAGGGTTCGCCACGTGAGCCCGCCATCGGTCGATCGCAGCACCGCGCCCGTCTCGCCGGTGGTCGTCTCTCCGCATCCGGCGAACACGATCCGCGGATCGTCCGTCTTGACGACGACACCGCGCGCGTAGGGCAGCGGCCACTTCCCTTTGACGCCGACCGCCGTCCACGTCTCGCCGCGGTCGTCGCTCCAGAACAGCTCGCCGTTCGTGCTGGTGAAGACGCGCGGAGACGTCGAGCGCGCGATCGCCATGTCGTGCACGTCGGGATCGTGAAGGCCGCGCACGACGCGCCGCCAGCTGTCGCCGCCGTCGTCGCTCCGGAAGACGCCGTCGATCTCGACGCCGACCCACAGCGT
>QHRT01000096.1:1088-17777 GCA_003220195.1 Candidatus Rokuibacteriota bacterium | reverse complement strand
GACGAACGCCGTCCCGATCGAGCACTCGGTTGCAGCGCCGAGGTCGAGCTTGTCCCACTTCTGGCCGCCATCGTGCGAACGATAGAGGCCAGCGGGCCGCGTCCCCGCGTAGATCGTTCGCGGATCGACGGGATCGACGGCGAGTGACCACACGGCCGGCAGATCGCCCTGCGCGCCGACGCGCGCCCACGACGCGCCGGCGTCGTGACTCTCGAAGAGCCCGGTGTCGCCGGCGGCCAGCAGCCCGTGCTTCTCGCCCGGGAGCACGGCGAGCGTCTGGATCCGGCTATTGAGGGGAAACGGCTTGCGGTGACGGACCCAGGACTTCCCGGCGTCGGGGCTTTGCCACACGCCCCAGCCGGCCGTGCCGAGACAGATCGCGTAGTCCATGGCGGCGCTCCCTATTTCACGAGGTCGCGGTCGAGTTCGCGAACCGTCGCGGCGACCAGATCGACGAGCGTGTCGATCTCCTCGGGCGTGATGCAGAGAGGTGGGGCGAGCCGGAGGACGCTGCCGCGCGCGTAGATGATGGCGCCGCGGTCCCACTCCCGGCGATCGAGCGAAGCCACCATCTCCTGGTCGAGGGGCTGCCCGCTGCCGTCCGGCGCGACGAGGTCGACGCAGACGAGCAGGCCACGGCCGCGGACTTCGCCCACGACGCGGACGCCGCGCAGCGCGTCGGTGAGACCGCCGAGCAGCCGGGCGCCCATCGCCGCCGCGTTCGCGACCAGGTGGTCCTTCTCCATGATCTGCAGATTCGCGAGCGCCGCCGCGCACGCGACGGGATGGGCGGCGTACGTGTTCGGGTGGACGTTCTCCTGCGTCGTGTCGTCGGGGAACGCTTCGGCAAGCCGACGCCGCGCGATGCTCGCCGACAGCGGCACGTAGCCCGAGGTGATGCCCTTCGCCACCGACATGAGATCGGGCACCACGCCGTCGTGCTCGACGGCGAACCAGCGGCCCGTCCGCCCGAACCCCGTGATCACTTCGTCGGCGATCATCAGCACGTCGAGCTCGTCGCAGACGGCGCGCACGGCGGAGAGCCAGCCGATCGGCGGCATGATGAACCCGCCCGAGGACAGCACGGGCTCGAGAATCACGGCGGAGACCGTGTCCGGGCCTTCGTGCACGATCGCCTCGGAGAGCTCGCGCGCGCGCCGCTCCACCAGCTGCGCGTCCGTCCCGTCGCCCCGATCACGGAACGGATGAGGCGCCGTGCACTTCACGAATCCCGCGGGCTGGAGAGGCGCGTAGGCCGCCGCCATGCGCGGGATCCCGCAGATCGCGTACGTGCCCATGGTGGCGCCGTGGTAGCCGCCATGGAACGACACGATCTTGTGCTTGTCCGGTTTGCCGCGCGCGAGCCAGTAGTGACGCGCGATCTGCATCGAGCGCTCGTTGGCCTCGGAACCGCTCACCGCGAACATCGACAGATCGAGGTCGCCGGGCGTCAGCGTGGCCAGCTTGGCCGCCAGCTCGGCAGCGGGGCGGTTCGAGAACTGGCGCGTCGTCGGATAGTACGCGAGGCGTACCGTCTGCTCCGCGATGGCCTCGGCGATCTCGCGGCGCCCGTGGCCGACGTTGACGACGGCGAGCCCCGCGAACGCGTCCATGAGTTTGTGACCGCGCTCCGTCCAGACCCACACGCCCTCCGCGCGGTCGACGACGAGCTCCTCGTCGGAGAGCCAGGGATGATCCTGCGTCTTGTGCGTCCAGAGGTGGCGGATTGCTTCCGCGGGCGTGGTCATGTCGGCGCCTCCGTCGGGATGATGCGGCTACCGTAGGCTCCGCCTGCGCGCCCGTCAAGCGCACGGGCGTGCTCCGGAGCTGCGCGGTCAGCGCGCCACGCGTTCGATGAGCGGCAACGCGAAGTAGAGAACGAACGCCGCGGCGGCGACGTAGACCATCGGCGAGAGGGTCCGCGCCTTGCCGTTCAGGAGCTTGATCGCGGTGTACGTGACGAAGCCCGCGCCGATCCCGTTCGTGATCGACCACGTGAACGGCATCGCGAGCATGGTGACGAACGCGGGAATCGCCTCCTCGTAGTCCTGCCACGGGACGTCCGACACGAGCGACATCATGTAGAACCCGACGATGATGAGCGCGGGCGCCGTGGCTTGCGCCGGGATCACGGCAGCGAGCGGCGCGAACCCCATCGCGGCGAGGAACAGGACCCCGACGACGATCGACACGAGGCCGGTGCGCCCACCCTCGGCGACGCCGGCGGCGCTCTCGATGTAGGTCGTGTTGCTGCTGCTGTTGGCGAAGCCGCCGGCGACGGCGGCGAGCGAATCCACGAGCAGCACGCGGTTGACGCGTGGCAGGCGCCCATCGCGGTCCAGGAACCCCGCCTGTCCACCCACGCCGACGACCGTGCCGATCGTGTCGAAGAAGTCGCTCAGCATGATCGAGAACGTGACGAGCACTCCGGTCACGACGCCGACGCGCGCGAAGAACCCGAAATCGAGCCGCCCGAACGTGCTGAAGTCCGGTACGGCCATCAGCGTCGTCGGGATCTGCGCGGCGCCCGGCGTCGGGAATCCTTTCCCGCCGGCGAGGAGCGTGTTGAGCACGACGGCGATCACCGTCGTCGCGACGATGCCGATCAGGAGCGCGCCTCGCACGCGCCGGGCCATCAGCCACGCCGACAGGATGAACCCGATCAGGAACACGACGATCGGCAGACCGGTCATCGGGCCCAGCGCCACCGGCAGCGGGCCGGATGCCGGCTTCACGACGAAGCCCGAGGTGAAGAACCCGATGAACGCGATGAAGAGGCCGATGCCGACCGAGATCGCGCGCTTCAACCCGAGCGGCACCGCGTCCATCATCGCTTCGCGGAATCGCGTCAGCACCAGCACGGTGATCACGACGCCTTCGAGAAACACGACGGTCATCGCCTGCGGCCACGTGAGGCCGCGCCCGGCAACCAGCTCGAACGCGACGACGGCGTTGAGCCCCATGCCCGGGGCCAGCGCGAACGGATAGTTGCTGGCGAGGCCCATCGCGATCGTCAGGACTCCCGCCGTGAGACAGGTCACCGTCAGCGTCGGCGCGAACGGCAAGCCCTTGCCGTCGAGGCCGGGCACCCCGACGAACCCGAGGATGATCGGGTTCACGAAGATGATGTAGGCCATGACCATGAACGTGGTGAGGCCGGCGCGCACCTCGGTCGCGACGGACGTCGCGCGCTCGCGCAGACCGAAGACGCTCGTGACGAAGCCCGTCGGCCGGGCGTCGGTGTCTCCTGCCGCCGGCAGGCGCGGACTCACGCGACGTCGCGGGCGCGGTCGCGCAGGAGGAACTTCTGGATCTTGCCGGTCGACGTCTTCGGCAGAGCGCCGAACGCGACGTGACGGGGCGCCTTGTAGTGCGCGAGATGCTCGCGGCACCACGCGATGATCTCCGCGGCGCTCACGTCCGGGGCGTCGGGCTTGAGCGTCACGAACGCGCACGGCGTCTCGCCCCACTTGTCGTCGGGGCGCGCGACGACGGCGGCTTCCATCACCGCGGGGTGACGGTACAGCACTTCTTCGACCTCGAGCGACGAGATGTTCTCCCCGCCCGAGATGATGATGTCCTTCGACCGGTCCTTGATCTCGACGTAGCCATCCGGGTGCCAGACGGCGAGGTCGCCGGTGTGGAACCAGCCACCGCGGAACGCTTCGGCGGTCGCCACCGCGTTCTTCACGTAGCCTTCCATCACCGTGTTGCCGCGAAGCATGATCTCGCCCATCGTACGGCCGTCCTTCGGCACCGGCTCGAGCGATTCCGGATCGGCGATCATCAGGCATTCGAGCGTCGGATAGCGGACGCCCTGCCGCGCCATCAGAGCCGCGCGCTCGTCGAGAGGCAACTGCTCCCAGCCCTCCTGCCACGCGCAGTACGTCGCCGGTCCGTAGACCTCGGTGAGGCCGTACAGGTGGGTGACGCGGAATCCCATCGACTCCATGGCGGCGATCACCGCGGACGGCGGCGCGGCGCCGCCCGTCGCGATCTCGACGACGTGGTCGAATCGTCGTTTCACGCCGGCCGGCGCGTGCACGAGCGTCGTCAACACGATCGGCGCACCGCACATGTGCGTGACGTGGTGGCGCTCGATCGCGGGGAAGATCAACCCGGGATCGACACGACGCAAGCACACGTGCGTCCCGCCGACCGCGGTCACCGCCCACGTGTAGGTCCACCCGTTACAGTGGAACATCGGCAGGGTCCAGAGGTAGACCGACCGCGACGAGAGCCCGAACGTGAGCGCGTTGCCGAGCGCGTTCAGATAGGCGCCACGATGGGCATAGACGACGCCTTTCGGGTTCCCGGTCGTGCCGGACGTGTAGAGCAGCGAGATCGGCTGCCATTCGTCCGCCGGCTCGCGTGACTCGAACTCCGGATCGCCCTCGTCCAGGAGCTGCTCGTAGTCCTTCTCGCCGAGCAGTGCACCGCCCTTGAACGCGGGATCGTCGACGTCGATGACCGCGATCCTGCGGCGAATCCGCTCGAGCGCTCCCCGGATCGTGTCCGAGAATTCGCGGTCGGTGATCAGGAGCTTCGCCTCGCCGTGCTCCAGGATGAAGGCGATCGATTCCGCATCGAGCCGATAGTTGAGCGCGTTCAAGACCGCGCCGGCCATCGGCACGCCGTAGTGCGCTTCCAGCATCGCGCGCACGTTGGGCGCCATGACGGCGACCGTGTCTCCGCGGACGCGAGCCGGCGGCAGCGCGCGTCGAATTCGGCGTAGGTGAACGTCCGCTCCCCGTCGATCACCGCGGTCTTGCCGGGGAACACGGTGGCGGCGCGCGACAGAAAGCCGAGCGGGGTGAGCGGGAGATGATTGGCCGGCCCGGGTTGAAGTCCGCTGTCGTACGGGGTCGTCATCGCCATCGCTTCCGGCTACCCCTCCTTCGCTCGAGGCGCTCGCGGAGTGCGGATGCGGATTTTGATGTCGCTCGCCACGACAAAGCAACGGGTCCAGGACTCGACATTCTCGTGCTCGAACAGTGCACGGACTCGTTCCGTCAAAGCCCGACGACCAGGCTGCCGGAGACGGATGAGCAGCAGCCCAGGATGAGCGCCGGGCGGAAACCGCCGTATGTCGGAAAAGTCCAGATCCTGGGTGATGAAAAAACGATCGTCCGTCCGGGCTGCCTCCCAGACATCGGTGTCCGACCGTCCGCGCAGACCTTCGTCGGCCACCGTGTCGACGACGTGACCGAGGCCAGTGAGGATCGTGACAAGAGCAGCCGGAAGATTCTCATCCAGCTTGATTCGCAAGCGGCTTCACATCGAGCTCGGAACGGGTCTCGTCGGAAGGTCCTCCTGTGCCGACGCTGCTGCAAACGCAATGACTGCGCGTACGTCGTCTTCAGTGAGCGTCGGGAAGTCCTTCAATATCTCCGCGACCGTCGCTCCTTCGGCGAGACTTGCCAGGATCGTTCGGAGCGTGACCCGCGTCCCCTTGATCACCGTTTCGCCACCACAGACCCTGGGGTCGCGGGAGAAGCGCTGCTGCGACTGTTGGTGGGACTTACCCACTGGCAATTCCCTCCGCCCGTCGGAATCGGACCGCCCGGTGGTCCAATCGGTCGGCGAGCCTACGAGGTGGCGAATGATAACCAGGGAACAAGCCGGCGGCGGCCGCGTTTTGCGAGAGTCCATGAACGCGCCGTCGTTGGCGCCTTGCCCGAGAGCGGCTCAGCTCAGCAGCCATTGATTCGTCATCCCCGTCACGCTCCGGCAGATCTCATGAGCAGCACGGCTCCGGGAAAGATGTACGTTCGGCTAGACTCCTCGTACTTCATGCCGGCACCCCACGGGGGAAACGTCCGGGCGAGACCGCACCGATACTTGGCCTGATATTGCCTCAGGTCATCAAGCAAGGCCTGGAGACGAACCGGCCATTCATTCCACCGGTGATCGACGATGCAGGGCGCAGCGAAGACCAATCCGACGCGGGTGCTGTCTCGGTTATACGGAATACTCTTTATGTCGTCGAGAGCCGCGTTCATGCCCTTTCGAATCACCGCCATGGCGTCGCCGTTCCTGCTCAGGGATGGGTCGCAGCGCTTGGCTTCGATGTCATAGTAGCGCCCTCCGATGTACACCTGAAGGTCGCTTCGCCCAAGGGATGTTCGTGGACTGGCCGCGCCACCAGGTTGGCGCTTGCTCGACGCAAACTCCTCGAAGGCCCACCCGCCCGGCTGCCTCCAAACAGCGCCGGCGAACAGGCTAAGAATCGCTCGCTCGTTGTACCACCATGCCGGATCCTCGTCGTCGCGCCACTCGGGGTCCTCGAGCCGCGACAGCTAACCGTCGAACACGCCCTTGAAAGCCCGGAACCAGCCCACCTTGATGCCTCTCTTCACGCTCCACGCCTTGTGGCTCGCGTCTGTCACGATGCACCTCCTGGGAGATCAACGGGACATCAGAGCGGTTTCCGGATGATACGCGCCAGTTCCCCCACGATGCCGCGACGGAAGGTCAGGACGCAGATCACGAAGATGATCCCCTGCACGATCGTCAGCCATGCGCCGAGCTGCGCCAGAAAGTGCTCGAGCGTGATGATGACGAGCGCGCCGACGACCGGTCCGAAGACTGTCCCGATGCCGCCGAGCAGCGCCATCAGCACCACCTCGCCCGACGTCGTCCAGTACACGTCCGTGAGCGACGCGAGCTGGAACACGATCGCCTTGGTCCCGCCGGCGAGACCCGACAGCGTCGCCGACAGCACGAAGGCGATCAGCTTGTAGTGCTCGGGCGCGTACCCGAGCGACATCGCGCGCGGCTCGTTCTCCCGGATCGCCTTCAGCACCTGGCCGAACGGCGAGTGGATGACGCGATAGAGGACCACGAACCCGAGCAGGAAGATCGCGAGCACCACCCAGTACATCGGCATCGTCTGCCTGAGGTCGAGGACGCCGAAGAGCGTCCCGCGCGGCACGGACTGGATGCCGTCCTCGCCACCCGTGAACTTCGCCTGCACGGAGAAGAAGTAGACCATCTGCGCGAACGCGAGCGTGATGTTCGCGAAGTAGATGCCGCGGCTCCGGATCGCGAGTGCGCCGATCACGATACCGAGCGCGCACGCGACCATCGTCCCGAACAGGATCGCTGCCTCCGGCGCGAACCCCCAGATCTTCGCGGCGTGCGCCGCCGCGTAACCGGACGATCCCAGGAAGGCGGCGTGGCCGAACGACAGGAGTCCCACGTAGCCGATCAGGAGGTTGAAGGCGCACGCGAAGAGCGCGAAGCAGAGCGCCTTCATCAGGAACACCGGATAGACGCCGAAGAACGGCGCCGCGGCGAAGAAGCCCGCCATCACGACGAAGCCGATTGCCTGGTGCCGGAGCACCTGCGCGGCCGGGACTTCGGCGGTGGCGACGTAGCCGGTGGCGGCGCCGGCCATCTAGAACGTCAGGGGCCCAGAAATGGCCCCCGACACCCCCAACGGTCGGAGCGCGCCGGCCCAGCCGGACGCGCTCCTCGACAACGGTTTCCCCACCATGTCCCTACGATGCGCGCCCGAACAGCCCGGTCGGCCGTACCAGCAGGACGAGCGCCATGATCACGAAGATGACCGTGTTGGACGCTTCGGGATAGAAGACCTTGGTCAGACCCTCGATCATGCCGAGCCCGAACCCGGTGACGATCGATCCCATGATCGAGCCCATGCCGCCGATGACGACGATCGCGAACACGACGATGATGATGTTCGAGCCCATCAGCGGATTGACCTGGTAGATCGGCGCGGCCAGGACGCCGGCCAGCGCGGCCAGCGCGACGCCGAAGCCGTAGGTGAGCGTGATCATGCGCGGCACATTGATGCCGAACGCCTGGACCAGCGCCGGGTTCTCGGTCGCGGCGCGAAGATACGAGCCGAGCTTCGTCTGCTCGATGACGTACCAGGTGCCGAGACACACGACGAGCGAGAAGACGATGACCCAGGCCCGATAGGTCGGCAGGAACATGAAGCCGAGGTTGTAGCCGCCGGTGAGCGCGGCCGGCATCGTGTACGGCAACCCCGACGAGCCGAACTCGTGACGGAAGACGCCCTCGATCACGAGGGCGCAACCGAAGGTGAGCAGGAGCCCGTACAGATGATCGAGGTGGTACAGGCGTTTCAGCATCGTCCGCTCGATCGTCATGCCGATGAGCCCGACGACGATCGGCGCCAGCAGCAAGGACCACCAGTAGCCGAGGCCCGCCCACTGGAGCGCGAAATATGCGACGAACGCGCCCATCATGTATTGCGCGCCGTGGCTGAAGTTGATGATGTTCAGCAAGCCGAAAATCACCGAGAGCCCCAGGCTCAGGAGCGCGTAGAACGCGCCGTTGATGAGCCCGATCAGGAGCTGGCCGAACAGCGCCTGCGTCGGAATGCCGAACACGGTCACGGGCGAAGCGCTACTTTTTCACCAGCGGACACTCGCCCTCATTCAGGGGGCGGAATGCCTGGTCCGCGGGGATCGTCGCGCGCAGCTTGTAGTAATCCCATGGCCCCTTCGACTCCGACGGCTTCTTGACCTCGTAGAGGTACATCGGGTGGATCTTGCGGCCGTCCGCGCGCACCGTGCCCTTGCCGAAGAGCGAATCGTCGGTCGGCATCTCCTTCATCTTGGCGATCACCTTCGTGCCGTCGTCCGACTTGAGCTGCTCGACCGCCTTCAGATAATGCAGCACGGCCGAGTAGACCCCCGCCTGCACCATCGTCGGCATCGCGTTGCGCTGCCTTTCCGCGAACTTTTTGGCCCACGATCGCGTGGCGTCGTTCTGGTCCCAGTAGAAGGCCTCGGTCAGGATCAGGCCCTGCGCCTTCTCGAGCCCGAGCGCGTGCACGTCGCTGATGAAGACGAGCAGCCCGGCCAGGTTCTGGCCGCCGCGCACGATCCCGAACTCCGAGGCCTGCTTGATCGCGTTGATGGTGTCGGCGCCGGCGTTGGCGAGCCCGATGATCTTCGCCTTCGACGCCTGCGCCTGCAGCAGGAACGACGAGAAATCGGAGGTCGGGAACGGATGGCGCACCTTGCCGAGCACCTTGCCGCCGGCCTTCAAGACGACCTGCTCGGTGTCGCGCTCGAGCGCGTGGCCGAACGCGTAGTCCGCCGTGAGGAAGAACCAGGTGTCGCCGCCGGTCTTGACGATCGCGGAGCCCGTGCCGTGCGCGAGCGCCCACGTGTCGTACGTCCAGTGGATCGTGTTCGGCGAGCACGCCTTGCCGGTGAGGTCCGACGCCGCCGCGCCCGACACCAGGAACGCCTTGCCCTTGTCGCGCGTGACCTGGTTGATCGCCAGCGCCACCGACGAGGTCGGCACGTCGACGATCACATCGACCTTCTCCGCGTCGAACCATTGCCGCGCGATGCTGG
Source organism: Candidatus Rokuibacteriota bacterium (assembly GCA_003220195.1). Taxonomy (GTDB): domain Bacteria; phylum Methylomirabilota; class Methylomirabilia; order Rokubacteriales; family CSP1-6; genus AR8. The sequence goes on along the minus strand of QHRT01000096.1, from coordinate 8,418 downwards.
ACCCGACGTCCGGCTTGTTCTGGTGATCGGCCGCGATCACCTCGACCTTCAGGTTCTTCTTCGCCGCGCCGAAGTCTTCGACCGCCATGCGCGCCGCGGTCACCGAGCCGGGGCCCGTGATGTCGGCGTAGGGACCCGACTGGTCATTGAGCACGCCGATCTTGACGACGCCGTCCGAGATCTGCGCACGCGCCGGCGCGGCGAGCGCGAGGGTGGCGACGGTGACGAAAGCGATCACCAGGGTTGGCATGGCTCGGCTCCTTTCTCGACTGATCACATGGGGGGCCTCGAAGGGCCCCCCAAGCCCCCCGGACGCTCGGAAGCGCCCCGGCGGAGCCGTGGCGCTCCTCGAGGATGCGATTCGTTCATTGCTGCGGGTCACACGCCGAGGTACTCGTGCAGCCTGTCCTTCGACGCGTCGAGCGCGTCGTTCGGGATCATGTCGACCACGCGTCCGTGCTCCACCACGTAGTGTCGATCGGCGACGGTGGCCGCGAAGCGGAAGTTCTGCTCGACCAGCACGATCGTGAACCTCTCGGCCTTGAGCCGCCGGATCGTCGCGCCGATCTGCTGCACGATCACCGGCGCCAGCCCTTCCGTCGGCTCGTCGAGCAGCAGGAGTCGCGCGCCGGTTCGGAGGATCCGGCCGATGGCCAGCATCTGCTGCTCCCCGCCCGAGAGCTTCGTGCCCTGGCTCGAGAGCCGCTCGCGCAGATTCGGGAACAGATCGTAGATCGTCGCGAGAGGCAATCCGCCGGACCGGACGACCGGCGGGAGCACGAGATTCTCCTCCACGTCGAGGCTGGCGAAGATCCCGCGCTCCTCCGGACAGAACGCGATCCCGAGCCGCGCGATCCGGTTCGACGGCCGATCGATCAGCTCCCGCCCCTCGAACCTGATCGATCCCTGCCGCCGGGTGACGATGCCCATGATGGACTTGAGCGTCGTGGTCTTGCCGGCGCCGTTCCGGCCCAGCAGCGTGACGACTTCTCCGGCGTGCACGTCGAACTCGAGGCCATGCAGGATGTGGGACTCGCCGTACCAGGCGTGGAGGTCGCGGACTTCGAGAAGAGGTCCGTCAGGCGGCATGGCCCGCGCCCATGTACGCCTCGATCACGTCGCGATTGCGGGAGACGCTCGCGTAGTCGCCCTCGGCCAGGATCTCGCCGCGCGCGAGCACCGTGATCGTCGTCGAGAGATTTTCCACGACGCTCAGGTTGTGCTCGACCATGAGCACCGTCCGGTGCTGAGCCGCCTGCTTGATCAGGGCCGAGATGCGCGCGATGTCCTCGTGCCCCATCCCGGCGGTCGGCTCGTCGAGCAGCATCATCTCGGGCTCGAGCGCGAGCGTGGTCGCGATCTCGAGCGCTCGCTTGCGGCCGTACGGCAGCTCGACCGCGGTGATCCCCGCGAAGGGCGCGAGCCCCACGGCGTCCAGCAGCTCCATCGCGCGGCCGTTCAGCGCGTCGAGGAGGCGCTCCGAGCGCCAGAAGTCGAACGAGCGTCCGCGCGCGCGCTGGAGCGCCACGCGTACGTTTTCGAGCACGGTGAGATGGAGGAACACCGCCGAGATCTGGAACGAGCGCACCAGCCCGAGCCTCGCGATGTCGGCGGGCTTCGACCCGGTGATGTCGCGCTCGTTGAAGAAGATCCGTCCGCCGGTCGGCGCCAGGAAGTGCGTCAGGAGATTGAAGCACGTCGTCTTGCCGGCGCCGTTCGGGCCGATCAGCGCGTGGATCGTTCCGCGGCGCACGCGCAGGTTCACGCCCTTGACCGCGACGAACCCGTGGAACTCCTTCCAGAGGTCCCGGGTCTCGAGAATGACGTCGGACGCCATGGGTTACCGACGCCGCGGCGTCGGAAAGAACACGGCCTCGCGCCTGTCCTGCCACGCGCGGTTGGCCTCGCCGATCTCCCAGGAGGCCAGACAGTCCTCCTGCGCACGGATCAGCTCCTCGATCATCGCCCGAGGATCCCGATGGAACGACTCGTGGAGGAGCCTTTTGGTGTGGCCGGTCGCGGTGGGCGCGGCCCGGCGCGCGCTGGCGATGACGTCCGCGAGCGTCCGGTCGAGATCGCCGGGCTCGCAGACGCGGTTCACGAGACCGATGGCGCGCGCCTCGTCCGGCGAGATGTCCTCGTTCAACAGCGCCAGCTCGTTCGCGCGGCCCAGCCCGACGATGCGCGCCAGTCGCAACACCGCGCCGTCGGGAATGAGCCCGTGTCGGGTGGCGCCGAGACCGAGGATCGCGTCACGCGTCGCCACCCTGAGGTCACAGGCGAGCGCCAGCTGGAGCCCGCCACCGATCGCGTAGCCGTGCAGCACGGCGATCGCGAGCTTCGGCATGTCTTCGAGCTGGTTGAGCGCCTCGATCCAGCGCCGGAAGAACGGCTCCTCGACGGTGCCCTGCGCAAGCGCCGTGCGATCCATGCCGGAGCAGAACGCCCGACCGGCGCCACGCACGACGACGATCGCGACGTCGGGATCGTCCGCCGCCGTCTTCGCGTGCTGCGCCAGCGTCACCGCGAGCGCGGTGTCGAGCGCGTTGAGCACGTCCGGTCGGTTCAGCGTGAGCCACGCAACCCCGTCGCGCGCCTCGTAGGTGACCGGGGTGTTGTACGATCGAGGAGACTCTGCCATGCGCGGTGCGTGCTAAACCGTAAGGGAAACCCGGTATGAAGTCAACGCGCGCGCTGGGCCTCGCGCTGCTCTTCGTCTGCGCGTCGCCCGCCGTCGGCGCCGCCCAGGTGTTCCTCGCGTCGCGTCCGGCCGAGGGTCTCACCGTGGGACCGCTCTTCGTCGTCGGCCGCATCAACGAGAAGCTGGGCGGGCCCGTCACGGTGGACGTCTTCTTCAGCATCGTCGTGCCGCCTGGCCGCTCGGACGTCGAGCAGGACTTCTATCTGCTGTGGCCGGGCGCGGTCGCCGGCGAGCGTCGCGGCGCGGACAAGGCGCTCCGGGCGTTCGCCGACGCGCGCCACTTCAAGATCGTCGACGAAGGCGTGCTCAAGCTGTCGGCGCGCAACTTCTACCGCTTCGACGGCGAGCGTCCGCCCGAGACGATTCCGAGTGGCGCCCCGTACGTGACGTACTTGCGCGAGGGCGGCGCGCTCGGCTCGACGTCGCCGGCGACGTACATCCGCATTCCGTGGACGCCGCGCCTCGTCAACCGGGTGTGGCTGATGGACCTCACGTTCACGGCGCCGGGCGTCGTGCAGAAGAAGCGCGCGACCTGGATCGAGGAGGCGTTCTGGGGCCGCCGGTACCTCGCGCCGCTCGCGTTTCACGATCTCCGGTCCCGCGCGCTGTTCCCCGCGTACTACGAGCAGCGCGATCGCGTCTTGAAGCTCGCCGACGATCCGTCACAGGTCATCCTCACGTTTTCCAACTCCGATCACCTGAAGATCGACCTGATGTCGCCGCCGACGGCGACCCGCCGTCCGAGCGAGAGCCGCGCGAACACGGAGATGGTGTCGCTCTACCTCGACCCGTCGCAGGGCCTCGCGCCCCAGGTGCTCACCGTGCAGTTCGGATATTTCTCCGGCGTACAGGCCTGGAGCGTCATCCTGCTGCCGACCGCGTTCTTTCTCCTGGGCAACCTCGCCGGGCCGCTGCTCCGGAGCGCCGCCAAGTGGCTCAGCACCACGGTCGCCGCGCGCATCCAGGTCCGTCGACCGACGGGCGCGCCCATGGGCAAGGAGACCGGCGTGGTGCTCGAACGCGACGCGCTGTCGCACATCGTGCCCGGGGAGACCACCTATGACCAGGTTCTTGCGCGGTGCGGACCCGACGCCGAGGAGCACGAGCAAATCGGCGCGGCCCATCACCGGACCCTCATCTATCGCGGGCGCCGCGTCGTCCCGCAGCAGCGGCGGAGCTTCGGGTGGCTCGCCACCGTCAGCCACTGGGACGTGGAGAACCACGAAGTCGAGATCGCGTTCGACGGCGACCGCGTGAGCGACGTCCAGGCGCGCGTCCGCCGCTCGCGCCTGGCGACTCCCGACAACTGAGTCGACCTACTCGCTCGCGCCGGCGACGAGCGGCAGCGTGACGGTGAACGTCGCGCCCTGACCTTCCCCACGGCTCTCGGCACGAACGGTCCCGCCGTGCATCTCGACCAGGTGGCGGACGATGGCCAGGCCGAGCCCGAGCCCGCCGTGCGCACGCGTCGTCGTCGAGTCCGCCTGGGTGAAGCGATCGAACAGCCGCGGCAAGAACTCGGGCGCGATGCCCTGGCCGGTGTCGCGCACCGCGATCAGGACACCCGGCCCGCGTCGCGCGCACGAGATCTCCACCCGCCCGCGCGGCGGCGTGAACTTCACGGCGTTCGACAGGAGATTCCACACCACCTGCTGGAGGCGACGGGCATCTCCGAGGATCGGCCCGGCCTCTCGATCCACGGTCGCCGTGAGCGCGATGTCCTTGGTGCGGGCGCTCCACCGGAGCGACTCGATTGCCGCCTCGACGATCGGCCCGACGCAGCCGATCGGGACGAGCTCGATCTGGAACTTGCCGACGACGATCCGCGACACGTCGAGCAGGTCGTCGATGAGCTGCGCCTGCATCGCGGCATTCCGCTCGATGACCTCGAGCGCGTGGTCCATCTCGGCGCCGTCGACGCTGCGCTTCCGCAGCATGTGCGTCCAGCCCAGCACCGCGGTGAGCGGCGTCCGGAGCTCGTGCGACAGCGTTGCCAGGAACTCGTCCTTCGCGCGGTTCGCCGCCTCCGCGGTCTGCCGCGCCTCGTCGGCCGCTCTGTAGAGCCGCGCGTTGTCCATCGCGATGGCGGCCTGCGCGGCGAGCCCGACGAGCAGGCGCTCGTGCCGCTCGGTGAAGCGGCCGCACTCGGGATGACCGAAGACAAGCCCGCCCAGCACCTCGCCCGAGTGCAAGCTCACCGGCACGGCGAGATAGCTCCGGAGCGGACGCTGCCCGGGCCGGGACGCCGCCGACCCGCCGAACCGGGGATCCTCGTCGATGTCGTCGAGCCGCACGATGCCGCGGTCGCGGAACGTCGGCTCGAAGAGGCCAGGGATCGGCGAAAGCGGCAGGTCGATGTCCGCCTCGCCCGATCCTCCGGAAAGCGTGGAGACCGTATAGCGTTCGCCCTGATCTCCAGGCTCGTTCCGGATGAACACGCCGAACTCGGCGCCGGTCAGCTCGGTTCCGGCGTCCGTGATCGCCTGGACGAGCTTCGTCAGATCGAGTTCGGCCACGAGCTGACGGCCGATGCGATTCAGCGTTTCGGCCTCCGCGCGCGCTTCCTGCTCGCGCGCCAGCAGCCGTGCGCGCTCGTGTTCCGCTCGCCGCCGGTCGGTGACGTCCAGCATGAATCCGAGGAGGTACGTCGGCTTCCCATTCGCGTCCCGGGCGACGTGGATCCGGTTGTGCAGCCAGACCACCTGCCCGGCGGCCGTGACGGCTCGATAGTCCATCTCGCGATCCGTGCCGTCCGTAGCCGCCGCCTGCCATTCCCCGGCGACGTGCTCGCGGTCCTCCGGATGCACGAGCGTGATCCAGAAGTCCGGCTCTTCCAGCCAGCGCGCTGTCGGAAAGCCGAGGATCCGCTCCGCCTGCGCGCTCACGAACGTCAAGCCGAGCGTGTGCGCGTCGGCTTCCCAGAAGATCGCGCCGATGCCCTGCACGACGTCCCGGTACCGCGTCTCGGTCGTCCGTACCGCCTGCCGGAGCATGACGTCCTGCGCGCGCTTGCTCTCGGTGGTGTCGAAGGCGACGCCCTGGAGGAACGAGGGCCGGCCGAGGTTGTCCTTGACGAGACGAGCCTCGCCGCGAACCCACACGATGCTCCCGTCGCGCGCGATGAAGCGGCACTCGGCGAGGAAGGGCCCGCCGGTTCGACACCCCCGGACGAACTCCTCGATCCAGAGCGCGCGATCGTCCGGGTGGAGCTGCCGGTACCAGAGGCTCGGATCCTCGAGCCACTCGGCTTGCGTGAACCCGAGCAGCGCCTCGATGTGCGGGCTCACGTAGAGCTGGTGCTCGCCCTCGCCGAGCACCGCCATGAAGGTGACGGCCGGGATTTGCTCGACGAGCGTCTGGTAGCGGATGCCGGCTTCCGTGGGCTTCGGCTCGGCGCGCTCGCCATCCGCGCGGACCGGGCGCTGGCGACCCTGGTCCGTCTCCGCGTCGTTGTCTCGCCCGGTGAGCCGCTCGAGGGGCGGCAGTCCGGTCTTGAACAACCGCGAGGCGAGGTCCAGCAATGCGGCCTCGGGCGGGGCGCCGAGGCTCGCGAGCTGGGCGATGAGGGTGGCCTCATCCCGTGCGCTGCGATCCGGTGTGGTCATCCTTACGCGCTGACGCTCCAGCAGACGCGCTGGACTCTCGAGCACCCCTCGGCTCGATCACCTGCAACATTGCGCGTGTCGGCATCCGCCCCGTCGGCGGAGACGTCGTCCTTGGAAGGGGCGTGTGCAACGCCGACGCCAGTGATCCGGAAGCGGGTCAGACGGGGAGGAGTGAAACAATCGCCGCGACGCGGCCGATTGTTCCGCGAACGTCGATCAGCGAGCGCTCAAGAGCTCGCGCGCGATGACCATGCGCTGGATTTCTGAGGTGCCCTCGCCGATCTCGGTGAGCTTGGCGTCGCGGAAAATCCGCTCGACGGGGAACTCGGTGATGTACCCGGCGCCGCCGTGGAGCTGGACGGCGCGGGTCGCGGCCTTCATCGCGACCTCGGAGCCGAACACTTTCGCCATGGCCGCCGCGTGCATCGCAGGGCGGCCCGTGTCTTTCAAATACGCCGCGCGCAGCATCAGGAGGCGCGCGGCCTCGAGCTCGGTCGCGAGCTCCGCGATCATGCCCTGGAGGCCGTTGAACTCCGCCAGCGTCCGGCCGAACGCGGTCCGCTGCTTCATGTACTTCACGCCCTGGTCGATGGCGGCTTCCGCGATGCCGACCGCCATCGCGGCCATCGCGATGCGGCCGCCCTCGAGCACCTGGAGCGCGTTGACGAAGCCCTGGCCGCGCTCGCCGAGCAGATTTTCGGCCGGCACTCTGGCGTCCTCGAAGACGAGCTCCGCGGTGTCCGATGCGTGCAAGCCGAGCTTCCGGTACGGCCGTCCGGCGGTGAAACCGGGAAATCCCTTCTCGAGAATGAACGCGGAAATGCCGCGCGCGCCCTCGCCGGGATCCGTGCGCGCCATCACCACCGCGGTCCGACCCACGCTCGCGTTCGTGATGAACGCCTTGCTGCCATTCAGGATCCACAGGTCGCCGCGGCGTTCAGCGCGGGTCCGGAGCGCCGCGGCATCCGAGCCGGATCCGGGCTCGGTGAGGCCCCACGCGCCGAGGACCTCTCCGCTGGCGAGC
>QHRT01000096.1:465-995 GCA_003220195.1 Candidatus Rokuibacteriota bacterium | reverse complement strand
AGCGAGTTGTGCGCCCACATGGTGATCCCGACCGACGCGTCCCCGCGGCAGAGCTCGGATACGATCAGCGCGTACGAGACGTAGTCGAGCCCGGCGCCGCCGTAGTCCTGCGGCACCAGCACGCCCATGAAGCCGAGCGCGCAGAGCTTCGCGACGATCGCGTGCGGGAACTCGTGTCGCTCGTCGTACGGCGCGATCTTGTCGCCGAGCTCGGCCTCGGCGAACTCGCGTGCGACCTGGCGGATCGCCGCCTGATCATGCGTGAGCGCGAAGTCCACCTCGATCAGGCCTCGCTGCCCGGCCGCGGCACCTTGGCTTTCAGCTCGGATTCGTGCTCGCGGATGAAGGCCCGAAGCTCGTCCGCCATGTCGAGGAGCCGGACCCATTGCTCCTTGTAGAGCGTGACCGGGAAGCGACCGAGACCGTAGACGGAGACGCCGCCCTTCCCGCTCACCCGGATCGAGACACCCCGGTTCGTCCGCGACTTGAGCGCCGCGTTCTCGGCACGCAATCGTTCGAGCTCGGCCTTC
>QHRT01000096.1:0-428 GCA_003220195.1 Candidatus Rokuibacteriota bacterium | reverse complement strand
GTCCGGATGTGCTCGCGCACGAAGCGCACGATGTCCTGAGTCGACGTGCCGGGCGTGAAGATCTCCTTCACGCCCATCGCTTTCAGCTCGGCGATATCTTCCGGAGGAATGATGCCGCCGCCGAAGACCGCGATGTCGTCCGCGCCCTTCTCGGCCAGCAATTCCAGCACGCGCTTGAAGAGGTAGTTGTGCGCGCCCGACAGGACGCTGAGCCCGATCGCGTCCGCGTCCTCCTGGATCGCCGTCGCGACGACCTGCTCGGGCGTCTGGTGGAGCCCGGTGTAGATGACCTCGAAGCCGGCGTCGCGCAGCGCGCGCGCGACGATCTTCGCGCCGCGGTCGTGCCCGTCCAGTCCTGGCTTGGCCACGACGACCCGCACCGGACGGTCGCTCATGGGTGCGCCTCCAGCGCCGCGCGGATCTTGTCG
>QHRT01000430.1 GCA_003220195.1 Candidatus Rokuibacteriota bacterium | reverse complement strand
GGGCTTGATCAGTCGCATCAGCTCCAGCGTCTCTCTCGCGGATGACACCGTCAGGACGAGCGCGCCACAATAGTTTAGAACTGCCGTCAGCACGCCCCGTGCGATCGGGTCGTCGTCCACGACCACGACGTGGACGCCCTTCAGTGAATCGACGGAGAAGAAGCCGCCCCGTGCCATTACTGGGTGTTTGTGCAACAAGGCTGCCACGGAAGACCAGCGGAATCACATCCCGATTCAACATTCCGTTGTTACGTTGGGGGCCTTATCGACAGCGTCGAGAGCGTGACGCGGCATCTTCAACGAGCGCGTCGTCGGCATCACGACAGTTCTGGAAGTCGCGCGGCCGTCGACCGGCTGAGGAGCGCACTGAGCGGTATCCGTGCACGGACTGGCAGCCGCCATTGAGCAGTGTATCCTACCTATGAACGGTTTCCAATCGCCAGGGTGCCGCTCCCCGAGCCGCGAGATGAGCGCGACGATCGCCACGCGCGCTGAGCCACGGACCGGTGGCGACGATGTGTCCGAGGCCTCGGATGCCGAGCGGGACGGCGCCCGCATGGCGAGAATTGCCGCGACGGCGCCCGCTCGAGACGCGTGTTGCCGAGCGACGGGTCGAGCAGCGCGAGCGAGAACGGCGGTGGGATGGTAGGCGGAGCAGGGATCGAACCTGCGACCTCAGCCTTGTAAGGGCTGCGCTCTCCCGGCTGAGCTATCCGCCCGTGCCTGGATTTTCTCGGACATGCGGGCCGCGGTCAATCCTGGAAATCACGCCGGGCCCGGCCAAGCCATGTGAAGCGAAGTGCGTTGCTGTGAAGAGGTTGCCCCACACGCGCTCAGTTGAACAGTTGCCGCACCGTCAGCGCGAACTTGCCGAGTGCCCGGCCGACCTCGCTCGACCATCCCGTCGTGTTCTTTTCCACGTTCTTCGAGAATTCATCGACCTTCGAGCCCGAAGCCGGCGCCGCCGCCCCTTCGGACGGCGGTTGGCTGGTCTGGACCTGCGGCTGGCGGGGCTTGACGGGCTCGTCGCTCTGTCTGGGCACGGGCCGAATGATGATCGGTGGTGGCGTGGCGACGGGCTCCGACGCGCGCGCCGGGGCCGGCGGCGGTGCCGTGGACGACGAAGGCGACGCGGACGGCTCCCGATCGGGCGTGGGGTGCGCGGCCCGCTCGCCCGCGTCGTTCGGTCGCCGTGGTCGCCGCGTCGACGCGCCGGCCGTGGAGACGCGACGGCTTTCGCGAGCCGCCAGTGCCGCCTTCGTCTCGCGCTCCAGCTCGGTGATCTTCGACATGATCTCGTCGCGCCCGCGACCCATCCGTTCGATCGTCGACTCGAGCTCCGCCACTCGATGATCGAGCGATTCGACGTCGCGCGCGGCGGCGCTCACGCGGTTCGTGGCCGCCCGCGCCTCCTCCGCTGGCGCACGAACTTCGTGCGCGGTCGCGCCGTCCGCGGTCTCCAGCGCGGCTTGCGCGGCGGCGACCTTGGTGACGTCCTCTCGGGTCACCGCCGGAGGCGACTCCCTGGTGGGCGCCACGGGCACCACGGCCGTCATCACGCTCCTCGTCTTCGCGGAATGACCGATCGTCAACAGGCACGCCGTGATCCCGAAGCACAGGATGGCGGCGATGTAACCGAGTCGGCTCGGAAGCCACTGGCGGGTTGGGTCGGCGGCGACGGCAGGTGGCGTCGACGAGAACACACCGTCGCGGATCGCGACGAAGCAGAGGAGGAGCGCGCCGAGTGCGCTCGCGACGATGCCACCGATCAGAGCGGCCTGGGCAACGGAATGCATACGTCCTCCTTTGCCCGGTGAAATGGAGCAAGCCGCGCGCCAGACCTTCCGGGCGCGGGCGCCTTTCTAGCCCTAACGGATCCCGAGGGCCTCGAGCGTCGCGGGAGTCGGCACGCCGTCGGCGTCCCATCCGCGAAGCCGGTAATACTCCTCCAGCATCGTGTCGAGCTCCTCGGGCGGGCAATACATGCCGGCCGAGGGCCCATCGGGAATCGGCTCGTGCATCACCTTCCACGGCAGCACGTCGGCGGAGCGTCGCACGCCTTCGCGCACGTTGAAGCACCGCTCCAGGTTGACGATCCGTTCGCCGATCCGCTCGAGCTCGTCGGCGGTGACGTTCCATCCGGTCACGGCCGAAACCATCTCCGCGTACGGCTCGCCGACGAAGAGCCCGAAGCCTCGCTCCGACGTGAACCGGCACAGCGCGAGCGAATCGCCCACCGCGGTGAAGTGCTGGCTCCGAATCGCAAACGCGGGCTTGTCCTTCGTCGAGCGTCGATCGAACCCTTGCGCGTACTGCGGCGTCGGGCGAGTGTCGTGATGGCTGCCGCCGCGCGTCGCGGTCGCGTACCCGATCGAGAGTCCCTTGAGGGCCCGTGCCGAGTGAGCGGGCAGCTCGAGCCGTTTCACCGCATAGACCGCCTTCGTCGCATCGGGATGGACCGACTCCGCGAGGCGCCACGCGCCCTCGGCGAGCCGGTCGCCGAAGCCCTGACGACGCGCGGTCATCTCGACCAGGCGCAGCATGCTGCGCCAGTCGCCCCAGCCGAACGGGACACCGAGATCATCCGTCGTGAGCCAGCCGCGCTCGAGCGCCTCGGCGACGAACGCGAGCGTCACGCCCATCGAGATCGTGTCCATTCCGAGCAGGTCGCAGAGATCGTTGGCGAGGATCAGCGACTCGGGGTTCGCGTTCCCGAGCATCGGCCCCAGTGCGAAGATCGTCTCGTACTCCGGCATTTTCGCGCGGGTGCCGTTGAACTCTCCTTCGCCGATCGCGAACTGCTTGCCGCACGCCACGGGACACTTGAGACACGTCGTGTCGCGATCGTGGAAATGCGTCTTCAATTCGCGGCCGTCGATCACGCTGGCTTCGGCGAACGTCTCGGCGCGCAGATTGTAGGCGCCGAGACCGCCGAGCGCGTTGATCGGCCCGACCAGGAACGGCGTGCCGTAGATCGACAGCGCCTGCGTGCCGGTCTTGAGCGGTTCACGCGTCTCGTCGATCAGCTTCTTCAACCGGGCGGGCTCGGCGATCTCGGTCTTGCGGCTCCCTTTCACCACCACGGCCTTGAGATTCTTCGCGCCGAGCACCGCGCCGATCCCGCCGCGGCCCGCGACGCCTTCCCGGTTCTTCCAGTAATGCGCCATGGCGGCGAACCGCACGCGATGCTCGCCCGCCGGCCCGATGGCGATCGCGTCGGCGTCCGCGCCTTCCGTCGCGACGATCGCGTTGACGGTGTCGCGCGTCGTCTTGCCCCACAGATTCGCGGCCGGCCGGAGCTCCGCGCCGGTCTCCGACACGACGAGATACGACGGGGCGGAGGCACGGCCCGTGATGACGACGGCGTCGAAGCCGGTGCGCTTCAGCGTCGCGGGAAACCGTCCGCCGAAGGTGGAGTCGAAGAAGAGCCCGGTCAACGGAGATCTGGAGACGACGCAGGCGCGGCTGTTGCCCGGAACGGTCGTGTCGGTGATCGGCCCGACGGCGAAGATCACGGCATTCGCGGGATCGAACGGATCGGTCCCGGCCGGCACGTGATCGAGCAACAGTCGCGCGGCGAGCCCGTTGCCGCCGACGTGACGAACAGCACCCGGCCACCGTACCCCTTCATGGCCTCAGCTCGTGAGGACGAATCGAGCGGTGCCGCTCACTCGCGGCGGCCGAGGGCGGCGAGCCCCTGCCGCGCAGCGTTCGCGATCTCGGGTGGAAGATTCGCCTGGGCCAGCAGCTTGCGATACACGGTGGTCGCAGCGTCCGGCTGTTTGAGCGAAACGAACGCCTGCGCGGCGCCGAGCAGCGATCGTCGGCCCGGCTCGGACTCCGGCGACAGGTACGCCGCGGTCATGTAGTACTCGGCGGCCGCGAGCTGGTCGTTCTCGCCGCGATACGTCTCGCCGATGCCATACGCAGCCTCGACGACCAGCGCCTGGTCTCCCCCCTTGACGAGCGGTTCGAGCGCGGCGCGCGCCTGGTCCCAGCGCTTGTCCAGCATCAGCAGACGCGCCTGGCCGAGCACCGCCTCGCGCGAGCCGTCCGATCCCGTCGCCTGGGGAGCCACGCGGCTGAACGCTTCCAGGGCACCTTGACGGTCGCCGGCCTGCTCGCGCGCGTGAGCCAGCAGTAGCCAGGCACGAGACTCGTCCGGAGTGGCAGCGACGATGCGCTCGAGGTCGGCCCGCGCCTGATCGGCTCGACCGAGTGCAACCTGCGCTTCGGCCAGCGGAAGTCTTGCGCCCTCCATGAACGGACTTGCCGGGTAGCGCTGGCGCAGCAACCCGTACGCTTCGGCCGCGACCGGCCAGGCCTTCGCCGAAGTCGCGCCGGCGCCCACGCGCTCGAGCGCGTCGTCGGCGGCCTCGTCGTCGGGGAACTGATTCACCAGCGTCTTCGCGCTGTCGAGAGCAGTCGGCCAGTCCTTGTCCGCCGCGGCGACCCCTGCGAGCACGTACAGGAGTCGCGGCGCCGTCGGGCTCGACGGCGCCGCGCGGAGGAGCTCGCGGGCCGCACGTGTGAAGTCGCGGGTGGCGCCCCGTTGATACGCCACGCACGTCAGACCGTAATCCGCAGCCGCGGTAATCGCCACCGTCCCGGTGTCACGCGCCTCTTTGAATCGTCGCTCGGCCTCGTCCCAGCGGCCTTGCGCCATCGCCACCGCGCCGAGCCCGAGCGTCGCCAGCGCATCCACGCCTTCGCGCTGCGCCGCGGTGAAGTGCTTCGCGGCCTCGGCGGGTTG
>QHRT01000429.1 GCA_003220195.1 Candidatus Rokuibacteriota bacterium | reverse complement strand
ACCGCCATGAAGCCGCCGGCAGAGAACCCGACGACGATCACGCGGTCGCTTCGCACGGCATGACGACTTTTCACCTCGTCGACGATTCCGAGAATCTCCGCCGTTTCTCCGCTCGTGCGCGACTGGTGGCGCGGCTCGAACCAGTTCCAGCAGCGGCTCGGATTGTCGGCGCGCGCCTGGATCGGGTACACGACCAGGAACCCGCGCTGCGCGGCCGCGGCGTTCAATCGTGTCCCTCGCGCGAAATCCTCGGCGGTCTGCCAGCAGCCGTGGAGGGCGACGACGAGGGGAGCGGCACCCTCGAGCGCCGTCGGGACGAAGACCTGGTACTCCCGCCCGGCGAGAGTGCCGTGCTCGAGCGTCCCGTCCGAAGAGGTGCGCTGACTCGCGGCCTCACGCGCGAAGAACATGGTCAGCGTCGCGATCGCGATGATCGTGACGAACAAATACATGGGGGGCCTCGACGGGCCCCCCATGCCCCCCGACGCTCGGAAGCGCCCCGGCACAGCCGTGGCGCTCCTCGAGTACGCGCGAGGTTGTGTTGCCGAGAGTGCGCGCCCATGCCCCGGACGCTCGGGAGCGCCCCGGCCCAGCTGCGGCGCTCCTCGCGAATGCGCTCGGTTCACTGGCTCCAGTGACACGTGATGTCGGCCATGGTTCAGCGCGCGCCGGTGCGCCGGCGGCTCGGGAGCAGCACTCGCGTTCGCTTCACGTCCCAGACGCCGCGAGGAGTCAGCCGCACCGCGGGCAGAAAGTCAGCCGGCAGGAAGAAGAGCGTGAACAGCGGATCGTGATACGCATAGCCGCGCGCCGTGAGCTCGGTGTGAAACCGCTGTTCGGAGTCGGCCGCGCTGTCGTATCCGACCCGCGCCATGATTCCGCCGATCGGCAGTCCGAGCTCGAAGGTCGTGCGGTCGCCATCGACCAGCGCGATCCCACCGTGCAGATCGAGCACACGATTGACGGCGCGGGCCATCGCGCGCGGATCGCGGCCGAGCGCGATCACGTTGAAGTCGGTGCTCGTCGTCGTCGCCAGGCCATCGAGCCGCTCGGCGACGCCCGCGACGACGGCGGGCGCCACCCATCGGCCTTCGCGATCGACCAGCGCCGCGAAAAGGTCGCCCTCGGCGAGCGGGCGCTCCTCGAGCCGCGTGATCACGGCGCTGATGAACCGGATCACCGGGTAGCGCTCGCGCGACGGCAGCGCGAAGTCTTCGGGACGAACGCGCCAGCGCCCCGTGAGCCGCGCGCGCGACGTCGTGAACACGCGAGACCAGACAGGCTCTGGCACGCCCACCTCGAGCGTGCCGCGCGTCGCGGCCAGCCGCCCCCGCGCGACGACACTCACCGGCCGCGGCTCGGCAAGGTCTTCCAGCAGACACAGGTCGGCGTATCGCCCCGGCGCGATCCCGCCGAGGTCGGCCTCGAGACCGTAGTACGTCGCGGGGTTCAGCGTCACCATCCGGTACGCGTCGATCGGGGCGACGCCGCGCTCCAGCGCGATCCTCAGCAGATGATCGGTGAACCCGTGCGCGCGCACGAACGCCGGCATCGATCCGTCCGCCGTCAGCATCGCGCGCGATGCGAGCGCGGGCGCCTGCTTCAGCGCGTCGAGCAAACCGGCGAGATCGGGACGCAGCGACGATTCGCGCAACATCACCGCAATGCCCAGGCGGGCGCGACCGAGCACTTCCTCCGCGGTGATGGCCTCGTGATCGGACGTCACGCCCCCCGCGGCGATCGCGGGAAGCTTCTCGGCCGCGGCGCCGGCGGTATGGCCTTCGACACGAAGCCGACGCCGATGCGCCAGATCGAGCCAGGCCAGCAGCGCGCGGTCGCCGGCGTGCACCTCGGGCCAGCGCGTGAGCTCGCCGATGGCCACCGCCCAGGGATGACGGAGCGCACGCTCGATCACGCGCGCGCCGAAGCGTCGCGCATCGCCGCCGGCGGTGCGTGACTGCGCGTGGACGCGGATCATCCAGTAGAACTTGAGCGGCGAGCGCGCCAGCGTGTCGGCGACGCGCCGGAACGCCCCTTCGCCGCCGACCTCGAAGAACTGCAGCGTGTCGGCGAAGACCGACGTCGTGCCGAGCGGCAGCACGTGGCGCGCGAACTCCGACGGCGTGACCAGGTGCGCGGGGTGCGCGTGCGGATCGATGTACCCGGGCACCAGGATGCGATCCTTCGCGTCGACCACCCGCGTGCGCGCGCCGCACATGTCCTCGCGCAGCCCCACGTACGCGATCCGTTCGCCGGCGATCGCGACGTTCGCGCGCGCGATCTCGCCGGTGTAGACGTTCAGCAGCGTGCCGCCTCGGACGTAGAGGTCGGCCGGAGCATCGCCGCGAGCGACGGCGGTGAGTCTGACGCGCTCGGCGAGGGTCATCGGCGGCATTATCGCGCGGGCGTCGCACGGCGGGCGGCGCTCGCTCACGCGGCCCGCTTCGCGAAACGGGGAGGGCTGCGGAATTCGCCGCTACACGGACGATCCGAACGCTAGATGACGTCGAACGCGCAGAGGGTGCGGTCGATCGTCCTCCAGGTTTCGGGATCGAGGCGATACGCCTTCTGGATCAACGCCCACGCAGTGAGCAGCTCCTCGTTGGTCTCCCGCACGGCCGGATGCTCGAGCATGCGCGCGAGATCCACGCTGCGATCCCGAGCCTTGGCCTCCGTCCACGCGCCGTAAAAGACGATCTGGGCGCGCGCCGCGCGCAGCACGTGCCCGTGGATCTCCGCCAGGCGGTCGGGAACCGGCAGGTGCTCGATTCGATCCAGCACACCGGTCTGACGCTCGCGATAGACGGCGTAGATCACCGCGTACTCCGGGCGGTCGCGGCGAGTGCTCAGCACCGCATCCATGTTCAACCGGTTGGAGGCCCCGACTTTCAGCAGTCGCATCAGCCGGTCGAAGTACAGCAGCTCCGCGTGAACGTCGATCGTGCTGCCCTTGGTCGGGATATCACCGGGCAGCATCCAGCCCCAATCGGGCCAGTTCGTCGCACTCACCGAACGGCCGTAGTGCCACTGCACAAGCTTGAACACGCCGTTCATCCAGGCGTCGGGACCGAAGGAAACGAGCCCGACGACCGGCGCGGCAACGAGCACGATCAGCAGCACACGTGTGAGGAGACGCACGCGGCGGCGCGCCCGTGCCTCGGCTGAAGCGTGCGTGTCGACGAACCGTCGCAGCGCCTCCAGGGCGTCGACGGGTGCCCACGCGCCGTGCCCCTCGGGACAGCGGCTGGCGTACACGCCGGGAGCTGCCAGTGGCTGGCGCACGAGATCTCGGCGACAGGCCGGGCACACCACGATTGCGCCGGTCTGCCGCCAGCCGATCGCCCTCGATCCACATGCTCTCCTCCGGATACCTTTCGTGCACGACCTGGAGAGCGATTCTACCCTCGATGATTCACGGACGATGCAGCACAACGCCCGTCAGTCTCCGGCCGGCCGCTGGCCGGGCGAGCCGCCCGACGCGGAGCCCAAGGAGAAGCAGGCCAAAACGACAGGCGCGACGCCGCACACGATACCTGGGCGCTCGCGGGAGGTTCGTCGGTGCCGGCCGCGCTGTGGCGGGATTCACGAACGCGCGTTATCGTTCAACGATGGCCCGGCTCAAGAGCAAGAAGCGCGATCGCCTTCCGGACTCGGCCTTCGCCTACGTCGACTCTCAGGGCCGGCGACGGCTGCCCGTGCACGACAGGGCACACGTGCGCAATGCGCTCGCGCGGTTCAACCAGGTGGCGTTCGAGGACGACGCCGCGCGGGAGCGCGCTCGCACACGGCTGCTCAACGCGGCGAAGAAGTACCGCATCGTGCCCGTCGGGTTCATCACGCGACAGCTGCAATCCGAGCAGCGCCACGCGGCCGCCGGTCGCCTGGTCATCGAGCTCGGTCGCAATGCGGCTCCGGGCGAGCTCGAGAAACGGCTGCGAACGGTTCTGAGAGATCCGACGCTCTCGGTCCTGCACTGGTCCGACGCGTCTGGCGCGTACCTGGACGGCGCGGGAAAGCCGGTCGCGCTTCCCGCGGCCAAGAATCAGCGGGCCGTGACGTACCTCGAGCGCCAGGGGCGGCCGACGACCGCGCTCGTGCACGATCGACGGATTCTCGATGATCCGGCGCTGACGGAAACGGTGCTGGCAGCGGTGCGCTTCGTCGTCGAGAACGACCGTCTCCAGGGTGAGATTCCGGCGACCTCGACGGATGCCGCGGCGCTGCCCACCGGATTCGTCACCCTGCTCATGACGGACATCGAGGCCTCCACCGCCCTGCTCCGCAAACTCGGCGACGAGTACGGCGCCGTCCTGAACGCCGTCCGAGGCATCCTCCGCGCCGCCGTGTCGCGCGCGAACGGCCGCGAGATCGATGCGCGCGCGGACGAGTTCTTCGCGGTGTTCGAGCGCGGGGCGGCGGCCGTCGAGGCGGCGATCGAGATCCAGCGCGAGCTCGGCACGCGCCCCTGGAAGGACGGCGCCCTTGTGCAGGTTCGCATCGGGATCCATAGCGGGCGACCGACGCTCACCGACGCGGGATACATCGGTCTTGCGGTTCACGCGACGGCGCGCGTGTGCGCCGCAGCGCACGGCGGGCAGATCGTCGTGTCCGGCGCGACCCGAGTCGCGGTTGGCGCGGCGGCGCCGGGCGGCGTCCGGTTTCGCAATCTCGGCCGCCACCACCTGTCCGGTCTCCCGGATGCCGAAGCGCTGTTCCAGGTGCAGGCCCGAGGGCTGCGCGCCGACTTTCCGCGGCCGCGAACCGGGCGCCGGTCCGTCACGCGCCGGCCACGGACGGATCGCTCGGTCGGCCGTCGTGATCCGGGTCAGCTCGAACTACCGCAGACGTCCGCCTGAACGGCCCGCTCCCCTACAATGTTCTCGTGGCTGATCCGATCGTGCTCACCGGTGACGTTCGCGTGCCCGCGCACGCCATCGCGG
This sequence comes from Candidatus Rokuibacteriota bacterium, assembly GCA_003220195.1. Classification (GTDB taxonomy): domain Bacteria; phylum Methylomirabilota; class Methylomirabilia; order Rokubacteriales; family CSP1-6; genus AR8. The sequence goes on along the minus strand of QHRT01000429.1, from coordinate 3,277 downwards.
TCCGTGCGGTCCGCGCCTCCGGGCCGGGCGGCCAGAACGTGAACAAGGTCGCGACGAAGGTCGAGTTACGCGTCGACGTCGACCAGATCGAAGGACTCGACGACGAGGCGCGCGCCCGCCTCGCGAGGCTCGCCGGAAACCGGCTGGACGCCGAGGGACGGCTGCTCGTGACGAGTCAAGCGACGCGGAACCAGGCCCGGAACGTCGACGATGCGCGGGCGAAGGTCGAAACGCTCGTGCGCGCCGCGCTCACACCCCCGCGACCGCGAAAGAAGTCTCGGCCCCCAGCCGGCGCGAGGGAAACACGGATCGAAACGAAGAAGCGCCGCTCCACTCTCAAGCGGCTCCGGACGATGCCCCGCGATTTCGACTGAGCCGCCGGGCGGCGATCTCACTTGCGCAATGCGGCCAGCGCGTCGCTCAGCTCGTCCGGGGTGCAGACCCTGCTGCCGAATGCCAGGCGCTCGAAGGCCTCACCGGCTTCCTCCACACCGTTCCCCAGGTCGACCACCTCGTCCGAGGCATTTGCCGCCTGCCGGACCCAGTGGACCGTCTCGTGTAACACCGTGGTCGTGAGCCGATGGGTGTTGCTGACGAGATCGACGGCGGCCGTGCCGAACTCGAACGCGTTGAACCAGACGTCCGTGATCTCCAGGAAGTTGTTGCTCAGGAACGTGTTGTGGAAGCCGCAGGCGCCGACGATCTGGCCGGCCACGGGTCGATTGAGCAGCCCTTCACGCACGACCACCCGTGGTGGCGTTCCCCACCGGATCGCCTGTCGGGCAATTTTCTCCGTGTCCCTGGGATTTCCTCGCTGGTGGTCCGCCATGCAGGCCTGCAGAAAGGCCTTGAGCACGTCGGGTTGCCTTTTCAAATTGACTTCCAGTGTCTGGAGCAGCGTGGTGCATTTCGGAAATTGCCTGGCCGAGTCCGTCCCGAGGAACATGGACAATCTCCGAAGCGCACACGCCGATCAGAATCCGAGCGACTGGGCCTCCTGGCGGAAACGGTCGACGTTGCGCAGCTTGACGTCTTCGTAGCCTCGGATCACGTCCGGGAGGCTCGCCAGCTTGACCGCGCGCCCGTACGTCTCGGGCGACAAACTGGTCAGCGCCTTCTCCAGCAGCGCGCGGTATTCCGCGATCAGCGCGCGCTCCACCCGACGGACGCGTGCATACCCGAAGGGATCGAGCGCGCTCCCGCGCAGGCTGCGCATCCTTACGAGGAGACGGAACACGCCGTCGAACCACGACCCGAGCTTGATCTTCCGGCCAAAGCCGAGTGCCCGCAGCATCGGCGGGTGCAGGTTGTACTGCATCCGGACGCCGCCCGGAAATTCCTCCGCGAGCGCACTCCGGAGATCGCTGGCGAGGTGCAGCCGCGCCACCTCGTACTCGTCCTTGTACGCCATCAGCTTGAAGAGGTAGCGAGCGGTCGCTTCGCCGAGCCGGGTCTCGCCCGGCACGCGGGCACGCTCGGTGTCGGCGACGCGCTTCACGGTGTCGACGTAGCTCCGCGCGTACGCGACGTCCTGGTAGGCGATCAGCTCGGGCACGCGAATCTCCAGCAGCCGCCGGAGCTCGCCGGCTTCGTCGGTGAGCTGCGGCGCCGCCTCGACAGCGCCGACCCGTCGCATCTTGACGGTCTTTGCCCACTCGGGGTCGGCGACGAGCAAGCGGCCGGCGCGGAACGCGTGCGTGTTCATCTGGACGGAGACGCCATTCAAAGCGATCGCCTCCTCGAGCGCGCGGGCACTGACCGGAATCGCGCCCCCCTGCCACGCGGCGCCGAGCACGATCATGTTCGCCGCCATGTGATCGTCGAAGAGCGTCTCGGCGAGCCGGATCGCGTCGAGGAAGACGTTCTGATCCTTCCGGGTCACCCGATCGATCGACGACAGGAGACCGGAGAGCTCGGGAAACTCCACCGCGGTCGACGTGACCATCGCGCCGGTCGGGATCTTGCTCGTCGAGACGACGGCGATCGTGCGCTCGGGACTCGCGTGATCGAGATTCTGCTGCGCGGTCGCGACGAGCAGGTCGAAGCCGATGTAGCAGTCGGCGCTGGCGGCGGCGATCTTGCTCGATGCCTCGGTCGGCTTCTCGAAGATCTTCAGATGAGAGACGACCGGCCCGCCCTTCTGGCTGAGCCCGGTCTGGTCGAGACCGCGCACGCTCTTGCCGTCGAGCATCGCCGCCGTGCCGAGGATCTGGTTCACGGTGACGACGCCCGTGCCGCCGATGCCCATCATGAAGACGGTCGCCTTGCGCGGCACCGCGAGCGCGGGCTCGGGAAGCTCGCGGTCGACGACGTACGGCGCGCGCTTCTTGCGCGCCGAGCCCAGCGGCGTCACGGTGACGAACGACGGGCAATCGCCCTTCAGGCACGAGTAGTCCTTGTTGCAGGACGACTGGTGGATCTGCGTCTTACGGCCGAACTCGGTGTCGACCGGATGCACGCTGAGGCAGTTCGACTTCACGCCGCAGTCGCCGCAGCCCTCGCAGACCGCCTCGTTGATGAAGACGCGCATCGGCGGATCGTCGAGCTTGCCGCGCTTGCGCAGCCGGCGCTTCTCGGCGGCGCAGCGCTGGTCGTAGACGAGCACGGTGACGCCGGGCGTGTCGCGCAGGATGCGCTGCGCCTCGTCGAGCCGCTCGCGGTCCCAGACGTCCACGCCGTCGGCCCACCGCGCATCCGCCGGGTACTTCTCCGGATCGTCCGCGAGGACCAGGATCTTCTTGACGCCCTCGGCCTCGAGCTCGCGCGTCAGCTCGGGCACCGGGAACGCGCCGGCCGCGTCCTGGCCGCCCGTCATGGCGACCGCGGAGTTGTAGAGGATCTTGAACGTCACGTTCGTGCCGGCGGCGACGGCCTGCCGGATCGCCATCGATCCGGAGTGGAAGTAGGTGCCGTCGCCGAGGTTCTGGAACATGTGCGGCACCTCGGTGAACGGCGCCATGCCGACCCACTGCGCGCCCTCGCCGCCCATGTGCGTGATGCCGATCGTCTTTCGATCCATGAGCATGGCCATGCCGTGGCAGCCGATGCCGCCGCCCGCCAGCGAGCCCTCGGGCACGAGGGTCGAGCTGTTGTGCGGGCACCCCGAGCAGAAGTACGCCTGCCGCGCGAGCGTGATCGGCGCCGGCCTCTCGCGCAGGGCTTCCAGCAACGCCACGCGCGCGGTGACCGAGTCGAGCCGCACGCGCCGTTCGAGGCGCGTCGCGACGATCTGCGCGATGCGGTCCGCATCGAGCTCGCCGTTCGCCGGCACCAGCGG
>QHRT01000126.1:15182-16125 GCA_003220195.1 Candidatus Rokuibacteriota bacterium | reverse complement strand
GCCGCGGCTGCCCGGGCGCGCGGTAGACCTCGTCGATCAGGTGACGAGCGATCTGCGCGAGCGCGACGGGATCGTCGTGGACGATCCACACCGCGTCGCCGCCGCGGGCCTCGACCGCCACGGCGTCCGTGGCCCACTTGCGCACCGCTTCTTCCAGCGCGCGACGGACAGGCGCGTCGGCCCGGGCTCGCATCAGCCTGCCGAACCCGTGGACGTCACCGGTGAGAACACAGCGCGTGCGCACGGTGACGGGAGTCTCACCGCCGCCGGGCGTCGTGCGCCACGGTCGTCCGGACCCGATGATGTTGAACCGATCGAGGCGCTGAAGGTAGGCGGGGTTCAGTCGACCGATCAGGTCCGACAGGACCGGGTGCACCAGATAGTGCATCGCCGGCGGCAGCACGCCGTCTGGCTCGAGGGTGCCCTCGCCGGGCCGCAAGAACCGCTGCACCCACTCGCCGCGCAGCCAGTCGTGATGGAGATACCCGAGAAGGCCGACCCGATACAGCGTGCAGAACACGTGCTGTTCGTCGATGGCGTCGGTCTCGGTGTTGTGCGCGCGGAACAGGGTCTCGACGTCATCGCGCGTCAACACCGGGCCGGGAAGTCGGCGGAGCACGCGGTCCAGTTCCAGAGGTCCGACGTAGGGCGCGATCTCCATCAGGTACTCGTGGGCGATCTCGGTCGCGGCGCGGTTCACCGTGTCCTTCAATCGGTTCTCGTCACGCCGCTCGTCGGGCCGGAGCGCCGTCAGCCGCGCGCCGACGGTCATCAAATCGCGCGGCCGGAGCAACGTGTTGCGGCTCACGTAGTCGAACGCGTCCTCGTGCTCGCCGGTCTGGACGTCCAGCACCTTCGTCCGGCCGAGGAACGCCTCCACCGGATCGACGCGGAACCGGTTCGGCTGCACCATCCGGTCCGCCTTCTCCATCCGGATGTTGTT
>QHRT01000126.1:496-15161 GCA_003220195.1 Candidatus Rokuibacteriota bacterium | reverse complement strand
GATGTCGACGGCGCTGCCCTGGTACTGCTGCGACATGACGCTCGTCTGGAGGCGCGCAAACGCCTCCTTCCTGACGGCGGCGAAGACCTTCAGGTGATGGTTGATGCGGCGCAGCTGATAGGCGACCTCGACCAGTCCGAGCTGCGCGAAGTACCAGACGTTCGGCGACAGCTCGCCGGTCACGCTGGGATGCTGCGGCTGGCGGCTCTCGACGTGCTTGTTGAAGTACTCGTCGACGCCGTCGATGAAGATCGCGACGGGCGCCGTCACGGCGCGGAGGCGGGGCACCAGGTGCCCGTCGGTGTCGGTCGCGCAGCGCTGGAGCTCGCTCGGCGAAAAGTCGAGCAGGCGCACGACGTGGTCGATGACGCCGCGTAGCCCGTCGTCGGCAATCAGCCGCGCGAGCTTCGCGTTGACCCCGAGGCCGTCGAGCTTCCCGACGTGCTTGAGGATCGTGACGGCGACGGCCGTCAGCCACAACTTCGACCACGGAAGCGAGGACACGGCCAGGAACGCCAGCTGCTCCTTCCCGAAGATCTTGTCGCCGATCGGCTTGTCGAGGAGGTTCCCGATCGGCAGGCAGGCGGCGCGCCCCTCCTGCTGGTACAGGATGCGCTTGGCTTTCAGCAGAAGCGTCTTGCCGAACCCCTTCGTCCCGATGACGATGAACTTGTCGTCGCGGTCGAGACTGAGGAAGGCGTCGATCTCGGGCGTCCGGTGCAGCAGCGCGTCGTCGAAATCTTCGGCGACCCTGATGTCGTCGGCGTCCACGGTCCACGCGCGCATATACTTTCCCCGCGAGCAGAGGTTACAGGATAATTCCCGTGAGAGCGGGCTTCGCGAACCGGAGGAGGAGCGGTGGACGCACGTGATCCTCGAGTGACCCGTCGTGGATTCCTGACCGGCGCGGTGGCCGCGACCGTGATTCTCGAGCCGGCCCGGCGGACGGCCGCGCAGCCGAAAGCCGCCATCACCTACTGGAACGGCCTGACCGGCGCCGACGGCAAGGTGATGGACGAGCTGATCGACCGGTTCACGGCCGAGACCGGCATCCGCATCGAGCAGCAGCGCCTGCCGTGGGCGGATCTCTACGCGAAGCTTCAAGTGTCCGTGCCCGCCGGCGAAGGCCCGGACCTGGCGCTGATTCACACGGTGGAAGTGCCGCACTTCGCGAACGACGGCGTGCTCGAGCCGATCGACGATGCTACGGTGGGCGGCAAGGGATTTCGCGCGGAGGAGTACCTTCCGGCGACGTGGCAGGGTGGCGTGTTCCAGGGCAAGAGATACTCGCTGCCGCTCGACGTGCCGCAACACCTGCTCTACATGAACGTGAAAGTCCTGAGAGAGGCGAAGCTCGTCGGCCCGGACAGTCGATTGAAGATTCCGGCCAGCCGCGACGAACTCGTGACCATGGCGAAGCAGGTGGCGAAAGGCGACACGTTCGGTTTCGCGATCGGCACGGTGAACCCCGGCAAGTACACGTGGGGCTTCCACAACCTGCTCTGGCAGAACGGGGCGAATATCTTCGCGCCGGATCTCAAGCGCCCGGCGGTCATGGATCCGGCGGCGCTCGAGGTCGCCGAGTTCTGGGGCGCGCTCGCGAACCAGCACAAGATCGCCCCGCCCGCGAACGCGAACTGTCGCGACGCCTTCACGGCCGGCAAGCTCGGCTACTGGATCGCGGGCTCGTGGAACTTCACCGGATTGCGGGAGGCGAAGGTGGAGTTCGCGGTGGCGCCGGTGCCGCGCCTCTTCAAGCACGCCGTCGTCTGGTCGATGCCCCACCAGTACAGCTTCCCCAAGCCGAAGACGGCGGACCGCGCGAAGCGCGAAGCGGCGTGGACGCACATCCGCTGGATGACCGATCACGTCGCGGAGTGGACGCTCCGGGCGGGGCAGGTGTCCGCGAGTCGCAAGGCGCACGGCGACCCGCGCATCGTCGGCGACCCGGTGTTGAAGACGCTGCTCGGGCAGGCGGGGAGCTGGCAGGTCGGTCAGTCGACGCCGAAGTGGGTCGCGGCGGAGAACGTGACGCGCCCGGTGATCGACAGCGTCTACACGGGGCAGCGCCCCGCGAGGGCGGCGATGGAGGACCTCGCCAAGCAGATCACCGCGCTGCCGGACTAGCCACCGTCCGCGTGCGCCAGACCCGGACCGCTTACCTCTTCCTCGCGCCCGGGCTGGCCCTCTTCGTCGTGTTTCGCGTGTACCCGCTGCTCGAGGGCCTCCGGCTCTCGTTCACGAACGCGCGCCTCGGGCGCGCCGCCGTGCGATACGTCGGCATCGCCAACTACACCCGGCTCCTCGAGGACACGCGGTTTCACGTGAGCCTCGCGAACACGGCGTTCTACACGGTGGCCAGCACGCTGCCGGTCCTCGTGATCCCCCTCGTGCTCGCCCTCGCGCTCAATCGCGGCGCGCTCCGCACGGTCCTCCGCAGCGTCTTCTTCTTTCCGTTCACGCTGTCGGTCGTCACCGTCGGGCTCACGTGGCTCTGGCTGCTCGATCCCGTCGTCGGGCCATTCAACTACTACCTGCGAACGGCCGGACTGCCCGCGCGATCCTGGCTCGCGGATCCCGCGACGGCGATGTGGGCGATCATCGCGACCACGGTCTGGTGGGTGACCGGCTACTACCTGGTGATCTATCTCGCCGGGCTTCAAGATATCCCGCGGGAGCTCTACGAAGCCGCGGCGCTCGATGGAGCGAGCGGCTGGCGCAGCTTTCGCTCGATCACGTTGCCGCTCCTGCGGCCGGTGCTGCTGTTCGTCGTGGTGACGCACATCATCGGATCGTTCCAGCTGTTCGGCCAGGTGTTCGTGCTCACTGGCGGCGGCCCGGGCGATGCGACGCGCACCGTCGTCCAGCACCTCTACGAGGCGGCATTCCAGAATTTCTTCCAGTTCGGCGCCGCCTCGGCGATGGCGTGGGCGCTCTTCGCGGTCATCCTCCTGTTCTCGATCTTCCAGTTCCGCCTGCTGCGCGGACACACCGAGTACTGAGGTGCAGCGCGGGCTCGACGTTCAACGCGTGGCGCTCACCGCGGCGCTGCTGGTGCTCGCGGCGCTGTGGCTGGCGCCGATCGTCTGGGTCCTGGTCACGTCGCTCAAGGTGACGGCCGACATCGTTCGCGTCCCGCCGGAGTGGATTCCGTGGCCGGCCACGACGGCCCACTATCGCGAGGTGCTGTTCAGCAGCTCGCGGACGGCGCGCATCGGCCGCGCGTTCCTGAACAGCGTCGTCGTCGGCGTCGGCACCACCGTCCTCGTGCTCATCACGAGCGCGATGGCCGCGTACCCGCTCGCCCGCATGCGGTTTCCCGGGCGCGGCCTGGTGTTCACGGTGCTGGTCGGCAGCTTGATGATTCCGAACGCGGTCGTGCTGGTCCCGCAGTACGTACTGGTGCAGCAGCTGGGCTGGCTCAGCACCTTTCAGGGGCTCATCGTGCCGGAAGCCGCGACGACGTTCGCGTTCGGCGTGTTCCTGCTGCGCCAGTTCATCCTGGGGATGCCGGGCGAGCTCGAGGACGCCGCGCGCATCGACGGCGCCAACGCCTGGCAGGTCTTCTGGCGTGTCGTGCTGCCGCTCTCGCAGCCGGTGCTCGCCGCGCTCGGGATCTTCGCGTTCCGCTCGGCGTGGAACGACTTCCTCTGGCCGCTCATCGCGGTGAACAAGCCGGAGATGTTCCCGTTGCCCGTGGCGCTCGCGCTCTTGCGCAGCGCCTACAGCTCGGAGTCGTACGGGCCGATCATGGCGGGCGCGGCGCTGAGCGCGGTGCCGCTGCTGGTGGTGTTCCTCGTCGCGAACCGGAGAATCGTGGAGGGAGTGAGGCTCAGCGGATTGAAAGGCTGATCAGCGCTGCGTGCCACCCCGGCCGTTGCTCGGCCCGGGCCGCCATCGGCCACGACCACCGAGGCGCTTCTCGATCCGTTGCAGGATCCGGGTGTGGTGATTCAGAGTCTTCACGATCGACAGACCAACCGTCCGAATGTCCCGGAACGCTCGCTGGGTCTCACGCATGGCGCGTTCGAAGCGCTCGCGCGACTCACCCATGGAGTGTTCGAATCGTTCTTCCGAGTCACGCATGACGCGCTCGAACCGCTCGCGTGACTCACGCATGGCGCGTTCGAATCGCTCATCGGACTGGCGCCGCTCCTGCCGTCGCTCCTCATCCGCGCGCTGACGGTCGGCTCGCATCTCGACGCGGAGATCGCGCAGCTCTCCGAGCATCAGCCGGATGCCGGGATCGAGATTTCGCGCGTTCGGTTCACGACCGGCCATGGCCACAACCTAGCGCCTCCTCGGGCCTCCTTCAATGTGGACCGGCGGATACACCACGAAGGATCGCCGTCCGGGAGTACACCCGTCACATTGACGGGCGTCTCGACGACCGCTATCGTCGCCCATCTCCCCGCATCGTCAGCCACGAGGAGGCATCACGGCATGAGTGTCGACGGCCACTGGGAAAACATCGCCGCCGGGATCACCGACCGGCAAGTGCTCGCGCTCGAGCAGGCCGCGATCCGCATCCCGAGCACGACGTTCGAGGAGGGGCCGATCGCCGATCACTTCGCGAGCTACATGAAGGCCGTCGGCCTCGAGGTCGAGATGATGGACGTCACGCACCCGGCGAAGCCGGGCAAGCGGACGCGACAGCCGATCGGAGGGCTGCGCGGGAGCGGTGGCGGACCGACCCTGATGCTGAACGGCCACATGGACCCGGGCGTCGAGATGAGCGGCTGGTCCGTCGACCCGTACGGGGCGAAGTTCGACGACGGCTGGGTGTGGGGAATGGGCGCGCACGACGACAAGGGCGGTGTGGTCGCCGCCATCTGCGCCCTCGAGGCGATCGTGAAGGCCGGCGTGCGGCTGCGTGGTGACGTGCTCGTGTGCCCGGTGGTCGCGCACAAGCTCGGCGGGTGGGGCACGCGCGCGCTCCTGAAGCATGGCGTGCGGGCCGACATGGCGATCAACATGGAGCACTCCGCGCTCACGATCGCGAACGTGTGCGTCGGCATCGTGATGGTGCGCATCCGGACCCGGAGTCCCGAGCTGTTCTTCCGCTACAGCGCCGAGGCGAAGGCCGCCTATCAGAATCCGATCGAGCAGCTCTGTCGCATCGTCGACCGCATCGGGCCGAGTCTCGACCCGATTCCGCGGGGCGGCTGGCTTCGCTTCACGCCGCATCCCGAGCTGCCGGGGTTTCCGACGCACACGTTCGACACGATCCACAAGGAGCATTACTACCAGCCGAACGCGACGGGCATGTCGAGCCGCGAGGCAGAGATGATCTTCCAGATCCGCACCGTGCCCGGCCAGACGCTGGAGAGCGTGCGCGCCGACGTCCATCTCCTGCTCGAAGAGATCAAGAAGAAGTCGCCGACGCTCGACTACGAGGTGACGGTCCCGGCGCCGGGCTCGGAAGAAGGCTGGTGTCAGGACCCGATGGAGACGCCGCGCGAGCATCCGCTCGTGGCGGCGCTGGCGGAGGGGCACCGTCGCGCGGCGGGCGCCGAGCCGCACATCGGAGGCTGGGGCCGGCTCGGCAACGTCGGCGACGGCAACATCCTCGGCGCCGCGGGGATCCCGTCCGTGCAGTACGGCGCCGGCGACATCCGGATCTACAAGGAATGGCCCACGCCCGACGAGCGCGTGAAGCTGTCCGACCTGGTCATGGCCGCGCGCGCGATCGCGTACGCGACCTGCCGTCTCTGCGGTTGACCGGGAATCACTCGTACCGGTAGACGAGCGCCTGCGCCGGACACTGTTCCGGGAACCGCCCGACGTAGTCGACCACCAGCGACGTGATGATGTCTTGCCAGCTCTCGAGGCGCCGCGCCGGATCCGATTCGTCCGTCGGCAGAGGCGGATGAATCGTGATGATCTGCGTCCGTCCGCGGAGATGCGTGAAGACGGGAAGCACCGGAGCGCCGGTCAGTCGATGGAGCGTCACCCATCCGGGCCGGATCATCATGGGGCCGCCGGGCAGCGCGATGCGAAACACTTCCTGGCCTTGCTCGCTGTCGGCCATGATGCAGATCTTTCCGCCGTCGAGCAGAGTCTGACGAGCCTTGTAGAGCACGGCCGGCCACTTCTTCGGATCCTCCGCGGCAGTCGAAAGATCGTCCGGCGCGAGGAGCGGGCGCCAGGCCTCGTTCCACCACCCGGCGGGGCGGTCATGCCATCCGACGTGCCTCACCTCGTATCGCAAGGCCCTGAGCGGCAGCTCCACGCCGGGCGGACCGAGGTGAAACTCGAGGAGAATCGCGCCGCCCTCCACCGCGACGAGATGCTCCGCGCCCTCGACGGTCAGGTTGCGCCGGAGCTGCTCGGGAGCGCGGATGCCGACGAGTCGCCAGCGCGCGACCCACCGTCCGCGAAAGGCGCACACGGCCGCGGCCAGGCGCCACGGTCGGTCGGGGCGCTGTGCGGATGCCCACACGATGGCTCGTCGCCAACGGCGCGGACGCACGAACGCCCCCGCCATGAAGAGGAAAGCCAGAAGATCTTCACCCCACGGCCACGGCAGACTGTCGAGCGCGATCAGCACTGCCCAGAGGGGCCGCGAGTAGGACGGTAGTCGCGCCCGCCAGCGATCCTGGAGCCTTACGCCCGTGATAGCTCCGGATTCTTGGTCAGGATCACGTCCGCCAGGGTTCCGAGCGTCTGGAGATGGTCGTCGGAGAGATCGCTCGCGGGCTCGAAGGTGATCGCGAACTCCGCTTCGCACGCGACGATCACTTCGAGCATCTCCACGGAGTCGAGCCACCAGCCGCCTTCGATCAGCCGGGTGTCCGCGTTGATCTCACCTTCCGGCGTTCGTGCCGGCCCCACCACTCGCGTGACGACGGCCTGCAGTGCACCGAGCAGAGTGTCGCGATCCATCACGTCGGCCGCTCCTGTCCCAGCAGCGTTTCGCACGCGCGCCGATCCGCTTTGCCATTCGCCAGTCTGGGCAGCGCCGGGACGATTTTGACGACGCGCGGCCAGGACCACGGCGGCAATGAGTCGGCGAGCTTGCCGCGAATCACGTCGACCGAGAGCGACGGCGCGCACTCGACCACGGCGCCGAAGGAACGCCCGGACGCGGTATCGAGCGGGACCACCACCGCCTCGACGATGAACGGGATCTCGCGGAGGTGGGTCGCCACGGCCTCGAGGTTCACGACCCGGTTGTCGCGCGTCCGGACGGCGTCGTCGAGGCGGCCAGCCAGCTTCAAGCGTCCGTCCGCCGTCATCGTTCCGAGATCGCGTGTCGGCCACCAGCCGTCGACGTCGCCGGGGCGCTCGACGTGCGGTGGAAATCCGTAGCCGGCCATCTGCCACGAGCTGCGAATCCAGATTCGTCCGATCTCTCCGGCCGGCTCGGGCTTTTCCGGATGCTCGCCGAAGCAGACTTCGACTCCGGGGAACGGACGACCGACCGTGTCAGGCCGGACGTCGGCGGGCGGCCCGTTGTCGACGGCGACGAGGGCCGTCTCTGTCGACGAATAGCCCTGTCGCAGCGGCACCCCGAACCGATCCTGAAACGCGTTGAACAGCGACGGCGAGATCGGCGCTCCGAGGATGCAGAACGGGGGGACGATCGCCGGTCCGGTGAGGACGCAGCGCGACACCGCCTCGACCAGGTGGGCCGTGGCGCGCCAGCACCGGAACATCGGCCGGGCGAGCGCGTCGAGCGCGAGCCGGTGATCGCGCGGATCCAGAAACCCGAGCGGGCAGCCGGAGGCCAACACGGCCCCGAGGTACTGGAGGCCCTGTCCGTGGGCCGGCGAGCTTCCGATCAGCGCCCCGGCCTCGCGGCCGAGGCCCACCGCGCGGGCTCTCGCGCTCCCCGCACGCCTCAGCCGTTCCGATTTCACGAACACCGGCTTCGGCAGGCCGGTGGAGCCAGAGGTGAACACCACAACTCCTGGTCCATCGAGCGGCCTGAGGGGCGCGCCACCGACCGAGCACGTCGACGCATCCGGCAGCACGAACGGAATCAGACCGAATCGCTCGGCCTCCGGCGCCAGAGACGCCATCGCCGGCATGAGCGCGACCGGCGTACCGATCGGGATGGCGGGCTCGGTGCGCCACGCGCGCGCGTCGGGCGGCAGGAGGACGGCGGGCGATGGCAATGACGTGAGCGCGGTGAACAGGGCCACCGACTCGGGCGAGGCGCCGACGGCCGCGGCGATCAGCCGGTCGCTCTCGCCGAATCGCTCGACCACGGCCGCGCGCCACACCCTCGCCATGGTGTCCAGCTGATCGCCCGACCACCATCGGCCGGCGGCGAGGACGTCCGGCGTACGCAACGTCGACATCGACGCGTTAGCTCCCGAGGATCGATGGCGGAAAGCTGAAGACGTTCGCCGGCTCGTGGTGCAGGTCGTGATCGCGGCGCAATCGCTCCACCATGGCGAGCGCGTACGGCGCGCCCTCGAAGAGCTGCGCCATGGTGAGCTCGTCGAGCGTGAGCCCCGCGCGCCGCGCCGCCCTTGCGCAGAGGTCACGCACGGTCGCGTCGGCCGCATCGGCCACCCCGGACAGCACCGGAGGCGGAACGATGTCCGGCGCGACCGCGCCGGGCTGGAGGCGAGGCCGCCGCGTGTGCCACTCCGTGGCGCGCTCGTAGGCGTGGCTAATCCTGATAATGGTCGTCTCGCCAAACGGCCGGCCGAGGACCTGCATGCCGAGCGGCAGGCCGTTTTTCCCGACGCCGTTCGGCAGCTGCAGCACGGGCTGGCCGGTCACGTTCCACGCGGTCAGGAGACTCGGCTTCTGCCAGAACGAGATGCTGCGGTAGTCGGCGATTCGCGGCGCTTCGCCCATGCTGGCCGTGACGAAGGCGTCGAATTTCTCGTAGAGCGGCTCCATCTCGCGCATCATCCGCCGGTGCTCGCGCGTCGCCTGGACGTAATCGTTCGCGGAGAAGAGCACCGACGGCAGCACGCGCGAGCGGAAGTCCTCGCCGAAGTCTTTCGGTCTCGCGATCAGATTCTTCTGATGGACGCTGAAGATCTCGCTCTCGGCGATGATGATCTTGACGTCGAAGTAGCTGCCGAGGGGCCGCACGCGACACTCGGTGAGCTCGGCGCCGAGCCGGCGCAGCACGTCGAGCGCCGCGTCCATGGCTTTGCGCGTGTCGTCCGATGCGGGGATGTCCTGCTCCCAGTGGTGTCGCAGGACGCCAAGCTTGAGACCGCGCAGGTCCTCCCCGAGCGCATCGCGGTACGACGGAATCGGACGCCTGAGGCTTCCCGCGTCATTCGCGTCGTAGCCCGCGAGCGCCTCGAGCGCCACCGCGCAGTCCGCGACGGTCCGCGCGAGAGGCCCGCAGTGATCGAACGTGTACGAGTTCGTGATGACGCCGGCGCGGCTCACGAGCCCGAACGTCGGCACGAGCCCGACGACGCCGCAGAGCGATGCCGGACCACGGATCGAGCCGCCGGTGTCCGAGCCGAGCGCGAGCGGCACCATCCCCGCGGCGACGGCCGCGCCCGATCCCGACGACGAGCCGCCCGTGAAGTGCGCGAGGTTCCAGGGGTTGCGCGCCGGCGGCCAGGGGAGATCGAACGACGGACCCGCGTGGGCCATCTCGTGCGTCGCCAGCTTGCCGAGGAGCACCGCGCCGGCGTCGTAGAGCTTCCCCGTGGTCGTCGCGTCGCGTTCGGGGATGCGGTCGATGAAGACGCGCGAGTGGCCCGACGTCAGGATGCCCTTCGTGTCGTAGATGTCTTTGAGTCCGAACGGCACGCCATGCAGCGGCCCGCGATATCTTCCGGCCGCGATCTCCGATTCCGCGTCGCGCGCCTGCTTCCGCGCGAGCTCGAACGTTCGTGTGATGAACGCGTGGGTCTGGCCGTCGAGCTCTTCCACGCGCCGGATCAGCGCGTCGGTGAGCTCGACCGGCGACAGCTTCCGCGCCTCGAGCCGCGCCGAGAGCTCGGCAATCGAGAGATCGTGCAGCTCAGCGGTCATCGTGCGGTCCTTCCGACGCGTCTTTGCGCACCAGGTCGACGAGCGCCTCGTACGGCTGCGCCCCCACCACGCCGAAGCGGCCGACGACGAACGTGGGAACGCCCGTGATCCCGTAGTCCCGCGAGAGCTTCCAGTCGGCGTCGATCGCGTCCTTGAACGTCCTGTTCTCCAGCACCTCGCGCGCGGCGTCGACGTCGAGGCCGACCCCTTTCGCGATGCCGAGCAGCGTCTCGACGTCGCCGATGTTGCGGGCGTCGACGAAGTACGCGCGGAACAGCGCGTCGTGGATGGCCTCGCCGCCCGGCTGCGTGTCCGCCCACTTCCCGAGCTCCTGCGCCAGGCGGCTGTTGTACGTCATCGCGCGATCGCCGTACGGCAGGCCTTCGGCAGCCATGCGCGCCTTCATCTGCTCGTGTCGGGCCCGGCGGTCCGCGTCGCGTCCCCCGAACAGCGCGGCCAGCGACCGGCCTTCGGCCGGCGTCTCCGGATGCAGGGGGAAGTGCACCCACTCCACCTTCACGTTGTGCTCGGTCCTGAGCTTCTCAATACGCACGGTACTGAGATAGCACCAGGGTCAGACGTAATCGGAGAAGATCTGCATCGTCACGGGTTCGGGCATGGGCGCCTCCTGTCGGGATTCCCTCAGATCGCGTTCGACGCCAGCATACCGCGACGGCATCGGGCGCGGCGGGTTAGAGGAGACGAAAGCCTTCGAGGCGCCGCAAGCCGTGGTCGAACGTCACGGTCTCGCCCGCGCCGGCGGCCCGGTTCCGCCTGCCGAGGAGGCAGTCCGAGAAGTCGGCGCCGGACCTTTTGAAATCATCGAGGGCAAGCAGCGCCAGGTCCTTGCCTTCGATCTCGAATTGCGCCGTGGCGAGAATCTTCTCGAGTGTTGTCGCGATCTCGGTCCGCGACAGTCCGTACCCTGAGTCGAGCACCCAGACCAGCTCGCAGAGCACGATGCTGGCAACGAGGAACTGTTCGTCCCGCTCGAGTTCCCGGGCCGCGCGCTCCGCTTGAGCCGGTTCGTCACGGAGCAGATAGCGCAACAGCACGTTCGTATCGAGGCCGGTCATCGCTGGCCGGCCGCGCGGCGGCGGATGATCGCATTCATCTCCTCAACCGAGAGCGGTCGAAGCCCCTTGCGATGGAGCAGGCCCTTCAGTTCGCGGACGTCGACGGTCGCCGGGCGGAGCACGACTGTGCCATCGTCCTGAACGACGAAATCGACTCGATCCCCGGTCCCCACTCGAAGCATGTCCCGGATCGCCTTTGGCAGCGTGATCTGGCCCTTGCTTGTCACGGTGGCGCTTGGCATGATTTCTCCTTACCCCGATCGTGATTCCTTACTATCGGGTAAGGAGAACACATCGTCAAGCCCCCGGTCGCAACCAGACGGCGCATTCACCGTAAAATCCCATCATGACGACCGGTGGAACGCCTGACCGCATCGATACGCAGCGGGGAGCCCTGCTCGTCTACGACGCCTGCCGGCGTGCGCTCACTCCGGCCGATCCCGCGCGCCTCGCGGCGATGCGGCCGGTCCTCGACGCGTGGGTCACGCTCATCGGCGCCTGTCGAGCGCGGACGATGCCGATCATCTACACCACGCCGGTCAGTCGCGCCGACGGCGCCGACGTCGTGCTGTTGCCGACCGATCTCAGCGTCGAGACCGGCGTGCCGTCGCTCACCAACTGCATCGAAGGCACGCCCGACGCGGGATTCCCCGACGAGATTGCGCCGCGACCCGAGGACTATGTGTACCTGAAGCGGCGGCCGAGCGCGTTCTACGGCACCGGCGCCGCTGAATTGCTGCGCATGCTCGGCCGGACGGCACTGGTCATCGGCGGCGGCGCGACGAACCGTGGCGTCGAGACGAGCGTCCGCGAGGCGTTCAGCATGGACCTCGATACCGTGGTCGTCCGCGAATGCTGCTGGAGCGGCGACGCGGCGGCGCACGCGTACAGTCTCGACAAGTCGATGAAGATGTACGCGCGGGTGCGGACGCTCGCCCAGGCCCTGAAGATGCTCGCGTGAGCAGGTTCCAAGGAGGATCTGTCGTGCCGACCAGACTGTCGACCGCCGACGTGGAACGCTACGCGCGAGACGGATTCCTGGCGCCGGTGACTGCGCTCACGCGCGACGAGGCGAGCGCGTATCGAGCGAAGCTGGAAGCGTTCGAGCGGACGGTCGGCGGACCGCTCACGTCCGAGGCGACCGACGCGCGCTACCGATCACGCACGCACGTGCTCCTCGCGTGGGTGCACGAGCTCGTTCGACATCCCGCGATCCTGGATGCGGTCGAAAAGCTGATCGGCCCAGACATCCTCGTCTACACCTCGACGTGGTTCATCAAGGAGCCCGACAGCTCTGCGATCGCCGCGTGGCACCAGGACGCCACCTACTTCGGGCTGCGCCCGTACGTGCACGTGACCGCGTGGCTCGCGCTCACCGACGCCACGGCCGAGAACGGGTGCATGGAATTCCTGCCGGGCAGTCATCGTCGTGGGCAGTTGCCTCATCGCGCGGGCGTCGTCGCGGGCAGCGTGAACCGCGCGGGCCAGGCCATCACTGTCCAGGTCGACGATGCGCCGGCGGTCCACGCGTCACTCTCGGCGGGAGAGTTCTCCCTGCACCACACGCTCTTGCTGCATCGCTCGGCGCCGAACCGGTCGCGCGACCGCCGCATCGGTCTCGCGATCAGCTACGTCCCGGCGCACGTGCAGCATCTCGGCGTGAAGCACCAGACGCCGGCGATGCTGGTGCGCGGCGTGGACACGTTCGGCCACTTCCAGCTCGAGCCCGCTCCCGCCGCTGATTTCGACGAGAGCGCGCGGGCGGCGTACGCCCGCTCGTACGAGGGATACCGCGCGGCGTACGCGGAGCAGGTGGCTCTTCAGGGCTGACGCAGCGGCGTCGCGCGCGACGCCGACGTCAGAACGCGATCGTCACGACGGCGACGAACGTTCCGCCGGCGCGACCACCGGCGGCGGCGCGACGGACGGTGATCGGAGCGCCACGATCAGGAGACCGAGCGCGACCAGCACCACGCCGAGAGCGCTGATCGTCAGCGACGCCTCGACGCCCACCAGCGCGCCCAGCACTCCGACCGTCACGCCGCTGCCGGCACGGAGCCCCATCATCGACGTGTTGAAGAGCCCCACCACGCGGCCGCGAAGACGGGACGGCGCGAGAATCTGGACGAGCGCTTGCGCCATCGAGGTGAACGCGATGTTGAAGACCCCACCCAGCGCCAGGAGCGTGACGGCCGCCGCGTAGCTGTGCACCACCGGGAAGGCCGCCATGACGGCGCCCCACACCGCGGCGCAGACGATCGCCATTCGCGCGCCGCCCTGGAGCGCCGTGAAGGTTTCGAGCAGGAGCGCCCCGACCACCGCGCCGACCGCGTTGGCGCTGAAGAGCACCGTGTACCAGACATCCGCCTCGTTCGAGCCGTGATGGTGCGCGAACTCGGGCATCTGCGCCTGGAACGCGGTCCCCACGAACAGGGAGCTCGCGCCGGCGAGCACGATCATCATGATGATCCGCGGCTCCCCGCGAAGCTCGGCGAGCAGCTGACGGGTCTGTCCGAGACTGAACCCCGCCGCCGGCCGGCGTCCGTCGGCGTCACTGAGATGCCCCGTGTAGCGGAGGTAGAACAGGAACACGATGATCGGCAGGTAGAGCACCACGTTGACGAGCAGCGTCGGGCTCGGCCCGAGCAGGAGCATGAGACCGCCCCCGATGGCCGGTCCGAGCACCATGCAGAAGTAGCGGCTGATCGCGTTGAGACGGATCGCGCTCTGCAGATGCTCCCTGCCGACGATGTCGTGGACGATGAGCTGGAGCGCCGGCCCGATGAAGACACCGGCCAGTCCGTGAAGGACGAGGAGCGCGCAGGCGTGCCAGACATGAAGCGTGCCCGTCATGAACAGCGCCGCCCACCCGAGCGACACCAGCGCCAGGAGGGCCTGACCAGCCTGGATGAGTCGGCGGCAGTCGTAGCGATCGGCGAGGACGCCGGCGTACACGGAGAACATCAGATACGGCACCCAGTGGCTGACGATCGCGAACCCGGCGAGCGTGGGAGAGTGGAACAGCTGGTAGATCATCCAGTAGCTCACGACGTGCTCGACGCTCTCCGCGGTCATGCCGACGAGCGCGACCAGGAAGTACCGGAGATAGTCCGGGTGGCGAAGCGCTCCGAACCGCGCGACGGTCGGGACGGCGGCGCCGGGACCCACGATCAGCGCACCTTGACCAGCTTCTGCAGGCTTCGGAGTCCGGATGGGGGCGGCTGGTCCCGGTAGCGATTGCGCCAGTTCGTGAACGAGACTTCGCCGACGTAGACGTCGCCGCGCGAGTCGACCGCGAGGCCGTGCGGCGACATGAACTGCCCCGGCTCGAGCCCGGCCGGCCGATGACCCAGTCGCGCGAGCATCTCGCCCTTCGGACTGTAGATGCTGACGCGCGGCCCGATGTTCGGCATGTCGTAGTTCACGCCCATGCCGCCGCCGATCTCGCCGACGTAGAAGCGCGGCTCGGGCCCGCGCGAGAGATGGAGTCCCGACGGCCGGTGCATGTTGATCCACTGCGTCTCGAACTTCCCATTGCCGTCGAAGACCTGCACGCGGTGGTTCTCGCGATCGGCGACGTAAACCCAGCCGTCCGCATCGCAGCAGATGTTGTGCGCGATGTTGAA
>QHRT01000126.1:0-464 GCA_003220195.1 Candidatus Rokuibacteriota bacterium | reverse complement strand
CGCGTTGCCGTACCCGTCCGAGACGTAGAGGTCGCCCTGCGGCGACAGCGCGGTGTGCGTGCAGCGATGGAACGGCTCGCCGCTCATGTACGGCTTCGGCGCGCCGGGGATGCCGATGGTCAACAGGACCTTGCCGTCGAGCGTGCAGTGACGGACGGTGTGGTCGCCGTCGTCCGTGAGCCAGAGGGTCTCGTCCGGCGCCATGTGCACACCGTGCGCGCGGTGGAACACGCCTTCGCCCCAGGACCGGAGGAAGTTGCCGTCGCGGTCGAACACGACCATTGGATGCGCGCCGCGGTTGAACGCGTAGACGCGATCCTGCTTGTCGACGCCGACCGCGGCGACGTCGGCGTTGAACTCACGCCCCGGCGGCAGCGTCGCCCAGTTGTCGACGACTTCGTATCGATATGCGCCCGTGCCCAGGATGATTGCCATCTCTCAAGCTCCTTCGAGATAGTCCGCGA
>QHRT01000428.1:8417-10662 GCA_003220195.1 Candidatus Rokuibacteriota bacterium | reverse complement strand
GATGATGACGGCGGGAAATCCTTCCAGCAGCGCGGCGAAGAACGTGAAGATCACGACGCTCGCCACCAGGAAGAACCACTTCTGCCCCGAGACCGCCAGGATCATCGCCGAGACGACCTGCGGCACCTGATCCCGGGCGAGCAGCCAGGTGAAGACCGACGCCCCCGCGATGAGCCACATGCTCATCGCGCTC
Source organism: Candidatus Rokuibacteriota bacterium (assembly GCA_003220195.1). Classification (GTDB taxonomy): domain Bacteria; phylum Methylomirabilota; class Methylomirabilia; order Rokubacteriales; family CSP1-6; genus AR8. The sequence goes on along the minus strand of QHRT01000428.1, from coordinate 10,469 downwards.
AGCACGGCGGACTCGAGAAACAGCTTCGGCAGGGCGGCGAGCGGCGTCTCGCGATAGACGAACACGCCGAGGATCAGCGCATAGACGACGGCGAGGACGGCGGACTCGGTCACCGTCGCCGCGCCGGTGAAGATGCTGCCGAAGATCAGGACCGGCAGCATGAGCGGGACGATCGCGTGGAGCGTCGCCGAGCCGAGCCCGCTCCACGAGGCGCGCGCCGCCACCGGCCAGTCCTGGCGTCGCGCCTTCACGTAGATGAGCAGCATCAGCGCGGCAGCGAGCACGGCGGCAGGCAGGAAGCCGGCGAGGAACAGCGCGGTCACCGAGATGTCGGCGATGGTGGCGAGGATCACCATGAGCAGGCACGGCGGCACCAGGATGCCCATGGCGGAGGCCGCGCTCACGATCGAGACGGCTTCCTCGCGCCCGTAGCCGGCCCGTTCCATCGACGGGATCAGCAGCGAACCCATCGCGGCGACGTCGGCGGTGGTGGAACCCGAGATCCCCGAGAAAAGGATCTCGGCCACGACGGTGACGTGAGCGAGGCCGCCTCTCAGGTGCCCGACGATGGCCATCGCGAGGTCGACGAGCCGACGGGAAATTCCTCCCGTTTCCATCAGCGCGCCGGCGAGGATGAAGAGCGGAATAGCGAGCAGGACGAAGTTGTCGGCGCCGGCAATCAATCGCTGCGGCAGCACGAGGAGGTTCGGGCCACCCAGGATCATCAGATAGAGCAGCGCCGGGAAGCCGAGCGCCACTGCGAGCGGCGCGTTCAGGATCAGCAGCAGCGCGAATCCCACGATCAGGAGCGCCGTGGAGTTGATCGCGGCGAGGCGAACGCCGGCGAGCCCGGTGGTCAGCGCGCCGAGCGCGACCAGGACTACGCTACCAGCGAGCACGACGAGCAGCGGCCGCCGTTCCACCGTGGCGAGCTGACCGATCGCGAACAGGAGACTTGCCGCGACGCCCACAATGAGCGCGCCGGGATACAAAGCCATGTCGAACCCGGCTCCCGCCGACGGTTCGCCCCGGCGCAGCCGGAACAGCGCCACGCTCTGCCAGCAGATGCAGGCGAAGAAGAAGACCTCCACCAGGCGGGTCGCGGCATCGACGTACGTCTCGGCGGAGGGATAGAGACGCTGGACGAAGAGGCTGACGCTCGGATGCGCCCTTTTGCGCTGCGCGACGGCGCCGCCCAGAAACGTCAGCCAGACCAGCACGAGCGTCGCGATTTCGTCCGAGCCGGCGATCGGGCGATTGATCACGTAGCACTTGAAGACCCATGGTGGCGATCGTGGCCCATTCCAGGCCGCGAGCGAGGCCACGGGCAAGAAAGATTGGCACCGACGGCGTCGCGACGGGGCGTTACCTGGAGGCTTTCTCGATCTCGGAGTAGAGCCGTTTCAGATAATCGCGGTCCACGCGGTCGGCGAAGCGGTCATGGACCTTCAACGAAAGCTGGCGAAACTGCTCGCGCGCCTCGCGCGTCAGGCCCGTCACCTGCACGCCGGCGTCCTTGATCCGCCGGGTCGCCTCGGCGTCACGCTCCAGCATCGCCTTGCGCTCCCAGCGGCCGGCTTCCTTCATGGCCTGGACGAGGATGTCCTGGTTCGCCTTCGACTGCGCGTCGAACCACTTCTTGTTGAACGCCATGACGTAGTGCAGGAACCCGTGACGGCTCTCGGTCATGAACTTCTGGACCTCGTAGAGCTTGACGTCGACGATCGTGCCGGGCGGGTTTTCCTGTCCGTCCACCAGCCCTTGCTGGAGCGCCGTGTACAGCTCCTTGAAGTCGACCGGCGTCGGGCTCGCGCCCCAGGCCTCGTACTGCGCGGACAGCAGCGGCGAAGGGATCACACGGATCTTCATGCCCTTGAAATCGTCGGGCGTCCGGATCGGCTTCTTGCCGGAGGTGAAGCTCTTGAACCCCGAGCTCCAGATGTCGACGCCCTTCAGGCCCTTCTGCTCCAGCGACTGGAGCAGCTCCTGGCCGAGCGGGCCGTCGAGGATCTTCCACATCGCCTCCTCGTCGGTCCACAGGAATGGGAAATC
>QHRT01000428.1:1862-8407 GCA_003220195.1 Candidatus Rokuibacteriota bacterium | reverse complement strand
CACTTCGATCGTCCCGAGGATCGTGCCCTCGACCTGGTCGCGCAGGTTGCCGAGCTGCTGCGCGGGATAGATCTGAACGTCGTAGTGGCCGTTCGTGCGTTGCTCGACGAGCTGCTTGAACATCTCGGCCGCCTTGTGGGGCGGCGTGATGGTCTGCTGGTTATGCGAGAACTTGATGACGACTTTGCCGCCGGGGCCTTGCGCCGCAGCGCCCGTCACGGCCACCAGCGTCAGTGCAACGAGCCCGGTAACGACGACCCAAGCCCGCATGTCCCGCATCAGACAGTCACCGGGACCGCAGCGGATCGCTGGGCGGCGCACGTGGCGGTCAGCTCGTCCATCACCTGCGAGAGCGGCAGCACGTCACCGTACTTCATGTGGATCTCGAACAGCGCCACCTTGTGGCTCGTGGCGCCGCGGTCGGCGGCGCACTCCTCGGGAACGATGACGCGCAGGTTGTACGAGAACGCGTCGAGCGCCGTGCCGCGCACGCAGCCGCTCGTGACCATGCCGGTGACGATCAGGGTGTCGACGCGGTGATAGATGAGATGGCTCACGAGATCGGTGCCGAAGAACACGCTCGGGTACGTCTTGGCGATGACGACGTCGCCGGGGTGCGGCGCGATGTCGGCAGCGATGGTGTTGGCCTTCGGGTCGAGCATGCCGGGGTTGGCGATGACGCCGCCGCCTTTCCACCTGCCGGCCTCGCAGGGCGTCGTTCCACGCTTGGAGATGCTGTAGAAGATCGGAACGCCGAGCGGCCGCGCGTGGTCCAGAAGCCGCCGGATCGCCGCCACGGCGGGATAACCGGTAGGGCTGTAGCCGAGCGGATAGGCGCTGTCCACGAAGCCGTACGTCATGTCGACGACGATGATCGCCGGCTTCGCACCCATGCCGACGCGCTCCACGCCCATGCCGCCCTTCGCGTAGATCCGTCTTTCCGCTTCGGGAATCACGTCGTCCCAGATCGCCATGGTGGACTCCTCTCTTTTTTCTTCTCTCCGGGCGCGTCGCTTCACGCGCTTGCAACGGTCCGTCACGTAGCATCGCGTCGGGCCGGGTGTCAAGCGCGTGCGTCACGCCGTCACGCGGAGTCCGCGCACACCTCGGCGCTGCTTTCTCCCCGTGATACGCTGCCACTCGATGGCAACCAGGAGCGCCTACCGCGACTGGACTCCCGTCCCGACGATCGCGATCACGCTTCCTCTCGAACTGCCCGTACCCGAGGGCTTCGATCCAGAGGATCTGAACACCTGGCCTCTCGTCGAGGGGCGTCTGGAATACGTGGACGGGAGACTTCTCTACAGGCCGCCTTCCGGAGACGAGCAGCAAGACACGGTCGCCGACGTCACCGTGGAGCTCGGGCTGTGGGTCCGTCAGCATCCGGAGTTCCTCACCTCGACGAACGAGGCAGGGATGATCTTGGGACAGGACGTGCGGGCTGCGGACGCCTGCGTCTATCGTGTGGCGGATGCGGGCCCCTACACGGGCGGTCTGCGGCGTGTTCCGCCGGTGCTCGCCGTGGAGGTAGCCGGCAAGGACGAACCCGTGGATCTCGTGCTGGAGAAGGCGGCCTGGTACCTCGAGCGCGGAGTGGAAGTGGTATGGAGCCTCGTGCCCCGCACGCGTCGCGTGATCGTCAAGACCGTCGCGGGCAGCCGTGAGCTTGGCCCGGGCGACCGCCTTCCGGCGCATCCGTCGCTCCCTGGGCTCGAGCCGACCGTCGAGGACCTCTTTCGTCAGATACGCCGCGACTGACAGACGCCATCTGTCGCGGCGGGACGTTTTTATCCTGTGACGCCATCCGTGGACATCCTGGTCATCGTGCCGGTGGCCGACAACGTCCTGACCCGGATCGCCTCGATCGACTCGCGCCTCACCGTGGTGGACGGGCGTGGATGGTTCGATGGTGAAATGCGTGACACCTGGCCCGAGTGGACCGTGCATCGCTATCTCGGCGGTCGTCCGGGCCAGGAACGCTCGCGTGAGCGCCGCGACGGAGGCCTGGCGCGCGCCGAGATCATCCTCGGAGGGTTTCCCTTTCCCCTGGATCTGCGCGCGCGCGCACCACGCCTGCGGTGGTTTCATCAGCTGCCGGCCGGCGCCAGCAACCTTCGTCGCGGCGATCTGTGGGGGAGCGACGTGGTGGTGACGACCTCACGGGGCCTCGGGAACACCCGGCCCATGGCCGAGTACGTTCTCGCCAGCCTCCTCCACTTCGCGAGAGGGTTCCCGCACGCGCATCGCGATCGAGAGCGTCATCGATTCGACCACCGCACCTACCGTCCGGTGCTGCTCGAGGGCAAGACCGTGTGCGTCGTCGGCGCCGGCGGGATCGGGCAGGACGTCGGGCGCCTGTGTGCCGGAGCGGGAATGCGAGTTCTCGGGACTCGACACCGGGTCGCGCCGGACGCGCCGCTCCCGCCCGGCTTCGCCAGGGTGGAAGCCGCGGATCGCCTGCATGCGTTGCTGAGCGAGAGCGACTGCGTCGCGGTCTGCTGCCAGTGGACACCCGAGACGACCCACCTGATCGGGCGTGAGGCCTTCGCGGCCATGAAGCCGGGCACCATTCTCGTCAACGTGGCGCGCGGAGAGATCATCGACGAAGAGGCCTTGATCGCCGCTCTCGCCGCAGGAAAGCTCCGCGGTGTCGCCCTCGATGTTTACGACGGCGAATTCGAGCGGGAGCCGGATCGGCGACTGTGGGACGACGAGCGCGTCCTGATCACCCCGCATGTCTCCGGCGGGACCGATGTCTCTCGACATCGCGGCCTCGACATCTTCTGCGACAACCTGCGCGCCTACCTCGGCGGTCGCCCTCTGAGCAACGTGGTGGACTGGGCGCGAGGCTACTGACGGCCTCGGCGTCGCGCGCCGGATCAGGCGAGCGCGAGCAGCGACCACACGATCGGCAACCCGGACGCGAGCTGCGTCCACTCGGCGCCAGCGCTCACGCGCCACACTTCACCCGAGTCCGTGCCGACGAGCACGCCGCCCGGCGTCGTCGGATCGGGCACGAGCCCGTGAAAGTTCGCCGCCGAGGGAGAGTGCGCCGCGTCGCCGAGCGAGCGCCAGGTCGCGCCGAGGTCGTCCGAGCGATACAGCATCGCCGCGGCGCCGCCCGTGTCCTTGAAGCTCGAGAACGCCGTCGGTGAGCTGCCGACGGTGACGCCGTACGGCGGACGCGAGTCGATGCAGAGCGGACGCGCGTAGCGCGGAGTGACGCCGCGCCACACGTACTGCCACGTGGCGCCGCCGTCGTCGGAGCGGAACAACGCGAACAGCACGGACGTCTTCGCCGGGTGCGCAACCATCATATGGATGTCCGGATTGGCGCCCGGTAGATCGAGGCGCCACGTCGCCCCACCGTCCTTCGTGCTCACGACGCCTCCGACCTCGATGCCGACCCAGATGCGCCGTGGATCGGTGCGGTCGACGACGAGCGCTCGCGCGCGCCCGGGCTGTCGCGGCTTCACGGGCACGCACCAGCGCTCGGCGTCCGGCGCCTGCGCGAAGGAGTCGATGTCTTCCCACGTCCGGCCGTCGTCCTTGCTCCGGTAGAGGCCGGCCGGCTGGGTGCCGGCGTACACTTCGCCCGCATGCGGACCCGTGAAGATCTGCCACACCACGCGGCCGTCGATGCCGCTCGGCCGCCAGGCGCGGCCGCCGTCCTCGGAGGCGAACAGCCCGGCGTCCGTCCCGGCCAGGAGGCGGCCGCCGCTGTCCTTGAGATCGCGCACGGTCCGCTCGGCGAGAACGGCCATCGTCTGGTGCGCCTCGTCGATCGCGAAGAGTCCGTTGCCGGTGCCCGCCAGCATCTTCATCGCTGTCTCCTCCCTGGCCGCATGCTATCAGGTTCGCGCAAGCGATCCGAGACCCGGACCGGTGCCGCGGCGCACGCGCCTGCTATCATCGGTGCCGTCCGACGTGGAGGGTTTAATGATCACGATTCTCGATCTCGAGGCCGAGTTCGCGAAATTGACGCCGCTGCGCGGGCGCACCCCGGAGACGACCGAGGCCGAGCGAAAAGGGAGCGGCGGCTTTGCCACGCTGGCGCCGTTCCGGGACGGCAACATCTTCAGCGCGAAATTCTCCGGCGACGGAGCGTGGGAACGTCATCCGAACGGCGACGAGCTCGTGCAGATCGTCGATGGCTCGGCGACGCTCTTCATCATGACGGATGACGGTGCGAAATCCTATCCGGTGAAGGCCGGGATGATGATCATCGTGCCGCAAGGGACGTGGCACCGCTTCCACTCGCCGGACGGCGTGAGCCTGATGACCGCGACACCGAAACCCACCGAGCATCTGACGGTCGACGTCGAGGACCCGCGAACGCTGACGGCGTCGCAGCTGTCGAAGACGGTCGAGGAAAAGTGGCGCTGACCTCTTACTTTCGGGAGCTCCCGCCTTCCCCAACCAGAAAGAACGGCGCCCATGGCGTGAGCAACCGCCTCCCGTATTTGCCCTTGCTCGTGCCCGCACCCGGCTTGAGTTCGGTGATGACCCCGCTCACCTCGCGCTCTTCGGCGAGGGCAAACGACGATCCCAGCCAGATCAGTCCGGCGAGCGCCGCCAGCATGCCGAGGGTCTGCCGCAATGGACTATTCACGCTCCACTTCCTGGCCACACTGCCGCGACACGGACTGTAACCGATAAGTCGCAGCCGACCGGATTCACCCGGGGACCGACGACTCAGACCTTGTGCAACGCCGGCAGCACTGTCGCCGCGGCCAGGTCGATCATGGCGAGCGCGTCCTTCTGGCTCATTCCCGGCCAGAACAGACGCAGCGCAACGTGGGTGGCGCCGAGCGTGCGGAGCCGCGTCAACCGCTCGACGCACTCGTCGGGCGCGCGGATGACGAATGGAGCGTCCATGAGACGGTCGACCGCGTCGGTGAAGCCTGCGCCGGCTCCCGGCAAGCCGTGCTCCGCATACCCGCGATACTTTGCCTCGACGCCGGGCCGCGCCCTCGCACGCGCTTCTTCACGCGTCCGCGCGACGTAGAACTCGCGGTGCACGGGGACTTCCGCCGGCACAGGATGACCGCCGGCGGTCAACGCATCTCGCCAGACCCCGAACGCCTGCTCGAGCTGCGCGTACGTCAACGTGCCGATCGCGTAGAACGAATGACCCAGGCGGCCAGCGCGCCGGATCGCCGGCTGGGTCATCCCCGCAACCCAGATCCGTGGATAGGGCTGCTGATACGGCCGTGCCGTCGGCCGCGCGCCCGTCACGCGATAGAAGCGCCCGTGATGCGTGACCGTGTCGTCCGTCCACAGCCGCTTCATGAGCTCGAGGCCTTCCTCGAACCGCGGAACGCGCTCGGCCATTGTCGCGCCCGCGGCCTCGAACTCTTCGGGGCGGTAGCCGAGGCCGAGGCCAAAGACGAAACGGCCCTGGCAGATGTGGTCGAGCGTCGCGACATCCTCGGCGACCTGCACCGGGTTCAAGAGCGGCGTCAGCAGGACGCCGGTCACGAGGTCCATGTCACCGGCCTCGGCGGCGAACCGCGCGAGCACCGGGATCGGCTGGAAGTGTTGGAAGGGATGGATGAGCCAGTGGTGGCCCCAGGAGACGAAGTCGAACCCGACGTCGCGGCACGCGCGAAACTGGGCGAGCTGATCGAGCCACTGCTGCTGCAGATCCGCCCCGCGTGCGACGACCTGGCCGACCTGAACACCGATCTTCATGGTCCGTGCTCCCGCAGAAATCGATGCAGGTCCTCGGCGCACCGGTCGGGGACGGCATCGGTGATGTTGTGCGGCAGGCCGCGATAGACCAGAAACGTCACGGTCGGCACGCGATCGCGAATGACCTCGTACTGCGCCATGGAACTAATGGGATCGTGGTCCGGGACGACGGCCAGCATCGGACATCGGATCTTGCCGAGGTCCTCCGTGAGGTCGACGCTCCGCATGAGCGGCACGAACCGCGCGAGCCACGCGGCGCTCGTCTTCGCCGACTCGTCGAGGAACCATTCGACGAACCGCGGATCGACGCTGGCCAGGTCGAACCGGTCCGCGATCGTGTCGGACAGGAAGCCGCGGAGCCCGCGGCGCTCGATGTGCGCGAGCCACTGGCCGGCATCGACGTTCGAGGGACCGAGTCCCGGCGTCGACGCGAAGTCCGCCAGCGTCTTGATGCGCTCGGGATAATCGATCGCGACCTTCATCGCGATGATGGCGCCGGCGGACGAGCCGGCCAGGTGGACGCGATCGGCGCCGAGGTGTGGGAGCAGCTCCACGACGTCGAGAGCCAGGCGATCCAGTGTCAACGGCAACGAGGCGGCCGGCACCTCGGACGCGCCGTGGCCGCGCAGGTCGAGGCGCACGACGCGGAAGTCGCGAGCCAGCCGCGGGACCCACGCGTACAGCCGGCGAGAGCTTCCCATCGCCGCGTGCAGCAGCACCAGCGTGTCGGGGCGGCGCCACGGATCGGTGAAGTCGTCGATCACGTAGGCGAGACGCACGCCGTCACTCGTCGTGAAGTGCAGCATCGCGGACTCCTTGTCAGAAACCTTCGCGATCTCGTCGCGGCGCGC
>QHRT01000428.1:0-1842 GCA_003220195.1 Candidatus Rokuibacteriota bacterium | reverse complement strand
GGAGACCGCGACACGATGAGCATCACGATCCACGGCGCGGGCGCCATCGGCGGCCTGACCGGCGCAGATCTCGCGAAGGCCGGCGAGGACGACGAGCTGGAGCGAGAGCGTGCGCGACGCCACAGCCCCGGGAATTGGACGGCTCCAGGACAGGAGAACATCGATGAGTGACGAACGTCTCGTGCATGAAGAAGTCGAGCGCCGGACGCGGCGTTCCGTCGTCACGCGGCGCCAGCTGCTGAAAATCGGCGCCGGCGGCGGTGTCGCAGCCGCGGCCGTGCGGACCGGCTTCGTCCCGCGCGCGGCTGCGCAAGGCCGCGAGCTCGTCGTCGGATTTTCGATCGATCCCGGCCACATGGATCCGCGCGTGGAGGCCGGAGTGCCCGGCTGGTCGATCTTCCACACGATCCACGATCCGTTCCTGTGGCGCGACGAGAAGATCAACCCGGTCCCCTGGCTCGTGACGAAGTGGGAGCAGGTGAACCCGACGACGCTCAGGTGGCACCTCCGCAAGGGTGTCAAGTTCCACAACGGCGAAGACTTCACCGCCGAGTCGGTCAAGACGTCGTTCGAGCAGTACTGCGCGACGAACTCGCGGTCGCCCTGGAAGAGCCAGCTGATCGTCGTCAAGCAGTTCAAGATCTCCGATCCGCACACCATCGATCTGGTCACCGAGAAGCCGAACCGCCCGCTCCTGCGCAACGCCACCCAGCCCATGGCGCTCTCGCCGCGCGCGCTGCGCGAGCTCGGCGACCGCTTCCCCACCAGTCCCGTCGGCACGGGGCAGATGCGCTTCGTCGAGTACCGGCCGGGCCAGCACGTCGCCATGGAGGCGAACCCGAATTACTGGGGCAAGAAGTCGGCGTTCGGTCGGATCCGGTTCCGGTTCATTCCCGAGAACGGCACGCGGCTGGCCGCGCTCGAGGCCGGCGAGGTCATGATGGTCAACAACGTGCCGCCGGATCAGATTCCACGCTTGCGCGGCAACCCGAATCTTCACGTCATCGCCGTGCCGTCGAACCGGGTGATGTTCGTGACGCTGCGCACGGATCGCAAGCCGTTCAACGACCGGCGCGTGCGGCAGGCCATGAACTACGCGATCGACCGCGAGGCGATCACGCAGGGAATCTTCAGCGGCATGGCGCCCGTCGCGAAAGCGCCGCTGCCGTCGGGTGTCTACGCGCATCACACTGGTCTCACGCCGTATCCCTACGATCCCGAGCGCGCGAAGAAGCTCCTCGCCGAGGCCGGCGCGACCGGCGCGACGTTCAACTTCGGCGCCCCGAACGGCCGCTACCTGATGGACAAGCAGGTCGCCGAGACGATCGCCGGGTACCTCGACGCCATCGGGCTCAAGGTCACCTTCGAGAACCCGTCGTGGAGCACGTTCGTCGGCGAGATCACGAAGTTCGAGAAGGCGAAGTACGACGGGTACATGTTCGGCTGGGGCGTCGTGACCGCGGAGCCCGACCAGCTCCTGGGCGAGCACTTCTACTCGGTCAACGCGCGCCGGAACTTCTACAACAACCCCGAGGTGGACCGTCTCCTCGCCGATGCGCGCGAGAACTTCGACGACGCGAAGGTCCGCGCGGATTACCAGAAGGCTCAGGAGATTCTCTGGAACGACTGCCCGTGGATCTGGCTCTACGAGCAGCCGGACATCACAGCGATCAACAAGAAGCTGCGCGGTTTCGCCGGGCGCCGCGACGAATATTTGATGTTCTGGGACGCCTCGCTGGACGCCTGAAGATCATGTCCCCTCGACGTGGCGCAGCGTCGGGTCCAGCATGTCGCGGAGCCCGTCGCCGAGAAAGTTCGAGCCCGCCGCCGTCAGCATGATGG
>QHRT01000125.1:24154-31019 GCA_003220195.1 Candidatus Rokuibacteriota bacterium | reverse complement strand
CTGCGCCAGGCGATCGCGAGCGATCTCGCCGACCCACGCTCCGAGGTCGTCGCCTGGATCGTGGACCGGCTCGAGCGCGCGCGACAGTCGTTGATCGCGGACGCGAGCCTCCGAAGCGCCATCGATCGCTGGATGAAGACGCAGGTCACCACGTTGGTCGAGCGTCATCACGCGCGGATCGCGACGTTTATCGAGAACGGGGTGCGCGCGCTCGGGCCGGAGGGCGCGGTTGGCCTGATCGAAGAGCACGCCGGCGACGATCTGCAGTTCATCCGCGTCAACGGGACCGTCGTCGGCGGGCTCGCCGGTGGAGGGCTGTACGGGCTGCACCTGCTGCTTCGCCTGCTGTGACTCGCCATTTCACGTACACTCCGGGCCATCCACCGTGCTGATGACCGGGAGGGCCCCCATGTCGGCTTGCGGCGTGCTGACGCTGCTCGTTCTCGGACCGGTGATCCTTTCGCTCGTTGCCATCGCCACCCCGGCGGTGAGCCAGACTCCCGCGACTCCGAAGTCAGGCGGTGTGTTGAACGCCATGCAGCGTGAGGACCTCCCGCAGGGGTTCAACACGCACGAGACCGGCACGATCTCGAGCGTCTGGCCGGTCATGCCGTGCTTCAACAACCTGGTGCTCTTCGATCCGGCCAAGAAAGTCGAGAGCGTCGACTCGATCATTCCCGAGCTGGCGGAGAAGTGGTCCTGGCAGGATAACTACCGCAACCTGGTCTTCCTCCTCCGCAAGAACGTGAAGTGGCACGACGGCCAGCCGTTCACGTCCAAGGACGTGAAGTACACGTTCGACGTCGTGCGCGAGGCCAAGGACGCGCCGGCGAAGCTCCGGACCAGTCCGCGCAAGGACTGGTACGCGAACGTGGAAAACATCGAAGCGCCGGATCCGCACACGGTCATCTTCCATTTGAAGCGTCCGCAGCCGGCGTTGCTGCTCATGCTCGCGTCGGGCTATTCGCCGGTGTACCCGGCGCACGTCCCGCTGGCCGAGCTGCGCACGCGGTGCGTCGGGACCGGGCCGTTCAAGCTGAAGGAGTGGAAGCGCGGCGAGTACGTCGAGTACGTGAAGAACCCCGACTACTTCGTCAAGGGTCGGCCCTATCTCGACGGGATCCGCTATGTCGTCATCGTCGAGCGCGGGACGAAATACGCGGCGCTCCAGGCCGGACGGCTCGACGTCGCGTTCCCGGGCGAGAGCACCAAGACCGTCGTCGACCAGGTGAAGGCCGCCGTGCCGAAGATGGTCGTCGACGTCGTCAGCCAGAACGTCAACGACAACCTCTTGATGAACGTCACCAAGCCGCCGTTCAACAACGTGAAGATCCGCCGCGCGATCAGCATGGCGATCGACCGCGGCGCCTACATCAAGGCGGTGCATCAAGGGGGCGCCGTCGTCGGCGCGTCGATGCAGCCGAAGCCGTATGGCGTCTGGGGCCTGGTCGACAAGGATCTCCAGGCCCTGCCCGGGTACGGCAAGCCGGCCGAGGAAAAGGAGAAGGCGAAGAAGGCGATGGCCGAGCTCGGCTACAGCTCGTCGAATCCGTTGAAGACGGAGATGGCCACCCGGGCCATCGCCATCTACGTCGACTTCGCCTCGTTCGTCATCAACGAGCTGAAGCAGATCGGCGTCGAGGCGAGCCTGAAGCAGATCGAGACCGCGCAGTGGCACGCGTTCGCGACCCGACGGGAGTACGGGCTCGGCGCGAACCTCACCGGGATCGGCGTCGACGACCCGGACGCCAATTTCTACGAGAACTACGCGTGCACCTCGCCGCGCAACTACACGGGGTACTGCGACGAGCAGGTGGGGAAGATGTTCGACACCCAGTCGCAGGAGCTCGATCCGAAAAAGCGCTACGCGCTCGTGGCGCAGATCCAGAAGAAGCTCGAGGAGGAGGCCGCCCGGCCCATGATGGGGTGGCGGCTCGACTACTTCGCGCAGTGGCCGCACGTGAAGGGCCTGGTGCCCCACCACAATCTGTACAACTACGGCCGGATGCAAGACGTGTGGCTCGATAAGTAGGAGAACCGGCCACGCGCGGCTACATCGCCAATCGGCTCGGGATCGCGCTCGTCACGCTGCTCGGCATGTCGATCGTGATCTTCGTCCTCTTGCGCCTCGCGCCCGGCAACATCGTCGACATCCTGTTCTCCACCGGCGGCTACGTCAGCGAGTCCGACAAGCAGCTCATCATGAAGGAGCTGGGCCTCGACCGTCCGATCTGGCTCCAGTACGTCGACTGGCTCCGGGGCATGGTCACCGGGGATCTCGGCAAGTCGTATCGCTATGACTTGCCGGCCTGGCAGGTGATCAAGCCGCTCGTGCCGGTGACGGTCGAGCTGGCGATCCTCTCCACGATCGTGGCGGTGCTGATCGGCGTGCCGACGGGGGTGATCAGCGCCGTCCGCCAGGACACCGCGCTCGACTACGCGCTTCGCGTCTTCTCGCTGGCCGGACTCTCCATGCCGTCCTTCTGGCTCGGCATGGTGATCATCCTGGGGCTGGTGGCGTGGATGGGCTGGATTCCCCCGGTCACGCTCGTCCCCGCGAGCGAGAACTTCAAGATCCACGCCGTGCAGTTCCTGCTGCCCGCGCTGGCCGTCGGCTATCGTTCCTCGGCGCTCATCACCCGGATCACGCGGTCGGCGCTGCTCGAAGTCCTGCGCGAGGACTACATCCGCACGGCGTACGCGAAGGGCCAGGCCGAGCGGATCGTCATCTGGCAGCACGCGCTGAAGAACGCGATCCTGCCCGTCATCACGGTGATCGGGATCGAGTTCGCGTTCCTGATCGGCGGCCTCGTCGTGACCGAGAAGGTCTTCAACCTGCCGGGCGTCGCGCGCTTCCTCGTCGATGCGGTGCTGTGGCGCGACTACCCGATCGTCCAGACGCTCGTCATGTTCATCGCGATCGTGGTGATTCTGTCGAACCTCGTGGTGGATCTGCTCTACGGCGTTCTCGACCCGCGCGTCCGCTATGCCTGATCACGATGGCTGACATCAAGGTCGCCAGCGAAACCGGCCTCGACGTCGTCGCCGTCACCGGACGCGCGCCCGCCCGCGCCGGCGCGTGGACCGTGATCCGGCGCTTCTGTGCGAAGCAGCCGCTCGGCGCGGTCGGGGGCGGGATCATGCTGGTGATGCTGCTGACGGCGATCTTCGCCGAGCCCCTCTCGACGCACGATCCGATCGCGACCGACGCCGCCAACACGCTCGCCCGCCCGGGCGCCGACCACTGGCTCGGCAGCGATCACCTGGGGCGCGACATCTATAGCCGCATCGTGCACGGCGCGCGCGTCTCGCTCATCGTCGGCGTGCTGTCGACGCTCGCCGGCTCGGTCCTCGGCGGCATCATCGGCCTGCTCTCGGCGTACTTCGGGGGCAAGAGCGATCTCATCACCCAGCGCGTCCTCGACATCCTCCAGGGCCTCCCGCTGCTGGTGCTGGCGCTCGTCATGTCGGCGGCGCTCGGGCCATCCGTGCAGAACGTGGTGATCGCGATCTCGGTCCCGATCATCCCGCGCGCGGCGCGCGTCATCCGCGCCAGCGTGCTCACGATCCGTGAGATGCAGTACGTCGAGGCGGCGCGGGCGCTCGGCATCCGGCATCTCCGGATCGCGTTTCGTCACGTCCTGCCCAACACGATGGGGCCGTTCATCGTGCTCGCGACGGCGCAGCTCGGGAGCGCGATCCTGACCGAGGCCGCGCTGTCGTTCCTCGGGCTCGGCGTGCCCGAGCCGTATCCGTCCTGGGGCCGCATGCTGTCGGTGTCCGCTGCCGAGTACGCGCAGAAAGCGCCCTGGCTGGTGCTCTTCCCGGGCGTCGCGATCAGCCTCGCGGTGTTCGGATCGAACCTGCTCGGCGACGCTCTCCGCGACACGCTCGATCCTCGTCTCCGCGGGACGTGACGGTTGTAGAGGCGGGCGCCGGGTTTCCCGGCGCCCGCCGAACGTTGGGGGTATCGGGGGCCATACGGGCGCGTCCGCGCGCCCCTCGAGGCCCCGGATTAAGGAGATTTCCACCGTGGCCAACGACGAGCTCTGCTGGCTTCCCGCCTCTCGCCTGGCGACCCTGATCCGGGCCAGGAAAGTTTCGCCGGTCGAGGTGATCGATTCCGTGCTCGAGCGGATCGAGACGCTGAACCACGTCGTGAACGCGTACGTCCTGGTGACCGCCGAGCAGGCGCGCGCGGAGGCGAAGGCCGCGGAGCGCGCGGTGACCCGCCGGGGTACCTCGCTCGGGCCGCTCCACGGTGTCCCGTTCTCGGTGAAGGATCTCGTCATCACGAAGAACGTGCGCACCACGTTCGGCACGCCGCTCTACCGCGACAACGTGCCCGGCGAGGACGCGCCGATGGTCGCGCGCCTGCGGGCGGCCGGCGCCATCATGCTCGGCAAGACGAACACGCCGACCTTCGGGTGGATCGGCGCCACGCACAATTTGTTGTTCGGCCCCACCCGGAACCCGTGGGATCTCGCGCGCACGCCCGGGGGCTCGAGCGGAGGCGCCTCGGCGGCGGTCGCCGCGGGCCTGGGGCAGCTGGCGATCGGCACCGACGGGGGCGGGTCCATCCGCATTCCGGCGTCGTTCGCTGGAATCTACGGCTTGAAGCCGTCCCATGGACGCATCCCGATCCATCCGCCGAGCGCGGCGTGGAGCCTCTCGCACATCGGTCCCATGACTCGCACGGTCATGGACGCCGCCCTGATGATGAACGTCGCGGCGGGGCCGGACGAAAGAGATTCGTCGTCGCTGCCGGCCGCGCGCGTGGACTACACGAAGGCCACCCGCGGCAGCTTGAAGGGGCTGCGCATCGCGTACAGTCCCGATCTCGGATTCCCGCGGGTCATCGACCCCGAAGTCGCCGCCGCCTGTGCGACTGCGGCGAAAGCATTGCGGGAAGCCGGCGGCCGCGTGGACCAGGTCCGCCTCGGGTGGCCGTCGCCGCGAGAGGCCTGGCACGTCATCTTCTGCGGCGGCATCGCCACCCGCATGGCGCCGTATCTCGAGCGCCGCGCGGAGATCGAGCCGGGCCTGGTGAAGATCATCGAGTGGTATCTCGGCGAGCCGCCCACGCGGTTCGTCCAGGCGTGGCTCGATCGGCTGGAATGGTGGCAGCATCCCCGCGCGTTCTTCGAGAAGTACGACCTGCTGCTGACGCCCACGGTCGCGTGTCCGCCGTTCCCCATCGGTCTCGACAATCCGGGTGAGATCGCCGGCGAGCGCGTGGAGCCCTACGACTGGATCCTCACGTATCCGTTCAACCTGACCGGTCAACCGGCGGCGTCGGTCCCGTGCGGGTTCACGAAGGGCGGGTTGCCGATTGGATTGCAGATGGTGGGGCGCCGCTTCGACGACGTGACGGTGCTGCGCGCGTCCGCCGCCTTCGAGCGCGTCCGTCCCTGGGCGGATCGCCGCCCGTCGGTCGGCTAGCTCTCAGGCCCTGGCGCGTTCCAGGGTCCGGATCCTCTTCGTCAGCGTGGAGAGGATCTTCAGCGTGAGCGCCGGCACCTCGCGGAGGAGCGTCGCGAAGTTGCGGTGCTTGATGACGAGGAGCCGGACCGGAGTCTCGGCGACGATCGTGGCCGAGCGCGGGCCGCCGTCGAGGAGGCTCATCTCGCCGAAGAACTCGCCCGGGGCCAGGCGCACTTCCTTGCCGCCGGGAATCTCCACGCGGGCCGAGCCGTCGACGATGAAGAAGAACTCCTCGCCGGGATCGCCGGCGCGCGTCAAGACCGTGCCGGCCGGCACTTCCATCACGTCCGTGATCCGCGCGACTTCACGCAGCTGACGTCCGGTGCATTCGCTCAGGAGCGGGACGCGCTCCAGGCGCTCGATCTTCTCGTCCTGCGCCATCCGGGAGGCGGACAGGACGGGCTGCGGCAGTACCCCCTTGAGGTCCTCGTACGCGCCCATCATCCGGTTCACGAGGTCCATAGGCACTCCTTCATGCGGGCTCGGGCCAGGACGGTCTTCTTAGAGTACCCGTTCTCGAGGCGAGACACGGCCTGTATCCAACCCGGGACATTGACGCCGATCGATGGATCACCCACCGTGGCGGCATGGGGCTCGCGGACCTGCTCGTGTCGCTCGCGGTGCTGTCGCTCGTGATGAGCACCAACCTGACGCTCGTCCAGCAGGGGTGGCGCGCCTACGCGGTCGGCTCCGCCCGGGTCGAGGCGCAGCAGAGCGCACGCATCGCGCTTCAGCGCATGGCGCGCGACATCCGCAGCGCCGGGGCCGGTACCGCGACGATCGGGTTCGACGCGGTGTCGCTGGCGGAGCCGGCGCGGATCGTATTCCACCGCGACGTCAACGTCGACGGGGTCGCCGTGGGGCGCCGGGAGACGATCACGTGGAAGCTCGATCGCGACGTCCTCAGACGGGACGCGGGCGGTGGAGCGCAGCCGATCGTCACCGGAGTTCGCGCGCTCGCCTTCACGTACCTCGATGCGCGCGGGGAGCTGACCGCCGCCGCCGCGAACGTCCGCGCGGTGCGCATCACCCTGACCGTGGCCGCGACGAACGCGGCCTCGCCGGGCGCCGACGTGGCAGCGACGGTGTCGACCCAGGTGCGCTTGCGGAATCGCTAGACGCGCGGTCACGGCAACACCACCTCGCGCGTGATCGAGGCGCGCCACGGCTTCGCCGGGGCGCGCCGAGCGTTGGGGGATTGGGGCCATTACGGGCGCGTCCGCGCGCCCCTCGGGGCCCCCACTTCAAACGGTGTCGACCCGGGTCCGGTTACGCAACCGGTAGTGGATTCCATCTTCATGTTTTCGTCACACGCTGTACAATGCCGCCGTGCACGTGACGCATGTTCCGTTCATCGCGGTGCTGCTCGTCGCTCTCGTTG
>QHRT01000125.1:16728-24144 GCA_003220195.1 Candidatus Rokuibacteriota bacterium | reverse complement strand
TGCTTCCCGAGAGCACCGAGCTCGCGATGGGGCTCGACGCCTACCAGCAGATCATCCAGAAATCGGCGGTCACGAAAGATCCCGCGCTGAACGCGACGGTGACGCGCGTCGGCCGGCGCATCGCCGATGCGACCGGACGCACCGACTACCAGTGGGAGTTCAACGTCATCGAGGACAAGCAGGTGAACGCGTTCGCGCTGCCCGGCGGCAAGGTCGCCGTCTACACCGGGATCCTGCCGGTGACGCGCGCCGACGCCGGGCTCGCCGCGGTGCTCGGTCACGAAGTCTCGCACGCGATCGCGCGGCACAGCGGTGAGCGCGTCAGCCAGCAGCTGGCCCTGCAGCTCGGCGCCGGCGCCGCGGAGCTGATGCTCGCCGGCCGCGATCCGCGGCTGATGCAGCTCGGCACGACCGCGTTCATGGGGCTCGCGCAAGGCGGGCTCCTCGCGTTCAGCCGCGCGCAGGAATCCGAAGCCGACCATCTGGGGCTCGTCTACATGGCGAAGGCAGGTTATCATCCCTGGGCCGCTCGAGACCTTTGGGTACGAATGGCGCAGGCCTCGAGCGGCGCCCGGCCGCCCGAGTTCCTGTCCACCCATCCCTCACCCGAAACCCGGATCCAGCAGATCGAGGGCTGGATTCCGGAGGCCATGAGGTACTACACGGCGCGTTGAAACCTCCAGTCTCGCCCCCCGCGTGCCCCACGGCCGGTGGACCGGCCGACGGGGCCCACCACCGGTGGCCCAGGCCGCCCGCGGGGGAAAACTTCCCGAAAAATCATCACTTTTCCCCTTGACAGGGCATTTTGGCAACGTTACATTCGGCGAATCAGGTGGGATGTAGTGGGATGAAATGGTGCCACTGCCCCACCAATGAGCCATGTTCAGGGGCCGATACCAGCACACGATCGATCCGAAAGGGCGCCTCAGCGTCCCGGCGAAATACCGGGATCAGCTGGCGCAATACGATGGGCACACCCTGATCGTCGTGCCGAACGAGCACGCGATCGAGGTGCATCCCCTCGAGGAGTGGGAGCAGTTCGAATCGCTGGTCAACAAGCAGTCCTCGTTCAATCCCGAGATCCGCAAGGTCGGGCGTCTCTACATCTCTCGCGCGAAGGAAGTCGATCTCGACGGCGTCGGACGCATTCTCCTGCCACCGGACACGCGCCAGGCCGTGGGGGTGCAGCGCGACATCACGCTGGTCGGTGGCGGACGGAAGTATTTCGAGATCTGGGATCGCACGCGGTTCGAAGAGTGGGAGCGGCTGAACATCGACAGTCTCCCGTCGGCGTTCGAGGCGCTGTCGCAGCTCGGAGTGTAGCGGTTCACATTGCCGTCCTCGTCGACGAGGTCGCGTTCCTCTTGCGACCGCGCGACGCGGGCTGGGTGATCGATGGGACGGTGGGGATGGGCGGTCACGCGGAACAGTTGCTGGAAGGCAGTCGAGACGACGTGAGGCTCCTCGGGCTCGACGTCGATCCCGCTGCGCTCGCGCAGGCGGCCGAGCGGCTTCGTCCGTTCGGCGACCGCGTCACGCTCGCGCGGGCGAACTTCCGCGACGTCCGGACGACCGCCGCACGTCACGGGATCGAGCACGCGCAGTCGGTGCTGCTCGACCTCGGCGTCTCGTCGTGGCAGCTCGAGGGATCCGGTCGCGGCTTTTCCTTTCAGCTCGACGAGTCGCTCGACATGCGGCTCGATCCGAGCCTCCCGGAGACGGCGGCAGGACTGGCGAACCGCCTCTCCGAATCCGACCTGGCGCGGATCCTCGCCGAGTACGGCGAGGAACGGTTCGCGCGACGCATCGCGCGCGCGATCGTCCGCCGGCGCCCGCTCGGGACCACGAGCGAGCTCGTCGCCGTGGTCCGGAGCGCCGTGCCGCGTGCCGCGTGGCCGCGGCGCCTGCACGTCGCGACCCGCACGTTCCAGGCGCTGCGCATGGCCGTCAACGACGAGCCCGGAGCGCTTCGCCAGGCGCTTCCCGAGGCTGCCGAGCTCCTGGCTCCCGGAGGCCGGCTCGGTGTCATCGCGTTTCATTCGGGCGAAGACCGCATCGTCAAGCAGACGTTCCGCTCGCTCGATCCCAGGCGGTTCGCCGCCGTCGAGCCGTCGCCCCTGACGCCCGGGGACGACGAGGTGCGGGAAAACCCCCGCGCGCGGAGTGCCAGGCTGCGAGTGCTGGAGCGGCTTCCGTGACCAGACAGGTTCGTCCGGCAGAGAGTTCGCGACGCTCGTCCATCGATCAACGTCCGCATCGGGTGCAGGATCCGCGGGTCCGCCGCTCGTTCGGGACGGCTTTGCTCGTCTCGGCGCTGGTGGCGGGCGCCGGCCTCGGCGTGGTGGCGCTCCGCGTCCATCACGTGCAGCTCACGTATCGCGCCGACCAGCTGCGCGCCGAGCGCGACCGCACCGAGGGACTGATCCGCGGCCTCGAGGTGGAGGTCGCGACGCTCAGCGCGCCGGGCCGACTCGAGACGCGCGCGCAGCAACTCGGCCTGGCGGCGCCCACGCGCGCGCAGGTGCGGCTGGCTCGCGAGTACGTGCCGAGCGGCGCCGGCAGTGTCGCCGTGCGCGTGACAAGCGACGAGGCGCTCGTGCGTTGAGCCGACTCGACCCGGCCTTCCGGACGCGCGTCCTCGTCCTGGCGGCGCTCCTCGCCGTCGGGTTTGGAGCCTTGACCGCGCGTCTGGCCTGGCTGCAGGTCGCGCGTCACGGCGAGCTGGCGGCGATCGCCGAACGGCAGTACGCGCGCACGGTCGCCCTCGCGGCCCAGCGCGGTAGGATCGTCGACCGTCATGGCGCGGCGCTCGCGACCTCGGCTCCGGCCGAGTTGCTCTTCGCCCAGACGAAGAGCGTCGGCGATCCGGTCCGGGTCGCGGAGCGCCTGGCGCCGATCATCGGGCTGCCGGTGCCCGAGATTCACGGAGCGCTCACCGGCTCGCGCTCGTTCGTCTGGCTCAAGCGCCGGGTCGACCCGCGCACGGCGGCGCGCGTGCGCGACCTCAAGGAGCCGGGGCTCGGATTCCTTCCCGAGCCCCTGCGCCTCTATCCGAACCGTGAGCTCGCGGCGCACCTCGTGGGCTTCGAGGGTGTGGACGGCGGGCTCGAAGGCGTCGAGCGCGCCTTCAACACGGAGCTCGCCGGCGCACCGGGCAAGGCGCTCGTGGGGCGGGACGCCCTCGGCCGCGAGGTCCTCCATCAGGAGATTCTCGAGGCGCCGACGCCCGGCCACGGCGTGATGCTCACGATCGACAAGACCATCCAGCACGTCGCGGAGCGGGAGATCGACGCGGCGTATCGCCGCACCGGCGCCAGGGCCGCGATGGCCGTCGCCATGGATCCGCGGAACGGAGACGTGCTGGCGATCGCGATCCGCCCGACGTTCAACCCGAACACGTTCGCCGACGTCCCGGACCGCGCGACCTGGCGCAACCGCGCGGTGACGGACCCGTTCGAGCCCGGCTCGACGTTCAAGGTGATCCTCGCCGCCAGCGCGCTCGAGGAAGGGATCGTCACGCCGGAGGATCGGATCTACGCCGAGAACGGCGCGATCACGATCGCCCGCACGACGATCCACGACTGGAAGAAATACGGCTGGCTCACGTTCTCCGAGGTCCTCCAGAACTCCTCGAACATCGGGTCGATCAAGGTCGGGCTCTTGCTCGGGCGCGACCGGTACTATCGATACATGACGGCGTTCGGCTTCGGCGCCTCGACGGGCGTCGGGCTCGCCGGCGAGAGTCGCGGGCAGCTCCGCGACCCGGCGCGGTGGTCGGCGCTGTCGTTGCCGACGATGTCGATCGGTCAGGAAGTTTCCGTCACGGCCCTGCAGCTGGTGGCCGCGTTCGGCGCCGTCGCGAACGGCGGCACGCTGATGCAGCCTCGCCTGGTCAGCGCGACGTTCGATCCGGACGGCAGCGAGCTCCGGCGCTTCGAGCCGAAGGCGCTGCGCCGGGTGATCTCGCCGGAGACCGCGCGGACGCTCACGCGGATCATGGTGCGCACCGTGGAGCAGGGCACCGGTCACAACGCCGCGATCCCGGGGTACGAGGTCGCCGGCAAGACCGGGACCGCGCAGAAGCTGGATCCCGCGACGCGACGGTACTCGCGCGCTCCCGGGGTGCTCTCGTTCGTCGGGTTCACGCCCGCCGACGATCCGCGCCTGGTCATGCTCGTGATGCTCGACGAGCCGCGCAACGAGAAGTGGGGCAGCGAGGCCGCCGCGCCCATCTTCTCCGCGATCGGCCGCGAAGTCCTTCGCTACCTCGAGGTCCCGCCGCGCGACGTGAGCCCGGTCCAGATCGTGACCCCTCTTCCCGGCCCGCCGAGCGCGCCGCGCGTGCGTCTGGTCAGCACCGGGGAGGCCTTGCCGGAGACGGTCGCCATTCCCACGATGCCGGACCTGCGCGGCCGGACGCTGCGGCAGGCGCTCGGCGAGCTGTCGGCGCTCGGCGTCGAGGTCCTCGTGGACGGGCGCGGCCGCGTGGTGAGACAGGAGCCGACCGCCGGAACGGCGATCGAGCCCGGCACGGTCGCGCGCTTGATGCTGGCGGCGACGGGCGACACGAGAAGATGACATGGGGCGTCCCGAGCACGGGACGGATCGCGAGGGCCGGGTGAGCGTGCTGCTCGAGGAGCTGGGCGAGCGACGGGTCGTCGGACCGCCGCCGACCACGGTCGCGCGCATCACGGCGGACTCGCGACGCGTCGAGATGGGCGACTGCTTCGTCGCGGTACCGGGCCTGAAGCAGGATGCTCGACGCTTCGTTCCCGAGGCGGTGCGTCGTGGCGCCACCATCGTCGTGACCGAGGGATCTCCGCTCGAGGTTCCGATCTGTCAGGTGCTCGTGCCGTCTGCGCGCGTGGCGCTGGCGCGGCTGGCCGCCGCGCACCACCGTCATCCGTCGCGGGCGCTCACCGTGGTCGGCATCACCGGGACGAACGGGAAGACGACGACCTCGTACCTGGTGGAAGCCTTGCTGCGCGCCCGCGGTGACGAGACCGGCGTCATCGGCACCGTGAATTACGTGATTCGCGGCGTAGAGCTCCCCGCGTCGCAGACGACGCCGGAAGCGCTCGAGCTCCAGGAGCTCCTCGCCCGCATGCGGGACGAGGGAGTGCGCGGCGTGGCGATGGAGGTCTCGTCGCACGCGCTGGCGATGGCGCGCGCCGACCAGATCGATTTCGACGTCGCCGTGTTTACGAATCTCACGCAAGACCATCTCGACTTTCACGGCACGTTCGACGAGTACCGCCGCGCCAAGCGCCGGCTCTTCGAGCTGCTGACGGGATCGTCGAAGCCTGCGCGCGCCGCCGTGATCAACGCCGACGACCCCTCCGGCTCGGCGATGGTCGAGGGCCTCGACCTCCGCGTGCTGACGTTCGGGCTCGGCGAACGGGCGCAGGTCCGGGCGCTCGACTGGACCTCGGCGCTCGACGGCATCCGCATGGAGGTCGCCACGCCGCGCGGGTCGCTGGCTCTCCGCTCGCCGCTGATCGGTGAGCACAACGTGATGAACCTGCTCGGCGCCGTCGCGACGGGGCTCGCGCTCGGGCTTCCGGGTACGACGATCGCCACGGCGCTCGCTCGGGTCGATGCCGTGGCCGGCCGCTTCGAGCAGATGCGCGCCGGGCAGCCGTTTCTCGTCGTCGTGGACTACGCGCACACGCCGGACGCGCTCGAGCGCGTGCTCACGACCGCGCGGAAGCTCACGCCCGGGCGCCTGGCGGTCGTCTTCGGGTGCGGCGGCGATCGCGACCGGGGCAAACGGCCGATCATGGGCGAAATCGCCGCGCGCCTCGCCGATCGCGTGTGGGTCACGTCCGACAATCCGCGCTCCGAGCGGCCCGCCGCGATCATCGACGAGATCCTGGTCGGGGTGCGGCGGGTGAGCCACGAGGCCGACGCGCTCGAGGCTTTGCCCGACCGCGCGGCGGCAATCCGCTCGGCGCTCGCGTGGGCCCGCGCCGGTGACACGGTCGTGATCGCGGGGAAGGGTCACGAGACGTACCAGATCATCGGCAGCGAGGTGCTGCCCTTCGACGACCGCGCAGTCGCGCGCGCGGCGCTGGGAGGTCGGTCATAGCCCCGGCGCCCGCGTTCACCGTCCGGGATATCGTCCGCGCCTCGCACGGCGACCTGGTCGGCGGCGACCTGGCCGTGCCGGTGACCGGCGTGTCGATCGACTCGCGCACCCTCGGCGTCGGCCAGGCGTTCTTCGCGATCCGCGGTCATCGCATCGACGGTCACGCGTTCCTCGCCGGCGCAGCCGAGCGTGGCGCTTCGTGCCTCGTCGTGCACACGCTGCCTGACGACGTGCCGGCTCACGTCCCGCTCGTGATGGTGGACGACACGACGAAGGCGCTCGGCCGACTGGCCGCGTCCTACCGCGCGCGGTTCACGATTCCCGTCGTGGCCGTGACCGGCTCGAACGGCAAGACGACCACCAAGGAGATGATCGCCGCGGTGCTCGGGGCGCGCTGGCGGACGCACCGCCCGCAGGCGAGCTTCAACAATCAGTGGGGCTTGCCGCTGACGCTGCTCGACCTCACCGCCGAGCACCAGGCGCTGGTGGTCGAGATCGGCACCAACCAGCCGGGTGAGATCGCCGCGCTCGCCGCCGTCGCCCGGCCGACCGTCGCGGTCGTGACCAGCGTCGCCCCCGTGCACACCGAGTTCTTCGGCTCGGTCGACGGCGTCCGCGAGGAAAAGGCTGACCTGGTCCGCGCGGTCGGCGCGGGCGGCCACGTCGTGCTGAACGCCGACGATGCGCGAGTCGCCGGGATGCGGCGCGACACGTCCGCCACCGTGCTGACGTTCGGGCGCGCGCGGGAGGCGGACGTGCGTCTCGTCGACGAGATCCGCGAGGACGCGGGAGGTCTCGGATTCACGTTCGAGGCGCGCGGTGTGCGGCAGGCCGCGCGGCTCGCGTTCGCCGGCCGCCACAACGTCGCCAACGCGCTCGCGGCGGCGACGGTCGGGATCGCGCTCGGCTTCTCCCCCGACGAGATCGCGCGCGGCCTCGCGACGGCACGGCCGGTCGCCGGCCGTTGCGTCTGGCGGACCGTCGGCGGCGCGCGGATCCTCGACGACACCTACAACGCGAACCCCGTCTCGGTGGCCGCGGCCCTCGACACCGTCGGCGCGCACCGTGGCTCGAGCCGGCTCGTGATCGTGCTCGGTGACATGCTGGAGCTCGGCCCGGAGAGCGACGAGGCGCACCGAGACGTCGGGCGCTTCATCGCCGCGCTCGCGCCGGCCGAATTCGTCGGCGTCGGACGTCATGCCGAGCTGATGGTCGAGGCGGCTCGCGCGGCCGGACTCGCGGCCGTGACGCACGCACGAACGGTGGAGGACGCCGTCGCGCATCTGCTCAAGAGGGCGGTGCCCGGCGACCTCGTGCTCGTGAAGGGA
>QHRT01000125.1:3892-16683 GCA_003220195.1 Candidatus Rokuibacteriota bacterium | reverse complement strand
TTACGACCTTCTCGTGCCGCTGGCCAAGTACTACGGCGCCTTCAACGTCTTCCGCTACATCACCTTCCGGACGGCGATGGCCGCGGTCACCGCCCTGGTGATCTCCTTCGTGCTGGGTCCGGGGCTGATCCGCTGGCTCGCGCGCATGCAGCACGGCGAGGACACGATCCGCGAGGACACGCCGGCGCGCCATCGCGAAAAGAAGGGGACGCCGACGATGGGCGGGATCGTCATCCTGATGGCGATCCTCGCGTCCGCGCTGCTCTGGGGGAATCTCGGGAACCGGTACATCTGGGTCGCGATGCTCGCCACGCTCGGCTTCGGCCTGATCGGCTTGCTGGACGACCTGACGAAGCTGCGCACGCGCAAGGGCCTGACGGCGCGCGCGAAGTTCGGGCTGCAAGTGCTGCTGGCGTTCGGCGTCTTGCAGATGGTGTTCTGGCAGCATCCGGGGAACTGGGCCCCCGTCCTCGCCATTCCCTTCCTGAAGGGCTGGCTCGTGAACCTCGGGTGGTGGTGGATTCCCGTCGCGATGGTCGTCATCATCGGCGCGTCGAATGCGGTGAACCTGACCGACGGTCTCGACGGGCTCGCGGTGGGACCGATCATCATGGCCGCGGGCGCGTTCGGCGTGATCGCGTACCTGACCGGCAACTTCCGCGCCGCAGGCTATCTCAAGATCCTGAACGTGCGGGGCGCCGGCGAGCTGACGGTCTTCTGCGCCGCGCCGCCCCTTCATGGGCGACGTCGGCTCGCTGGCGCTCGGCGCCGCCATCGGGACGCTGGCCGTGCTGACCAAGGCCGAGCTGCTCTTGCCGCTGATCGGCGGGCTCTACGTCGTCGAGGCCGCCTCGGTCATCATCCAGGTCGCCAGCTTCAAGCTCACCGGCAAGCGTGTCTTCCGGATGGCGCCGCTCCATCACCATTACGAGCTCGAAGGATGGGCCGAGCCGAAGATCGTCGTGCGGTTCTGGATCATCTCGTTCGCGCTCGCCCTCCTCGCCTTGACCACGTTGAAGCTCCGATGAGCGTCGCCACGGTTCCGCCTCGGAGTTGCTGGTGCTGATTGCCATGGATGATGTGACGGCCGTCGTCCGGGGGAGCGCGTACCGGGATTCGCTCGCCGGGCGGACCGCCGTCGTCGTCGGGCTCGCCCGGAGCGGTGTCGCCGCGGCGCGCCTGTTGCGGGACTGCGGAGCGACCGTGCTCGGCACGGACGCGAAACCGATCGAGACGCTCGGCGCTGACGCGCGGGCGCTCGTGACGCTCGGCATTCGCGTCGTCCTCGAGCGCGACGCGCTCGCTGCCGTGCGCCGCGCGGACCTGGTCGTGGTGAGTCCCGGCGTCCCGGTCGACGCGCCGCTCGCGGCTGCCGCGCGCGCCGCCGGCGTGCCCGTGATCGGTGAGCTCGAGCTCGGCTGGCGCGCAACGGAAGCGGAGACGATCGCGATCACCGGCACGAACGGCAAGACGACCACGACCGCACTGACCGGCGCGTTGCTCTCGCGTCAAGTTCGGCCTGTGCTGGTGGCCGGCAACATCGGGACGCCGCTCGCCGCGCACGCCCTCGACTTTCCGCCGGACGGGCTCGTGGTCGCCGAGGTGTCGAGCTTCCAGCTCGAGACGATCGATGCGTTCCATCCGCGCGTCGCCGCCGTGCTCAACGTCACGCCCGACCACCTGGACCGTCACGGCTCGCTCGCGGCGTACGCGGACGCGAAGGCGCGAATCTTCGCGAACCAGACGTCCGCCGACTGTGCGGTCCTCAATGCGGACGACGAGGGCGCCACGGATCTCGCGTCGCGGACGCGCGCCGACGTCGTCTGGTTCAGCCGGACGCGGTTGCTCTCGCACGGCGTCTCGCTGCGGGATGGCGTCATCACGGCGCGGCTCAACGGCCATCACGAGGAGATCGCGCCGGTCTCGGACATCGGACTTCGTGGGTCGCACAACGTCGAGAACGTGCTCGCGGCGACGGCCTGCGCGCTGTGGACCGGTATCTCGCCGGAGGACATCCGGCGCGGCATCCGGGCCTTTCGCGCCGTCCCGCACCGGATCGAGCTCGTCCGCGAGCTGGACCAGGTCGCCTACTACAACGACTCGAAGGCGACGAACGTCGACTCGGCGATCAAGGCGCTCGAGAGCTTCAGCGAGCCGATCGTGCTGATCGCCGGCGGCAAGGGCAAAGGCCAGGACTTCGCGCCGCTCGCGGAGGCGTGCCGGGGCCGGGTGACGCGCGTCGTCGTCATCGGCGAGGACGGGCCGAAGATTGCGGCCGCGCTCGAACGGGCCGGGATCCCCGTCACCCGGAGCGCCACGCTCAAGGACGCCATCGCTGCGGCCCGCGGTGACACCCGGCCGGGTGGTGTCGTGCTGCTGTCGCCGGCGTGCGCGTCGTTCGACATGTTCGACCACTTCGAGCATCGCGGCGACGTCTTCAAGGACCTGGTGAGGCAGCTCGCGTAATGCCGAGGAAGCTCGTGCCCGACATGTGGCTCGCCGGCACGGCGATCGTCCTCCTGTCGATCGGCGTCGTGATGGTGTATTCGGCCAGCGCGATCGTCGCCGCCGAGCGCTTCAAGGATCCGTACTTCTTCCTCAAGAAGCAGGCCTTCTGGGCGGGACTGAGTTGCGTCGCGCTGTGGGCCGCGCTGCGTACCGACTATCGCCGCCTGGAACGGTGGATGCTGCCGCTCCTGATCGGCGCCGCCGTGCTGCTCGTGCTGGTGCTGGTCCCGCCGCTCGGGCACGCGATCAACGGAACGCGCCGCTGGATCCGGCTCGGGCCGGTGTCGTTCCAGCCCGCCGAGCTGGCGAAGCTCGCGCTCGTCGTCTTCCTCGCGGCGTTCCTGGCGCGGCGTCACGACGCCCGCCACGACTTCTGGCGCGGCTTCCTGCCGCCGCTCGGCGTGGCCGGCCTCTTCGCGGCGCTGGTGGTGCTGCAGCCGGATCTCGGCAATTGCGTGACGCTGCTCGCCCTCACCTTTTCCGTGCTCTACCTGGCCGGGAGCCGCCTGACGCACCTGTCGCTCGTGCTCGCGGCCGCGGCGCCGCTCGCGGTGGTGGCCGTGATCGCCGCGCCGTATCGCCTGCGGCGAATCACCGCGTTCCTCGATCCCTGGCAGGATCCGCGCGGAAGCGGCTTCCAGATGATCCAGTCGTGGCTCGCTCTCGGCAGTGGCGGGCTCTTCGGCCGCGGCATCGGCGAGTCGCGCCAGAAGCTCTTCTACCTGCCCGAGGCGCACACGGATTTCATCTTCGCGATCATTGGCGAGGAGCTCGGCTTCGTCGGCGCCGCCCTGGTCATCGCGCTGTTCGTCGTGTTGATCTGGCGCGGCCTCCGGATCGGCCTGCGCGCGCCCGACCCATTCGGCGCCTACCTGGCGCTCGGCATCACCGTGCTCCTGGCCACCCAGACGTTCGTGAACCTCGGCGTGGTCAGCGGGCTTCTCCCCACCAAGGGATTGCCCTTGCCGTTCATCTCGTTCGGGGGCTCGGCCTTGCTCGTGACGATGACGTCCACGGGCGTGCTCCTGAACATCTCCCAGCACGCCAATGTTTAAGCGCTATCGCCACATCCACTTCGTCGGCATCGGTGGCAGCGGCATGTCCGGGATCGCCGAAATTCTCCTGAACCTCGGCTACCGGGTGACGGGCTCGGACCTCAAGCGCGGGGACGCGATCGAGCGCCTCGAGCGTCTCGGCGCCAAGGTCTTCGTCGGGCATGACGCCGCGCACATCGAGGACGCGCACGTCGTCGTCTTCTCGTCGGCCGTCGCGCGCGACAACGTCGAGCTCGCGGCGGCGCGCCAGCGTCAGGTGCCGGCGATCCCGCGCGCCGAGATGCTGGCCGAGCTGATGCGGCTCAAGTACGCGATCGCGGTCGCCGGCACTCACGGCAAGACCACCACGACGTCGATGGTGGGCGCCGTGCTCGCCGAGGGCCGGCTGGACCCGACGATCGTCGTCGGCGGCCGTGTCACGGCGCTCGACTCGAACGCGCGGCTCGGCCAGGGCGAGTTCCTGGTCGCCGAAGCGGACGAGTCCGACGGGTCGTTCTTGAAATTGACGCCGACTATCGCCGTCGTGACGACCATCGACGCCGAGCATCTCGACCATTACGGCTCGCTGGAGAAGATCGGCGACGCCTTCGTGGCCTTCGTCGACAAGGTGCCGTTCTACGGCTGCGCCGTCCTGTGTCTCGACCAGCCGAACATCCAGCGACTGATCCCCCGCATCGCGAAGAGGATCGTGACGTACGGCCTCGACGCGAACGCGGAGCTCGTCGCGCGGAAGGTCGCGCTCTCCGGTATGACGAGCCGCTTCGAGGTCGTGGACCGCGGCGAGACGCTCGGCGAGTGTCGCCTCAACGTGCCCGGGCGCCACAACGTGGCGAACGCGCTGGCCGCGATCGGGGTCGGGCTCGAGCTCGAGATCCCGTTCCTCACAATCGCGAAGGGCCTCGCTGGCTTCACCGGCGTGCAGCGCCGGTTCCAGGTCCGGGGCGAAGCCGGCGGCATTCTGGTGATCGACGATTACGGGCATCATCCGGTGGAGATCCAGGCGACGCTCGCCGCTGCCAAGGCGGCGTTCGACTGCCGGGTGATCACGGTTTTCCAGCCCCACCGCTACACGCGAACCGAACTGTTGCGCCAGGAGTTCGCGACGGCGTTCAACCAGGCCGACGTGCTCCTGGTGCTCGATATCTACGCAGCGGGCGAGCCGTCGATTCCCGGCGTCACCGCCGAGGATCTCGCGGAACGCATCCGCGCCCACGGACACCGTAACGTCACGTACGTCGGCGACAACCGCGCGGAGATCGTCGAGCGTCTGCTCGACATCGTGCGGACCGGCGATCTCGTACTGACGCTCGGCGCCGGGGACGTGGGCCAGCTGGGACCGGATCTGGTGCGCCGGCTCTCCGCGGCCGATCGCACGGGAGGCTGACATGCTGGGTGAAATCAGGGGAGAGGTGCGATTCAAGGAGCTCTTGACGTTTCACACCTCGCTGCGCCTTGGCGGCCCCGCCGACATCTTCGTCGTCCCTCAAGATCTCGACGACATCCGGCACGCGCTGTGCTTCGCGGACCGCGAGCAGCTTCCCGTCGTCGTCGTCGGCGGCGGCAACAACCTGCTCGTCACGGATCGCGGGCTGCGCGGCGTCGTGTTGAGGCTCGACGGCTGTCTGGGACGCGTCGAGTTCCAGGGCGAGGAGGCCGTGGCCGGCGCCGGCGCCGGCCTGTCGGCGTTGATCCGCGAAGCGGCGGCGCTGAATCTCGGCGGCATCGAGTGGCTGGCCGGCATTCCGGCGACGGTCGGCGGCGCGCTCGCCATGAACGCCGGCGGCCCCGACGGCGTCATCGCCGACGCCGTCAGCGCCGCGTACTTTCTCCATGCCGACGGAACGCTCGGGGAGTTCAAGCCGGCGCCGGGCGCCTTCGCGAGCCGCTCGTTCAATTTCCCGCCGGGCGCAGTGGTCGTGGGCTGCCGGCTCCGGCTGCACCGACGTCCGCTCGCCGAGATTCAAAAAGACATCCGCGCGCGACTCAAGGTGAAGAAGGTGAGCCAGCCGCTCGCGCTCGCGTCCGCCGGGCCGGTGTGGAAGGATCCGCCAGGCCAGCTGGCCTCGCGGCTGATCGAGCGCGCGGGCCTCAAGGGCAAGCGCTTCGGCGCCGCGGAGGTCTCCACCAAGAACGCGAACTTCGTCGTGAATCGCGGCGGCGCCGGCGCGGCCGACGTGCTGGCGCTGATTGACCTGGCCCGGCAGCGCGTGCAGGCGCAGTTCGGGGTGACCCTCGAGCCCGAGATCAGGATCGTCGGTGAGTAAGCTCCACTCGCCGCGCGCCGGCGCGCGGACGCTCGCCGATCACGGCGAGCGCTCCGCCTTCGTGGGCGGGCAGCGAGTGGGACGCGCACGACGCCGTCCGCCGCGCTGGCGCGCGACGCTCTCCCGGATCGGGCTCGGTCTTCTCGTCGCCGTGCTCGCGACGGGCCTCACGGGCGTGGCCGCCCGCGCGCTCGTCTCCTCGCCCGCGTTCGCCGTCACGTCGGTCGAAGTGCGCGGCGCCTCCCGGATCGCGCAGGACCGCATCCTGGCGGCGGCCGGACTCCACTCGGGAGACAATCTCTTCCGCGTCGATCCCGACGAGGTCGTCGCGCGGATCGAGGCGATGCCCGAGATCCGGCGCGCCGAGCTGATCCGCGAGCTTCCAGGGCGCGTGATCATCGTCGTGGAGGAACGGCGGCCATTCACGCTGGTTCATGCCGGCCGCCTGCACTGGATCGACGAGGAGGGGCGCCTGCTCGGCGAGGAGCGCCGCGCCGTCGCGCCCGCCGTCCCGTTGATCAGCGGCCTCTCGGACGAGGAGATCGAGAATCTTCGCACCTCGCCCGGGCCGCGCGCACGAGTGGCGCTCGGCCTCGTCCGGTCGCTGCTCCGGAGCGGCAGCCGTCTGGTCGGCGAGATCTCGGAGATCGACGTGAGCCGGAGCGAGGGCCCGGTGCTCTACACGATGGACGGCATCGAGGTGCGGCTCGGCAGCGAGGACTGGGCGGATCGACTCGCGCGCCTCGAGGGCGTGCTGGCGGAGGTTGCGGGCCGGGACAGCCGCGTGAGCAGCGTCGATCTCCGCTTCCGGGACCAGGTCGTGCTGCGGCACGGAGGCTCGTGATCAAGAGCCGCGCGGTCGATCCGGAGCTCATCGTCGGACTGGACGTCGGGACCACGAAGGTCTGCGCGATCATCACGACCCGGACGTCGAACGGCCTCGACGTGGTCGGCCTCGGGTCGGCGCCGTCGCGGGGGCTCCGACGCGGCGTCGTCGTCAACATCGAATCGACGGTCGACGCGATCAAGCAAGCGATCGGGGACGCCGAGGCGCAGGCCGGCGTCGAGGTCGCCGGCGTCTACGCGGGCGTCGCCGGCGGACACATCCGCGGCGTGAACAGCCGGGGCGTCGTCGCCATCGCCGGCCGCGATCGCGAGGTGACGGCCGTCGACGTCGAGCGCGTCGTCGACGCGGCGCGCGCCATCAACCTGCCGCCCGACCGCGAGGTCATCCACGTCCTGCCGCAGACGTTCGTGGTGGACGACCAGGACGGCGTGCGCGAGCCGATCGGCATGTCCGGCGTGCGCCTGGAGGCCGAGGTGCACATCGTGACCGGCGCCGTCACGTCGGTCCACAACGTGGTCCGCTCGGTGAACCGCGCCGGGCTCAACGTGCAGGACATCGTGCTGGAGCCGATTGCGTCCGCCGAGGCCGTGCTCTTCCCCGACGAGAAGGAGCTCGGGGTCATCCTGATCGACATCGGCGGCGGCACGACCGACGTGGCGGTCGTGCGCGAGGGCGCGATCTGGTACACGGCGATCCTCCCGCTCGGCGGCGATCACGTGACGAACGACATCGCGATCGGACTCCGCACGCCGCTCGCCGACGCCGAGGAGGTCAAGCGCGCGCACGGCTGCGCGTCGACGGCGCTCGTGCCGGCAGAGGACATCGTGGCGGTCCCGTCGGTCGGGGGCCGCCGGCCGCGCCAGCTCTCGCGGCAGGTGCTGGCCGAGATCGTGCAGCCGCGTCTCGACGAGATCTTCACGCTGGTCGCGCGGGACATCGTGAAGGCCGGACTCCAGGACGCGCCGACGGCGGGCGTGGTCATCACCGGTGGGACGTCGCTCATGGAAGGCGTGCCCGAGCTCGCGGAAGAGGTCTTCGGGCTGCCGGTGCGACGCGGCGTGCCGCACGGCGTCGGCGGGCTCACGGACGTGGTGCAGAGCCCGATCTATTCGACCGTGGTGGGGCTCGCGCTCTGTGGCGCGCGACGACAGACGGCCGGCAGTGCCCGCAATGGCGACGGCAGGCCGCGCGGGCGTCTCGGTCGCCTGGCTCGCCGCCTGGCGACGGTGTTCGAGGAGATCTTTTGAGGGTTCCCGACAGAGAGGAGGCGGATTTCATGGAGAACGGTCACGTCCGACGACCCCTGCTCGAGCTGGATCGCCCGATCGAGGTCGCCAAGATCAAGGTCATCGGCCTCGGCGGCGGCGGCGGCAACGCCCTCAATCGCATGATGGAGGCGTCGTCCACCGGGGTCGAGCTCATCGTCGCCAACACGGATCTCCAGGCGCTGCGCAATTCCGCGGTGCCCGTGAGGCTCCAGCTCGGCGTGACGCTCACCCAGGGACTCGGCGCCGGCTCGAACCCGGACGTCGGGCGTGACGCCGCGCAGGAGGATCCGGACCAGATCAAGAAGCTGCTCGCCGGCGCCGACATGGTCTTCATCACGGCCGGCCTCGGCGGCGGCACCGGCACCGGCGCGGCGCCCGTCGTCGCCGCCCTTGCGAAGCAGCTCGGGATCCTGACGGTCGCGGTCGTCACGAAGCCGTTTCACTTCGAAGGCCGGCGGCGCATGATGCAGGCCGAGGCCGGGCTCGAGGCGCTCCGCAACGTCGTCGACACGCTGATCACGATTCCGAACCAGCGGCTCCTCACGGCCGTCGAGCGCGGCACGTCGCTCCGCGATGCGTTCCGCGTGGCCGACTCGGTGCTGCAGCAAGCGGTGCAGGGCATCTCGGATCTCATCCTGGTCCCCGGGCTCATCAACCTGGATTTCGCCGACGTTCGCGCGATCATGTCGGGCATGGGCATGGCGATGATGGGCACGGGTGTCGGGCGCGGAGAGAATCGCGCGATCGACGCCGCGCAGAAGGCCGTCGCGAGCCCGCTGCTCGACGACACGTCGATCGCCGGCGCGCGAGGCGTGCTCATCAACTTCACCGGCGGCCCCGATCTGGCGATCCACGAGGTCGACGAGGCAGCGCAGGTCGTGCACGAGGCGGCGGACGACGAGGCGAACATCATCTTCGGCGCGGTCATCGACCCGACGATGGAGGACGAGGTCCGCATCACGGTCATCGCGACCGGATTCGCCGATCACAAGGACGGGCGAGAGTCGGGGAGGATGCGCGAGTTTTCGCGCGCGGCGCGTGTGGCCGCGAGCGTCGGGGGCAACGGCACCACGGCGTGGCGACGCCCGCGACCGGTCGGCGAGGGGCGCGAGACGAACGGCGGGCTCGAGGTCGACGAGCTCGACGTGCCGACGTTCCTGCGCAAGCAGGTGGATTGAGGTGTGGATCATTCATGAACGCCGCGCGCAACGCCGGCGGGTCCTGTCACCGGTGTGGTGTCGGCCAGCCGCCTCCGTCACCCGTTCGCCTCATATTGCC
Organism: Candidatus Rokuibacteriota bacterium; assembly: GCA_003220195.1. Classification (GTDB taxonomy): domain Bacteria; phylum Methylomirabilota; class Methylomirabilia; order Rokubacteriales; family CSP1-6; genus AR8. The sequence continues at coordinate 7,463 of QHRT01000125.1, read as the reverse complement.
GCTCTACGAGCGGCAAAGAGGACGAAGGGGTCCCACTCCGTCGTCTGGCCGACACCACACCGGCGTCACCCGCCGGCGTTGCGCACGGCGTTCATGAATGATCCAGTCTATTTGAGGTGAATGGGCTGATCTCGTACGGCGAGCCGCCGGCGTACTTCTTGTACCGGTCGCTCGCCGTACTCGGCGTGCCCCACGCCACGACGACCAGGCATTTCGAGGCGATCTCGTCGCCGTCCGAAAAGGCGCCGCCGTTTCGCGCCGATGCGGCCGCCACGCTGCGGCGGCTCGGCCTCGATTCCGAACGCCTCACCTACGCGCGCCAGGTGCACGGGGCGGCAATCGCCACGGCGCCCACCCGGGGGGGATTCGCGGGCGCGGTCGACGTGCTGGTCACTCGCGAGCGCGCCCTGCCGCTCGCCATCTTCACGGCCGACTGCCTCGCGATCGTCGCGTGCGACGTCGGCGCTCCGGCGCTCGTCGTCGCGCACGTCGGATGGCGCGGCACCGTGCGCGGGGCCGCCGAGGCCGCGGTCAAAGCTCTTGGCGATGCCGGCGGCCGTCCCGAACAGGCGGTGGTCACGATCGCGCCGTCGATCGGTCCGTGCTGCTACGAGGTCGACGACCCGGTCATCACCGTGCTCCGCAAATCGTATCCCGACCTCTGGGAGCGCTGGGTCAGGGCCGCCGACCCCGGGCACTTCATGCTCGACCTCTGGAGCGCGAACGAAGAGTTGCTGGTGCGCGCCGGCATCGCCGCGGATCGGATCGAAAACCCGCGCGTGTGCACCGCCTGCCATCCGGAGCTGCTCTATTCCTATCGCAAGGGCAATCGCGGCCGACTGGTGACGGTGGCGGCGCTCCCGTAACGGTGGCGGGTGCTAGAATCCCGTCCGAGGCCGGCGCCATGACCGAGACTGACATCAGCGCGAATCTCGAGCGGGTGCGAGCACGCATCGCCGCCGCGGCGGAGCGCACCGGACGTCGCGCGGAGGACGTGCTGCTCATCGGCGTCTCGAAGACCGTCGAGACCGAGCGCATTCGTCGCGCGGTCGAGGCCGGCGTGCCGGCGCTTGGCGAGAACCGTGTTCAGGAGGCCAAGGGCAAGATCGCCACGCTCGGCCGTCCGGTGCCGTGGCATCTCATCGGACCGCTCCAGACCAACAAGGCGAAGGACGCGGTGCAGCTCTTCGACCTGATCCAGTCGCTCGACCGGCCGGAGCTCGCCACCGAGTGCGACCGCCGGGCGCGCGCGGTGGGGCGCGTCATCGACGTGCTGATCGAAGTGAACGTCGGCGGCGAGGAGGCGAAGAGCGGTGTCGCGCCCGACGCGGTCGGCGAACTGCTCGATCACGTGGCGAAGCTCGGAGCTCTCCGCGTGCGCGGGCTCATGGCGATCCCGCCGGCCGGAGAGCCGGAGGCGACGCGCGAGTGGTTCCGCTCGCTGCGCAAGCTCGGCGAGCGTCACGGACTCCGTGAGCTCTCGATGGGCATGAGCGCCGACTTCGAGATCGCCATCGAAGAGGGCGCCACGATGGTGCGCGTCGGGACCGCGATCTTCGGTCCGCGCGCGACGGCTGGCGGAGCGCGGTGACCCTCGCCGGCAAGCGCGTCGGGTTCATCGGCGCCGGGAACATGGGCGAGGCGCTGATCAAGGGCCTCGTCACCGCGGGCGTGGTCCCGGCGAAGTCGGTGCTCGCGACCGACGTCCGGACCGATCGACTCGAAGAGCTGGCGCGCGCCTTCGGCATCGAGGTCGTCACCGACAACGTGGCGCTCGTTCGCGCCGTCGACGTCGTCGTCCTGGCCGTGAAGCCCCAGATCATGGATGCCGTCGCGAAGGAGATCGCGCCGGCTGTCACGCCGGCCACGCTCTTGATCTCGATCGCGGCCGGAATCTCCACCGCACGGATTCGCGCGGCGCTCGGTAAGGACGCGCGGCTGATCCGCGTCATGCCGAACACGCCGGCGCTCGTCCTCGAAGGCGCGACGGCCATCGCGCGCGGGGCCGGGCTCGAGCCCGGCGACATCGAGGTCGCCGGCGCGATCTTCAGCGCCGTCGGCCGCGTGGTCGTCCTCGGCGAGGACCTGATGGACGTCGTGACGGGGCTATCCGGATCCGGCCCGGGGTATGTCGCGCTGATCATCGAGGCGCTGGCGGACGGCGGTGTGAAGATGGGCCTCGACCGCTCGACGGCGCTGGCCCTCGCGTCGCAGACGGTGCTCGGCGCGGCGCGCCTCGTGCGCGAGACCGGCATGCACCCCGGCGTGCTCAAGGACATGGTGACTTCACCCGGCGGGACGACGATTGCCGGCATCGCCGCGCTCGAGGACGGCGGACTGCGCGCCGCGCTGATCCGGGCGGTGGAGCAGGCGACGCTGCGCTCGCGCGAGCTCGGTCGCGGGAGCGGATAGGCCGATGTTCGTCGGGACCTACTTCCTCAACGCCGTCGCGAACCTGATCAACCTGGTCCTCACGGCGTACATGTGGATCATCATCGCGCGAGCGATCGTGTCCTGGGTGAGCCCCGACCCGTACAACCCGATCGTGCGCTTCCTCTATCGGGTCACCGAGCCGGTCCTGCGGCCGATCCGCCACCGATTGCCGATGGTCGCCGGGCTCGACCTCTCGCCCATGGTCGTGCTCCTCGGCATCTATTTCCTGCAACAGTTCCTGGTGCCGGTGCTGTACCGCATCGCGTCCGAGATCGGATGAACGGACCGAATCGAATCGACCAGATCGGGGGCCGCGAGGGGCGGGCGGACGCGCCCGAAGAGGGGAGGTCCCGATGCGCCTGAGCCCGTCCGACGTCCGTCAGCAGCAGTTCGGCGAAAAGCTGTTCCGTGGCTTCGACAAGGACGAGGTCGACCGGTTCCTCGACCAGATCGCCGAGGACTACGAGTCGGTGATCAAGGAGAACGCGCTCCTGAAGGAGCAGCTCACCGGGTACGAGGAACGCGCGCGGAGCACCGCCGAGCTCGAGAAGACGCTGCAAGATACGCTTGTCACCACGCAGAAGCTCACCGAGGAGATGAAGACGACGGCCCGGCGCGAAGCCGACGTGCTCATGCGGGAAGCGCAGCTCGCCGGCGAGAAGTCGCTCGAGGAAGCGCGCGCCGAAGAGGGTCGGATCCTCACCGAGGTGCGGGCGCTGAAAAGGACACGCCGGCAGCTGGTGGAGGACCTGCGCGCGATGCTGGAACACTATCAGCGGCAGCTCGCCGGTGAAGTCGCGGAAAGCGCTGGCGACGACGGCGCCCGGTAGCTTCTCGCCCGCGCGCTCGACCGGGTCGTTCGTCCGGGTGCGGGTGCAGCCGCGCGCGTCGCGTGACGAGATTATCGGCTGGCGCGAGCCTGGCGTCCTGAGCGTGCGGGTCACGGCGCCACCGGTCGAGGGACAGGCGAATCGCGCGGTCGAAGAGTTGCTGGCGCGGGCGCTCGGCGTGAAGCGCTCCGACGTCAGCGTCGTGCGAGGGGAGAGCGGTCGGGACAAGCTGGTACGTGTCGCCTCGCTCGGTCCGGCGGAGGTCGAAGAGCGAACGGGTCGCGTGACATCGGATGGAGGATAGAAGG
>QHRT01000125.1:3353-3884 GCA_003220195.1 Candidatus Rokuibacteriota bacterium | reverse complement strand
TCGCGGCGGCGTGGCCCGCGTTCGCGGACCACATGATGGCCGAACGCGGTGACGATGCGATGGCTGCCGCGGGACCTGCCTCGCCTGGCGTCGCTCCGGAGAACCACGATCTCGATCTCGAGTTGAAGGTCGGTCAGGATCATTTCCGCCTCGGCGGTCGGCTCTTCGGACGGAGCGGCGTCGCCGGAGCGTGGCTGAACGGCCAGGTTCGTCCGTGGGGCTTCTCGCTGGACGGCCGCGTGCAGCAGGACGCTCGCCGGGGGTACGACTTCAAGTTCGACGCCGACGTACGCGACTGGCTGCGCACGGTCCGGAGGTGGATGCTCGAAACTCCGTCTCCGGGCGAGCGCCTGTAGAGCGACGGTCGATGATCGAACCGGTCCGCTGGTCCGGGGACCGTCTCCTGCTCCTCGACCAGCGGGAACTGCCGCTCAGGGAAATCAGGCGCGACTACGAGCGGTGGGAAGACGTCGCCGAGGCGATCCGGACGCTCGTCGTGCGCGGCGCTCCGGCCATCGGCGTCACCGCCGC
>QHRT01000125.1:2198-3322 GCA_003220195.1 Candidatus Rokuibacteriota bacterium | reverse complement strand
GCGACGCGTCCGACCGCCGTGAATCTCTTCTGGGCGCTCGATCGGATGCGGCGCGTGGCGCTCGAGATACCGTCCGCGACCGTGGACGAGGTGCGCGCGCGGCTCTCGGCGGAGGCGCGGCGGATCCACGAGGAAGACGTGGCGGCCAACCGCGCCATGGGCGATCACGGCGCCGCGCTGGTGCCGCCGAACGCGCGCGTGCTCACGCACTGCAACGCCGGCGCGCTCGCGACCGCGGGCTACGGCACCGCGCTCGGCGTGATTCGCTCGGCGCACGCGCGCGGTCGGATCGCGCTGGTGTGGGTGGACGAGACGCGCCCGGTGATGCAGGGCTCGCGTTTGACCGCGTGGGAGCTGGTCCAGGAAGGCATCCCGCACCGGCTGATCGCGGACGTCGCGGCGGCGTGGGTCATGCGACGCGGCGAGGTCGACCTGGTCGTGACCGGCGCGGATCGGATCGCCGCGAACGGGGACACCGCGAACAAGATCGGGACGTACGCGCTGGCGGTGCTCGCGCGTCACCATCAGGTGCCGTTCTACGTCGCCGCGCCGTCGTCGACCATCGACCCGCAGCTCGCGTCCGGCGCGGAGATTCCCATCGAGGAGCGTGATGCCGGGGAGGTGCGCCGCGTCGGCGCTCAGCAGACCGCGCCCGACGGATCGCCGGTGTTCAATCCCGCGTTCGACGTGACGCCCGCGTCGCTGATCTCGGCGATCATCACCGAGCGGGGCGTGTTCCGGGCGCCCTACCGCTTTTAATTCGGAGGGGCCTCGATGGCGCCTCCGAGCGCTTCGGTTGCCTGACCAGCGTTTCTCCGACAAGCTCGACGACGTGTCCCAGCATTCTTCGCGGAATGACGAGATTCGCGTGGCACGGGCGTTTCACGATCGCACCACGCACACGCCGGCGTCGGTGCGCACGAGCGGCCATACGCTCGACTGGGACGTGAAGCCGCTGCCGTTCAAGATCTACGCCACGCTCGAGCCGTTGTCTCTGCCGCGAGAGATCGAACCGATCGCCGTCGACACGCTGGTGGCGCTGACGTCTCCTTCACCGCCGAGAACCGGGTCGCTCACGCTCTCCGACATTGCCGCGGTGCTCTACTACGCCGCCGGCGTCGGTG
>QHRT01000125.1:0-2165 GCA_003220195.1 Candidatus Rokuibacteriota bacterium | reverse complement strand
GTCCACGGGCGCGCTGTTCCAGACCGAGGTCTACCTCGCCGCGGGTGAGGTCGACGGCCTGGCGCCCGGCCTCTATCACTTCTGTCCCGGTGACTTCGCGCTCCGCCGCCTCCGCGACGGTGACGTGCGGGCCGCGCTCGCCGATGCCGCCGCGGACGACTCGATCTCGCGCCGCGCGGCCACGATCGTGCTGTCCGCGATGTACTGGCGCAACACGTGGAAGTACGAGTCACGCGGGTACCGCCATCTCTTCTGGGACTCCGGGACCATGCTCGCGAACCTGCTCGCGTGCGGTGACGCGATGGGCCTCGCGCCGCGCGTCCTGACCGGCTTCGTCGACACCGCCGTCAACCGGCTGCTCGGGCTCGACGTGCGGCACGAGGCCGCGCTCGAGCTGGTGCCACTCGGGCCCGAGACCGCGGTGGCGCCGGTCGCGCGCGCCCTGCCGCCGATCCAGCTCGACGTCGTGCCGCTGTCGTCGTCGGAGGTCGACTATCCCGCGCTGCGCGACATGCACGAGGCGTCGATGCTCGATTCGGCCGCGGCGGTCGACCACTGGCGTACCGGTCGCCTCGATGACGCGTCGCCGCGATCGCGGTCTTCCGGCCGAACGGTCGCGGCACACGACCGCGAGGGCAATCGATCGAGCGCCGTCGAGGCTCATCTCGTGCCGCTGCCCGCCGCGACACGCGAGGCGGGACGAGGTCTCGGCGACACGATCCAGCGGCGCGGCTCCACGCGCGAATTCGGCGAGGCCCCGCTCTCTCTGCTGGAACTGGCGACGACGCTCTGGTGCGCGACACGTCCCTGGGACAGCGATGCGCCGTCGGGACTCGTCGACGTGTTCCTGGTCGCGAACGCGGTGGACGGGCTGACATCGGGCGCCTATCGTTACCGGCCGGACGCGCACGCGCTCGAGATCGTGCGCGAGGGAGCGTTCCGCAACGAGTCCGCGTACCTCTGCCTCGAGCAGCCGCTTGGCGGCGACGCGGCCGCGGTCATCTATTTCCTGGCGCCGCTCGACGCGATTCTCGCGGCGCGAGGCAACCGCGGCTATCGCCTGGCGAACCTGGAAGCGGGAGTGATGGGCGGCCGCGCCTATCTCGCCGCGTACGCGCAGGGCTTCGGCGCTTCCGGGCTCACGTTCTACGACCGGCACGTCGTCGAGTTCTTCGCGCCGGCGAGCGCCGGCGAGGACGCGATCTTCGTCACCGCGCTCGGACGGTCGCGAATGCGGGTACGATCGGAAGAGGCGAAGATCCCGGTGATCAGTCGATTGAGGAGGCAGCCTTCATGAAGAAGTACCAGCTCATGGCGCCCGGCCCGACGCCCGTGCCGAGCCGCGTCCTGCTCGCGATGGCGGAGCCCATCATCCATCACCGCACCCCGGAGTACGAGAAGCTGGTCGTCGAGGTGCGCGCGGGCCTCAAACGCGTGTTCCAGACGAGCCAGGAGATCATCCCGTTCGCGTGCTCCGGCACCGGCGTGATGGAAGCCGCGGTCGTCAACACGCTGTCCCCGGGGGACGTCGTCGCCGTCGTGCGCGCGGGAAAGTTCGGCGAGCGCTGGGTCGAGATCGCGCGCGCCTACGGCCTCGACGTCATCGAGCTCAGCGCCCCGTTCGGGGAGACCGTGCGGACTCAACGCATCGCCGACACGCTTCGCTCCCGCAAGGACGTCCGCGCGGTGCTGACGCAGCGCGGGTCCGACGCGATCCTGATCGTCGACGCGGTCTCGAGCCTCGGCATCGCGGATCTGCGCATGGACGAGTGGGGGATCGACGTGGTCGTGGCCGGCTCGCAGAAGGGCTTGATGCTGCCGCCGGGGCTCGGCTTCTGCGCGCTCTCACCCCGCGCGTGGGAACGCGTCCGCACGGCGCGGCTGCCGAAGTACTACTTCAATCTCGCCGAAGAGCGAAAGTGGATCGACAAGGGCGAGCCGCGCTTCACGCCGGCCGTCTCGCTGGTGGTGGGGCTCCGCGAGGTGATCCGGATGCTCGAAGCCGAAGGGCTCCCGAACGTCTTCGCGCGACACGATCGGCTCGCGCGCGCGACGCGCGCCGGCGTCGAGGCGCTCGGCCTCTCGCTCTTTGCGAAATCGGCGCCGAGCCCGGCATTGACGGCGGTCGTCCCACCGTCGGGCGTCGACAGCGAGCGCATCGTGGC
>QHRT01000426.1 GCA_003220195.1 Candidatus Rokuibacteriota bacterium | reverse complement strand
GATCCCGACCTCTCCTCCCACGTCCAGCGAGTGCAGGAAGAATTTTCCCCAGCCATCCAGGGGACGAACGACCCCCGCCTGGCGGCCTCACAAACATCCCGCGAGGTGTCGATCGGCCACGCGGTGATCGTTACCGTAGCGCTCATCAAAGGAGGCGGACATGCTCAGAACGCTGCCGGAGTCACGCCCCTACGCGCTCACGGTGATCCTGCTTCTCGCAGTCGCCTTGCTCTCCACGTCCGTTGCCCACACCGCCGACTTGCAGTGGACGCCGTACGACCGCCCGGCGCAGTACTCGATCGTCGTCGACAAAGAAGTGCCGATCATGATGCGGGACGGCGTCGTGCTCTACAGCGACGTCTCACGCCCGAACGCGCCAGGCAGGTTCCCGGTGCTCGTCACGATGACGCCGTACAGCAAGGCGATCGCCGGCGAGGCGCCGAGCTATCTGATAGAGCGCGGCTACGTGCACGTCGCCGTCGACGTTCGCGGACAGGGCAGCTCGGGCGGCACCTGGTGCAACCGGTGCGAGATCGAGCAGATGGACGGCTACGAGGTCGTCCAGTGGGCGGCGGCGCAACCGTGGAGCGACGGCAACGTCGGGATGTACGGCTCGTCGTACCGCGCCATCAACCAGATGCTCACCGCCGCGCTGCAGCCGCCGGCGCTCAAAGCGCTGTTTCCGATCGCGTCGTCGACGGACGATTACCGTGACTTCGGGCGCACCGGCGGAGACGCGAACTTCGCGTTCATTCCGACGTGGCTCGCCCTCGTCATGGCCGCGGAGGCGATCCCGCCAGGCTGGGCCGCCGACGATCCGATCCAGTACGTGCTCAACGACATCCAGCACGCCGGAGCGCTGACGACGTCGACGCTCCCGACGATCATCAAGCTGTGGGGACAGCAGACCTACGACGAGAATCGCGTCGCCTCGCCCTGGTACAAGCTGGACCGCATCAAGGTGCCGACGTTCCTGGTGGGAGGCTGGCGCGATCTCTTCGTGCGCGGTGAGACGCTCAACTTCGAGAGGCTCCGTGCGCTGAAGGTGCCGGTGAAGCTGCTGATGGTCGACGGCAACCACACCGAAACGTCCGGCGGCGAGCTCCTGCCCGACGGCGCCGTGCCCGGCCTGCAGCAGATCGCGCTGCGCTGGTTCGATTACTACCTGAAAGGTCTCAACTCACGACCTGATCTCATTCCGCCGGTCACGGTGAAGCTGAAGGGCGACGGCCGGATGGAGACCATGACGCAGTGGCCGCGGACCGACATCAAGGCGAAAAGGCTCTATCTCCGCGGCGGCCACCGGCTCTCGACAGTCGCGCCGAGCGCCCTCGAGCCAGAAGAGCAGTTCGCCCAGGTCTATCTCTTCGGCTACTGCTCCGGGACCTCAGAGCGCTTCATCCTGCTGGCGGGCGTCATCCCGCCCGAGTGCGCGACGGACAACACATTCAACGAGCAGACCGAGCTCGTCTACACGACGCCGATCTTCGAGGCGGACGTGAAGCTCGCGGGGCCCATCGCGGCGAACATGTGGATCAAGACGACGCGCAACGAGGCCATCCTCTCGGTGCGGGTCACCGACGTGCACCCGGACGGCTCGTCAGAAGAATTGAGCTTCGGCCTGCTCGCCGCGTCGTTCCGCGCGGTCGACACGACGCTGAGCCGTTTCATCAACGGCGAGAACATCCAGCCGTGGCATCCGTTCTCGCGCGACTCGGTGCAGGCGGTGACGCCCGACCAACCGATGCTCTTGGAAATCGAGGTGTACTCGACCAACGCCGTGATCAAGGCGGGTCATCGGCTTCGCGTCTCGGTCGGGCCGAGCAACTTCCCGTCGTATCTGCCGCCGGTGCCGCAGATCGAGAATTCGCTGGGCGGCGTGCTCACGCTGATGCACGACCCGCAGCATCCGTCGCACATCGTGCTGCCGATCGTGCCGCCGACGACGTGGCCGCCCTTGTGGTGATCGGTTGTCCTTGAGGCGCCCTCCGCGAGAACTCCACCCCTCGGTGCGGCGCTGGGGACTCAGGACAGGAGCGCGCCAGCCGTCTTTGTCGGTAGCCGGTAGACGCTCGTCCGCGCGGTGAGGAAGAGGACGCTCCCGTCCTCGCCCCACGCCAGGTTCGCCGGCAACTCGGGCAGGACGATGCGCCCCAGCAACACGCCGTCGGGCCGGCATACCCAGACGCCGCCCGGCCCGGTGCAGAACACGTTGCCGCGGCGGTCGACCTTGAGGCCATCGGGCACCCCGGGATCTTCTGAGGCCATGTCGAGCAGAAGGCGGCCGTTGGCCAGCGTGCCGTCGGGACGCACGTCGAACGCGCGGATGTGCTTGTGCGCCGAGTCGTCTATGTAGAGCACCGACTCGTCAGGCGAGAAGGCCAGGCCGTTCGGCAACGCGAAATCGTCGGCGAGCAGGCGCAGGCTCCCCTCCGGTCCAAGGCGGTACACGCCGTTGCACGGCTGCTCCTTTCCTGGAATCGGCCGAGTCCACCAGCCCGCCGGCCGGACCATGCCGGGAGTTGCCGGCTGGACGGCGTAGGGCGGATCGGTGAAGTAGATCGAGCCGTCGGACTTGACCACGAGATCGTTCGGGCTGTTGAGGCGCTTGCCCTGGAACTGCTCGGCCAGCACCGTGCGGCTACCATCGTCGGCCACGCGGCTCACGCGACGGCCGTCGTGCTCGGCCGCCATCACCCGGCCCTGGCGATCGAGCGTCAGGCCGTTGGACGTGCCGATCGCGAACGTCGTCAGCTCCGGGCCCTCGGGGAGCCGCCGCCAGCGCACGATGCGCTTGTTCGGGATGTCGCTGAAGAGCAGATGGCCGCCGCGCCACACCGGCCCTTCGGTGAACGTCAGCCCACCGGCGACGCGCTCGATCGGCGCATCAGGGGCGATCAGTTCGTGCAGGCCAGGATCGCGCGCTTCGAGTGACATCGACGCCTCTTCATTCCCTGAAATTTACGTTCTGCGCGGATTCCTTCCGGGCGGCCCACGGTACCACACGGTCGTGGCCACCATGCGGCCGGGGCGGGGTAGCATACCGGCATGATCATTCCTGCCACACGGATCGGTCCCGGCATGCTGGCGAGCCATCGCCTTGAAGGAGTGACACGATGTCAGACGCCATAGTCAATCCCTTGTCGGCGGCCAGGCCACCCTCGCACTGAGGTCCCGAAGAATGCGCCTC
>QHRT01000427.1 GCA_003220195.1 Candidatus Rokuibacteriota bacterium | reverse complement strand
GGTCGCGAGGTCGATGATCTGAAGGCGTCGCATGCCGAGTCCCGCCGGACCATCGACGAGGAAGCCCTCGTCGTCCGGGCCGCGATGGTGGATGCGATCGGCCATCCGCTGGAGCACGGCTCGGTCGGGGACGCGATCCGCGCGCGCCAGGACGTTGCCGACGATGCCGCACATCAGCCGTCGCTGCGCGCGGGCTTCACCGGAATCCGGAGTGTCGGTTCCGCCGGAGAACGCACGTCGCCACCAGCGTCGATGCCGACCGTCTCACGGACGAAGTAGGTCGGCGCCCGCTCCGTGGCATAGAAGCCCCGGATCATGATCTCCGCGAGGAAGCCGATGAAAAGCGAGAAGACGCCGGTGAGGAAGAAGACGACCACGAAGAACACGAGCGGTGTCGCCTCGACCCGATGCAGCACGAACAACCGGTAGGCCACGACGACCAGACCGATGAGCCTCAGGAGCAGGCTCACGAGCCCGAAGGTGCCGAACACGTAATTCGGCCGCGCGGAGAAGTCGCCGATGAACTTGAGGGTGATGAGGTCGATCAGGACCTTGTACGTGCGCAGGAGACCGTACTTCGATGACCCGTGCGTCCGCGGACGATGGGTGACCGGAAGCTCGGCGATTCGCCCGCCCACCCACGCCGCGAGGACCGCGACGAACCGGTGCATCTCGCCGTACAGGCTCACGTCGTGAAGCACCTCGCGACGATACGCTTTCAGGGTGCACCCGAAGTCGTGCAGGGGGACGCCGCTGACCTTCCGGATCAAGGCGTTCGCGATCCGGGACGGCACGCGGCGCGTCAGCCACGGGTCCTGGCGGGTGCGCCGCCATCCCGACACGACGTCGTTGCCCTCCTCGAGCTTCGCGATGAGCCGAGGAATGTCGTCGGGGTCGTTTTGCAAGTCGGCGTCGAGCGTCACCAGAATCGAGTGGCGAGAGTGCGCCACGCCGGCCGCGAGCGCCGCCGTCTGCCCGAAGTTCTTTCGCAGCCGGACCAGGCGGACGCGCTGGTCCGCGGCCGCGAGCCGGCGCAGGACGTCCCACGAGCCGTCGGTGCTGCCGTCGTCGACGTAGACGACTTCGTACTCGCGCGGGACGGCCTTCATGGCGCTCGTGATACGCGCGTGGAGCGGCTCCAGATTGCCCTGCTCGTTCAGCACCGGAAGCACGATGGACACGGCGTCGCTCGTCCCGAGCGCGCCGTTCAACAGGCCGGTCTCCCGATCTCTTCCCGGTGGATCATCGTGTCGCGGTCCCGTTCGACGCGAACCGGTACACCTCGGTGTCCTCGATCTTGTCCACCATCACGTACCCGTGCGCCGCGAGTCTCGATCGGTAGAACGGCTTCGTGTCGAACATCCAGTTGCCCAGGACGACGACCGGGACGCGGTGATGCTCGATGTGCCAGTTGAGCTCACCGTGCGTCACGAAATGCCGCCGGGTGACGTTACGAGAGCGCGAACGGATTCTCCAGGCCCGGGAACACGGTCGCGCGGCTCTCGACGAAATAGCCGGGCCACCAGCTCATCGCCGTGGTGGCCTTCGGCGGGAGCGTCGCGTCGATGGCTCGCGCGACGCGATTCACCGTCGCGATCGTCCAGTTCTGCGGGTCGGTCTCGGAGAAGATCACGCCACTGCCGTCGATCGTGAACCGGTAGGCGGCGACCGCCGCTCCGAGCCCGTAGACTATCACGAAGACGGCGGCCAGATGCCGGAGGCGGACGTGACGCCCTGGCGCGACCGGCGCGGCGTTCGCGACTCGCGCCACGAATCGGACCGCGTCGGCGATCAGAAACGGCATCGCCATGCAGAAGTACTGCGTATGGGTCGGCGTCGGGAGCAGGCTGACGAGCATCAGGACGGCGGCGATCGGGACCGACAACGGAAGCCGCGCGCGCGCCCATCGTGACGAGACGACGAAGCCGAGCCACAGCGCGAGCACCAGCGTGAACTGCACATGGGTCGCGTCCGGCGGAAGCTCGAGCGAGAGCAACGAGCGGATGGCTCCGAGCTTCTGCGCGAGGTCGCCGATCAAGCCATGCGACGATCGAAGCGCGTGGTACCCGACGACGTTGAAGACGAACGAATCGGGGGCGAGCACGAAGAGGTAGGTGTTGAGCGACAGGGCGATCACGGCTCCGGTGCTCAGGTGGAACAGATCACGCCATGACGAGCGTGCGCGGAACACCGCCACGGCGAAGACCGGGAGCAACGCCGCGACGTAGAGCCGGGTATCGATGGCGAGTCCAAGAAGGAGGCCGCTCGCCACGAGCCGCCACCGGACGACGCGGTCAGCCACGAGCGCGTACGCGACGAAGAGTGCGAGGGTCGCCAACGCGTAGGTCTTCACCAGCGGAAGCCATCCGAAGGCGAACGCGCTGGACGCAAAGATCCCCGCCGCCAGCACGCCCCACGCGCGGCGGCCGGTGGCGCGGCCGACGTGATGCGCCAACGCCACACCGAGCGCGGTCGCGAAGAGCGCGGACAGCAAGCGACCCGCATACCAGGAGAGCCCGACGACCTTCAGCCACGCGCCGTAGACGTAGAGCAAGAGCGGCATCTGCGGATAGTGGAAATCGTGGTACGGAAGCTTTCCTTCGAGCACTAGGCGCGTGTTGAAGAGATAGATTCCCTCGTCGGCGTCGATCAGCCGGAGCAGCGCCATCGACACGAAGACGGATCCGAGAGCGAACGCGATGGCTCCGTACACGAGAGCCGGATGGGCGTGCTCGATGTCCTGACCGCGCGTCATCGCCGCCGCCGGACGACCGGACGAGGAACCGCGGGGCCAGCCGGAAGACCGTCAGCCACGGTCGGCGTTCTCGACGAACGGTGGCGCCTTCCGTCGGAAGACCGTGATCCACTCGGCGGTTCGAGGCGCGCGCGCGGCCGAGTCAGGCCCCCAGGCGTAGAGCGGACTTCCGGGAGACGGAAGCTCGATGAGCCCGACCTGGTCGAAGCCTCGCCGGTACTGCTCGAACCACTGGAACACGAGGGGGGACGATCCCGCGCGCCGCAGCCACGACGCGCTCATGTTGACGAACACGAGAACCTCCGGGCGCTCCGCCTCGACCTCGGCCATGAGCTCCGTCTGCATCGCCCGCGCGTACGGATGGCCCTCCATCAGCGGATACATGTAGATGTACCCGGTCGCCGCCCGACGCCCGGCGTAGAAATAGATCTGAGGCTCCGAGCCGATCACCGCGACCGTCGCTCCGGGCTCCGTGTGCTCGCGGATGTACCGGCCGATCTCCACGGATTCGGGAAACGGGTGCTGCTCCGACGCCATGGCCGAGGCGGCGTGGGAAGACCGGTGGAAGAGCCGCGCGCGCTCGGCATACATCGCGTGGGCCGGCGGCACGAGCGTCAGGACGATCGCGAAGGCCAACGCGAGCCGGGGCGCCCGGGGCGACAGAGACCGGTACATGGCGGCCGGGACGAGGCCGCCGCAGAAAGCGATCGCCGGCGCCAGGAGCAGGAAATACTGGTACCGGAAGTAGAGTCCCACGGAGACCGCGATGCCCGAGACCAGCAGGAACAGCAGAACGAATGTCCGGGTCGTCCGGAGCGACCGATCACCGGCGGCGAGCACGACGCCGACGACGGCCCACGCGAAGACGAACGCCATGACGGGCATGACCTCTGCCAGGCGATCGACGAGATGGCCGAGGCCGTCCTCCCACGACACGGCCGAGGCGTATCGCGACGCGTACGTGAACGACCAGAACACGAAGCGGTCGAAGCTCCCGGCGCCGAGGAGCAGCGCCGCGATCGTCAGCGCCGGAAACACCGCGCCGGCGGTGACGCACGCAACGATCCCGAGACGGCGCGCAACACCGGGGCCGTCGGAGCGTCGGATCAGCATCGGATAGAGGACGGCGAAGATCGCGAAGACGCCGCCGCTCTGCTTCACGACGAACGCCAGGCCAAAGAGCGCTCCGCTCTCGACGAATGGCATCAGGCGTCGACCGTCGAGCGCGGTGAGCAGACGCATCGTCCCGGCGAGCGCGGCCAGGACCACGAAATGCTCGGCATAGCCGGAGGCGCCGAGGAACACGGGACTCACGGAAACGGACGCGAAGGTTGCCGCGGCGGCCACCGCCGCGCCCGCTCCCGCGAGTCGCCGGGCGAGGACGAACACGAGCACTGTCGACGCCGCACTGGCGACCAGCACGCCGAGATGGATGGCCGCCGGCGTCTTTCCGAACACGCTCAGGATGATCGCGTACACGGCCGAGATTCCCGGCATCTTCATGGTGTAGGCGCCGGCGTACGGCGGCACACCGTCGAGAAGGAGTTGCGCGATGTACGCGTATTCGCCTTCGTCGCGATCGAGCGGCAGGTCGAGCAGCCGCAGACGGACGACCGCCGTGATCCCCACGATCACCGAGAGCAGCGCGAGCGCCCACCATTCGCGGGTCGCAGACTCGGCTCGGCTCATCCGATCGGACACGGCGCGAGGCTCGAGAGGCCGGCGGCGGAGCTGACGGCTCTCCGGGGGTGGACGGACGGGTGGCCGAGCGGCGACCCGCCGTCGGCGACGATCGAGAGCAGAAGAGACACATCTCGCTTCATCAGGGCGCCGGGTTCAGGATGCGCACCGGAACCTAGCAATGAACGCGCCAAACGCAACATCCCCGAGAATTGGCGGGAGGGACGTCTCCGATCATGATTCCCGGCGGTTACGGCATCGCCGGGAGAGTCATGACGCGTCGCGGTCCTCCGAGCGTCGAGACCGGTGACTCGCGTGCCACCGGATGTGACAGATCAACATGTCATCCGAGATACGACGCGACGAAGCTCCCGGCAGCCTGAACGGCATGAGGCTGACCGGCGACTCCGTCCCGGTGATGAGCGCGGCCATCATTTCGCCGACGGCCGGCGCGAGCTTGAAGCCGTGGCCGCTCATGCCTGCGGCGACGTAGAACCCGCGAAGCGGCGATTCGTCGATGATCGGCATCCAGTCGGGCGTGATGTCGAATGCGCCGGCATAGCCGCGTCGGTAGGTGGCGTCGGCGAGTCGCGGTACGGCGCGTCCCGTGCGCTCGAGAACCGGGATCGCCTCGTCGAGCCCGACGTCCTCGCCGAGCCGCTCCGGGTCCATCGGATGGCGGGTCTCGTCGTCGGTGAGTGAGCCGGTCATCGTGAGATCGCCGGTCTCCGGCCGCACGTAGCTTCCGCCGGCAAGATCCAGATATACGACGTGAGCTGGCCCGAAGCCGGCGTCGCGCTCTACGAGGAAGACAGGGTGGCGGCCGATGACGATCGGCAGGGCGATCCCGGCGAGCCCGGCGACGGACGGCGACCACAAGCCAGCGGCGTTCACGACCACCGGCGCCTCGATGCGGTCGCCTTCGCGTGTGTCGACAGCGCCGTCGGGCTGCGCCGGCATAACCGTGCGCGACGGCGGTCGGATCGGCGTACCCCGACTGTGGTTCCCAGATCGCCGCGCCGAGGCCGGACGGATCGACGCGTGGCTCGACGCGGACGATCTCGTCGGGCTCGAGGAGGTGCGCGTCGATGCCGGCGTCGGCCTGGACGGCAACGCTCTTCTCGAGGCTCGATCGCATCGCGGGCGACACGGAGATCAACACCCCGGACGTGACGTACCCGGCGTCGCCGCCGACGCGCGCCGTGAAGTCGAGGAAGACGTCGAGCGATCGTCTCACCATGCGACTCGTCTCGAGCGTGGGATAGAGCTGACGCACGATTCCCACGGAGCGGCCGGTGGCGCCGGACGCGACGAACCGTCGTTCGAGGACGAGGATGCGACCGGCGCCGCTGCAGGCGAGATGAAACGCGATCGACACGCCGATGACGCCGCCGCCGACGATGACGACGTCGGCGGATCGCGTCACGAAGTCGTCGGCGTCACGTGCCGGGTGAGCCCGGGAGAGCTCGCGTCTGTCAGGAGTCGTACCTCGTCGCGCTGGCGCCGCCGACGAAGAGCGGCTTGATGTTCACGCACGGCGACGTGTAGCGAGTGATCTCGAGCACCACGGTGTCACCGAGCGCGAGTCGGACTCCCGGCGCGACGAGCGACCAGTCGAGACCGTCGATGGTCACGTTCTCGCCGATGGTTCCGGGCGCGATGGGGTGACCCTCCCGCCGCAGCGCCTCGATCTGCTCCATGGAGAAGAGACACACGGCGCGCTCGGGGCCGCCATGGTGCTCGGCGTCACGGTGTCCGTCGCCGTCGAGGCCGAGCGAGCCGACCTGAGCTTCCGGAACGGGCAGCTTCGGGACGCCACCCGGTGACACGCTGATCTGGACGATACGAGCCATGCGGACGATTGTACGCGCGTCGCACATGCGGAGATGCCTCACCGACCCGGCAGAGCGTC
>QHRT01000425.1 GCA_003220195.1 Candidatus Rokuibacteriota bacterium | reverse complement strand
CGGCGTTCGATCGGGAGCAGCTCATCGCGATCTACCCCGAAGGGACGACGCACGCCGAATCGCGCGTACAGCGTATCAAGACCGGCGCGTCCCGCATCGCGCTCGGGTACGAGCACGCGCATCCTGGCCGGCTTGCCGTCGTCCCCGTCGGGCTCACGTTCGAGGCGCGCAAATCGTTTCGGAGTCGCGTCCTGGTCTCGTTCGGCGAGCCGGTGCCGATCGCGGCGTACCGCGAGGCCTATGCGCGGGATCCCGTGAAGGCCGTGGACGCGGTCACGACGGAGATCCAGTGGCGCATGGAGCACGAGGTCGTGCACGTGGATCGGATCGCCGAGACGGCGCTGGTGCGCGCGGTCGAGGAGCTCTATCGCGCGGACCTCGAGCGCGAGCTGGCGGAGGAGCGCGGCCTCGCGCCGGAGGAGATCGATCCGTTCCGGCTGTCGCGCGGGATCGTGGACGCCGTGGATCACTTTCGCGGGACCGACCCGGAACGCGTCGAGCGGCTGTGGCAGTGCATCCAGTGCGCACCCGGAGCGCGCCGAGCGAGCCACGCACCGAGCGGAGGCTGCCGCGGGCGTTGTCGCGTCGGATCGTCTGGTCGTGGGAGGCGGCGCTCGGCTTCCCGCTCTTCGTGTACGGCGCGCTCGTGAACTGGCTGCCGTACTACCTGCCGCGAACGCTGGCGCGGCGGATGGCGAAGAAAGAAACGGACTATGCGACGACGCGACTGCTGGCGTCGGTCGTCGCGTTCCCCGTCTTCTGGGGACTCGAGATCGCGATCGTGTGGCGTCTCGCCGGCGTCGCGTGGGCGGCGGCGTTCGCGGTCTCGCTGCCGCTCTCGGGCTCGATCGCGTATCGTTACCTGGCCGGCGCCGGAAGGCTCTCGCGGCGTCTCAGGCTGGCCGCGCTGCTGCTCGCGCGGCATCAGGACGCCAGGCAGCTCGTCGCCGAGCGGCGGGCGATCATCGCCGAGCTCGAGCGCGCGAAGACGGATTACCTCGCGGCGACGAAAGGATCGAGCTTTTGACCGTCCATCGACTGGAGGAGCTCTCCACGCCGGCGCTCGATGCGCTCGATCGATCGCGGACGGTGATTCTCCTGACCGTGAGTCCGCTCGAGGCGCACGGCCCGCACCTGCCCGTCGGCGTCGACGCGTTCGCGGCGCGGCACTTCGCCGAGACGATCGCGGCGCGGCTCGTCGCCGAGCGCCCGGGCTGGCACGCCGTCCTCGCGCCCACCTTGCCGATCGGCTCGTTCACGCTCGTGGCTCCCGGCACCATCACCGTACGGCAGCGCGTGGTTCGCGACACGCTAGTCGACTATGGCGCCTCGCTCGCACGCGCGGGCTTTCGCTATGTCCTCATCGCCAACGGTCACGCCGGTCCCGGACATCTCGCCGCGCTCGAAGAGTCCGCGGCGATCGTCTCGCGGCGGCATCGCATCGTCATGGCCTCGTTCACCGGCCACCTCGTCTGGCAGTTCTTCCGCGGCCGCTATCGCGAGAAGCTCGAGGCGGCGCTCGGACGCGCGCTCACCGGGGATGAGCGCATCGCGCTCGCCGACGACGCGCACGGAGGCTGGTGGGAGACCTCGCTGATGCTGTTGCTGCGTCCGGATCTCGTCGCCAGCCACTATCGCGAGTTGCCCCCGGCGCGGTACTCGCTGCCCGCCCGGCTCGTCCCGAACTATCCGATGCGCGATGGCGGCGCCGGATACGTCGGACATCCCGCTCTCGCAGACCCGGCGTTCGCCAGCGCGATGAACCAGGTGCTGATCGGCGAGGCGATGGCGATCGTCAACGGCCTCATCGACGGCCGCATCGGGCCATCCGACCACCGGTCGCCGTTCTTCACGATCCCCCTGTTCCGCACGAATTTCTGGCGCGGGATGACCGCAGCGTCCGTGGTCGCCGCCGGCGGCGTCGTGGCCTGGCTGGCGACCGGCGCACGCCGGCGCACCCGGCGCACATGATCGAGCTCGCACGGGATGGCGCAGTGGCCTGGCTCCGGCTCGCCAGACCGGAAAAGCTGAACGCCCTCGATCGCTCGCTCACCGCCGCGCTCGACGAGGCGCTCGACCGCGTGAGCGCCATGCGGGACGTCACCGTCGTCGTCCTCGCCGCACGGGGCAGAGCGTTCTGCGCCGGGAACGACGTGCGCGAGATGGCGACCTTGTCGACACGCGAGGCCGAGGAGCTCGCGCAACGCCAGGCGGCGCTCATGGATCGCTTCGGCCGTCTCGCTCAGGTGACGATCGCGGCGATCGACGGTCACGCGCTGGGTGGCGGGTTGATGCTCGCGCTGGCGCAGGATCTGCGGATCGCGTCCGATCGCGCGCGCTTCGGATTGCCGGAAGTGACGCTCGGCTTCAACCCGGCGTACGGGATCGCGCGACTGCTCGACGTCGTGGCCGGCGGACACGCGCGCGACCTCTTGTTGACGGGTCGGACGATCCGCGCGTCCGACGCGCTCAGGATGGGCGTCGTGAACCGCGTCGTCGCGCCGCCCACGCTCGAGGGCAGCGCGTCGGCATGGGCCGCCGAGATCGCGCGAGCGCCCGGGAACGCGCTCGCGCTCACGAAGAAGATCGTCGCGACGATCCGCGACGGAGGCGAGGCGCGCGAGCCGCAGTCGTACGCCGCCGCGCTCGGCACGCCGGAGGCGCGCGAGCGCCTGCGCGCGTTCCTGGAGCGCAGGAACACCTTGACGGGCGAGGAGCGATGAACGTTCCCGTGCGAGCGGGCAGTTTCGCGAGTCCGTTCCGTCCGGAACACGATCTGCTGCGGCGGACGATCCGGACGTTCGTCGAGCGGGAAGTGGCGCCGCACGTCGACGACTGGGAAGACGCCGGGCGGATTCCACGGTCGTTCTGGCGGCGCATGGGCGAGCTGGGGCTGCTCGGGCTCGACTTTCCCCCGGAGTACGGCGGAGGCGGTGGTGATCTCCTCTCGAGCGTCGTGCTCGGCGAGGAGATGGCGCGCTGTCGCTCGGGCGGCGTGGCCTTCAGCGTGCTGGTGCACACCGACATGTCGTCGCCGTGGCTCGTGAGGTTCGGGACCGACGCGCAGAAACGAAAGTACCTGCCGTCGATCGTCGCCGGCGAGACGGTGTGTGCGCTCGGCATCACCGAGCCCGGGGCCGGCTCGGATATGGCCGGGATCACGATGCGCGCCGAGCGCCGCGGGGACTGCTATCTCCTGACCGGAAGCAAGACCTTCATCACCAACGGCGTCTATGGCGATCTGTATTTCGTCGCTGCGCGGACCGGCGCGGGAACAGCGACCCGCCGTCACGACGGGATCTCGATGTTCCTGGCGGAGCGCGGCCTTCCTGGGTTCGAGGTGAGCGCGAAGCTCGACAAGATGGGCATGCGCGCGTCCGACACCGCGACGTTGAGCTTTCACGAGTCCCCGGTGCCGGCCGCCAACCTGCTCGGCATCGAGGGGCGCGGGTTCCAGCAACTGGCCGCGGGACTCGAGCGCGAGCGTCTCCTGGCCGCGGTGCTGGCGCTATCCGGCGCGACGCAGGCGCTCGAGGACACGGTCCGCTACCTCAAAGAGCGGAGCGCGTTCGGCGAGCCGCTCGCGGAGCGGCAGGCGTTGCGGCACCGCATCGCCGATCTCGCGACGGAGATCGAGGCCGCGCGGGCGCTTGTCTATCACGCCGCAGAGCTGTTCGCGGATGGCGCGGAGTGTGCGACCCCGGTGTCGATGGCCAAGCTCTTCGCCACCGAGGTCGCGAACCGCGTCGCGTACCACGCGGTGCAGCTCCACGGCGACGACGGCTACATGCGCGAGTTCCCCGTCGAGCGCTTCTTCCGCGACGTGCGGCTGTGGACGATCGCGTCCGGCACGTCGGAGATCATGCGCGAGATCATCGCGCGGCGCGTTCTCGGACCCGGCTCGTGATTCGAGGCGTGCGCCGCGTCCTCGGTGGTCGCATCCGCGGTCGTCGAGACATTGACCCTGAACGCGACGGCCGGACGCCGTGTCCCCCCGCGCGTCGGTCGCCGTCCCG
>QHRT01000124.1 GCA_003220195.1 Candidatus Rokuibacteriota bacterium | reverse complement strand
TTCCGCGCGACGCGTCGATAGATGTCCTCGAGCGTTTCGGCCTGCCGTCGAAAGGTGTACGGCTCGGCCGCACGACGGCACGCATCGACGGTTTCCTGCGCTGGACGGTCGAGCATCAGACGAACTCCTTCGGCGACACCCTTGCCGTCATCCGGGTCGCGGATCGCGCCGGTGATCCCTTCGGTCACGATTTCCGCGCCGCCCGAGCGCGTGCTCGTCACCACCGGCAGACCGGAGGCGAGCGCCTCCAGATGAACGTTTCCGAACGGCTCGTACCGCGCCGGCAAGACCAGGACGTCGGCGGCCGCGTACCACCGCTCGATCCGTCTCTGCGGATCGAGCCAGACGATCCGATCGTCCACGCCGAGACGTCTCGCCAGCGCGCGATAGCTGACGACGTCGCCGCGACCGACGACGAGGAGCCGCGCCGAGCGATCGTCGAGCGCTGCGACAGCTTCGATCGCGGTTCGTAGCCCCTTGCGCTCGAATCCCGTCCCCACGAACAACAGCAGGCGCGCCCCGACCGGCAGGCCGACCTCCGCGCGCGCCGGGCTCCGGTGCTTCACCCGGTTGCCCGGGTGGAATCGCTCCAGATCGACGCCGTTGTAGACGACGAGCACCCGGTCCGACTCGATCGGATACCGCCGCTCGATCTCGGACTTCCCCTGCCGCGCGATCGCCAGGATGATCGGCGTCCGCGTGAAGATCCGATGCTCCAGCGCCACCACGATCCGGTGATAGACCGCGCGCGACGAAGTCCGGGTCTCGCGCGAATCGAGATATCCCTGGTGACACCCTTCGCCCGCACGATACAGATCCTGGCCGAGCGTCCGCTCGTGACTCTGCACGGTGTCCCATCGTCCACGCGCGAGCGCCGATCGCACGAGCGCCGGAATCGCCAGCATCCGTAGCGTGCGCGGCAGCGGCGGTACCCGGAGGCGATGCACCGTGAGGCCCCGGATCGGCGCCTGCGCTCCAGGGCTCAACACGTGAACGTCGTGGCCGCGCTCGACGAGCGCGGTCAACATTCCGGCGGTCGCCGTCTCGACACCGCCGTGGAACGCGAACGGCCGGGCGACCATCAGGAGGTTCATCGCGGTGACGGCGACCGAGGTCCCGCGAGGACGCGCTCGACCAGCGGGAACAACGTCGCACGCGCCGTGTGGAAGCTGTAGCAGGTTTCACACCGCGACCGGGCCTCACGGCCCAGCGCCTCGGCCGCGGCGCGGTCGCCGAGCAGACGCTGGAGCGCGGCGCGCAGCGCCCGCACGTCACCGGGCGGGACGAGCACACCGCAGCCATCGAGGATCTCGGGAATCATCGAGACCGTCGTCGACACGATCGGACGCCCGGCCGCCATCGCGTCGAAGAGCTTCGCCGGCACCTGTCCGATCGTGTCGGGCGTGGCGCGCTGAGGGATCGCGACGACGTCGGCAGCCACGAGATACCGGGGAACGTCCTCGAAGGGAATGCGGCCCGCGAGCCGGACGAATGGCAACGCTCGCCACGAACGCGCGCGCGCGCTCGTCGGGTCGACGCCGACGAACGCCAGCACGAGGCCGCCGCCGAGTCCGCCGACCGCATCGACCAGATCATCGACGCCCTTGTGTCCCCGCGGCGTGCCGAGAAACATCACGACGCGTTCCGCGTCGACTCCCAGTTCCCGTCGCGCCCACTGCCGGTCATACTTCGCGGGATCCCACGCATCCGTGTCCCGGACGTGCGGGAGCAGCGCGCCGCCGAACCGCCGCTCGAGAAACCGTGACGCCACCGTCACCGCGTCGGCGGCGCCGACGCATCGTTCCATCAGCCACGTCCACGTGAGCCCGTTCGGGTTCGCCAGATTGAGCCCGCGGCCGACGCGGCCCCAGAAGCCGGCGCGATAGAAGAACCCGAGCTCCCAGTCGTCGATGTCGAGAATCACGGGCCGCCGCCGGCGTCGGCGCGCGAGCAGCGCCAGGCCGAAGCTGGTCGGTCGCGGCTTCGACGCCAGGATCACGTCGCCGTCGAGCAGGTCGACGAGCGATGGCACCGTCCGAATGAAGCTCGGATATCTTCCGGTCGGGATCGCGCGATATTCGATGGCGCTCCGTTGCGCGGGGGCCCAGACGTCGGGACCGAATCGCGGCCCCACCACCGTGACGTCGTATCGCGGCGCGAGGAGCTGCGCCAGGAGCTCCACGCGTCCGGTGGCGTTGTCGGACAGATCGAAGCCGACTATCGACACTCTTGGCGACACTCTTGACGACACTCTTGACGACACTCTGGACGACCCTCTCGGCGAGACTCCGGACGCCACGTCGATGGACGGCCGTCAGGCCGCGCGTGGCGGCTCGACCCCGCGCGCCAGCCGGTCGTAGTGACTCTCCAGCGCGGCGGCGACCTGCGCACCCGAGTAGCGCGTCTCGACGAGCTGCCGGCCCGCGTGCCCCAGTCGGCGACGGAGATCCGGATCCTTGACGAGGCGCGCCAGCCGGTCGGCCAGCGACGGCGCATCGCCGGCCGGCACCAGCATGGCGTGCTCCTCGTCCACGAGAATCTCGGGAACGACGCCCATCCGCGACGCGACCAGTGTGCAGCCCGACGCGAGGCATTCGAACAGCACGCGCGACATCCCCTCCGATTCGAGCGGGACGTAGAGGGCGATGTCGAGCGCCCGCATCACCGCGGGCAGATCCTCCACGAATCCGGCCACCGTGATCCTGCCATCGAGGTCGTGTGCGGCAATCGCCTCCCGCACAGCGGACTCGAGCGGCCCCCGACCCACGAACGCGAAGCGCGCGTCGACGCCCCGCCTCGTCACGCTCGCCGCGGCGTCGATGACCAGCTGGTGGCCTTTCATCGATCGCAGTCCCGCGACCATGCCGATGACGACGCGCTCGGCGCCGCCACCGAGCCGACGGTGGAGCTCGGGATCCCGAGCTCCCGGACGGTAGCGCTCGGCGTCGGCGCCACCCCGGAGCGTGACGACACGGTCTGCCGCCACGAGTCCCGCAGCGATCATCTGTCGTCGGATCGCGTCGGTGACCGCGACCGCCAGGTGGGTACTCGACCGGTAGAGCCAGCGATTCGCGGCGTGCCGGCGCACGGCCTGGGTGATGTGACGCGTCCGGACGATCGGCCGCGGCGTCCGCGTCACGCGGTTCGCGATCGCGGCGAGCCAGTGGTCCTTCCCGCGATGCACGTGAATCACGTCGACGTCTCGAAGGAGCGCCGAGAGGCTTCTGACGTCGCGCACGTCACTGGCCGGGCGCAACCCGGAGCGGAGATCGAGCGTCACTGTCGCCCGCAGGCCTTCCTCACGTCGAGCCCGCTCGATCACCCGGTCTTCGGTGCCGGCGCGGAAGGCGACGGTCACGGTGTGGCCCCGCCGCGTCAACTCCGCCGCCATTCGCGCGGCCCAGTACGCATCCGACGACCAGCCGCGGCACGAGACGAGCTGCAGGATCTTCATCCGAGGCTCCGGTACACGCGCTCGACCAGGGCCACCGATCGTTCCGGGCCGAACACGTCCTCGGCGCGACGACGTCCCGCGAGTCCCATCGCCCGCGCCCGGTCGCGGTTCGCGAGCACGTCCGCGAGCGCGGCGGCCACGCTCTCGGCGCGGTCCTCGCCGACGAGCATCCCGGTCTCGCCGTGCACGACCGTGTCCGGCAGGGCACCGACCCGTCGCGCGACGACCGGGCGCCCGGCGGCCATCACTTCGAGCGCCGCGCGACAGGACTCGACAGAGCCCGCGCCCATCAGCGCGAAGCAATCCGCCGCGCCGAGAACGTCCGGCAGGTCGCGATCGCGATAGCCCGTGAACACGACGTGATCGGTGAGTCCGAGATCCGCGACCAGCTGTTCGAGGCGGGTTCGCATCTCGCCCTTGCCGACGAGCAGCAGCCTGGCCGCCGGAAGATCCGCCAGCAGTCGCCGGAATCCCGAGAGCAGAAGCTCGTGACCACGGTTCGCCGCGAGACGCGATACCGTCACGACGACCGGCGCATCGCCGAGCTTGAACTCGTCGCGGATCGGCCGCGGATCCGCCGACGGGCTGAATCGCGGGAGATCGGCGGCGCCCGGCGTCCAGTGGACGCGCTCCGGCGGAATTCCGACGTCGCGCGCGCGCGCCTCGATCTGCCGCGAGACTGCAAACACCGCCGAAGTCCGTCGGTAAAGCCACCGGCTCCCTCGCCCGCGGTTCACGGACCGTCGATTGTGGAAGGTGCGCACGACGTGCGGCGCGGCACGGCCGCCGGCGACGGCCGCAGTGACGCACGCGAGCCAGTGATCGTGGGAATGATGCGCGTGGATGACGTCCACCCGCTCCGCGCGCACGAGCTTCGCCAGGCGCCGCACGTCCGAGAGAGCCGCGAAAGGTGCCACGCCGGTGTCGAGCGCGAGCCCGTCGATCAGGTCGAGCCCGGCCTCGCGCGCCTTGGCTTCGAAGCGATCGCCCGGCACCACCCCGAGTCGTACCGTGTGTCCGCGCGCCCGCAATCCGGCGATCAACCGGATCACGGGATCGGCGCTGCCCGTCCACCAGCGGTTGGCCGCGAGGTGGACGATCGTCAGGGGATCGCTGCTCATGCGCGCGCCGTCATCGCCGTCGATTCATGCACCGCGGTCCGGACTCGCCCGGCCTCGATCGACGTCATGCACGGATGCTCGATCGGGCAGGTCCGATAGAAGCAGGGAGCGCACGGCACCGGATGACGGATCACGGTCGCGCGGCCGCGCGGGGCCGACCGTGCGGGATCGGTCGGTCCGAACAGCGTGACCACCGGGGTGCCGAGGGCCGCGGCGAGATGCGCGATTCCGGTATCACCGGCGACGAGGACGCCGAGCTCCACGAGGATCGCGGACAGGATCGCCGGGCGGTCGCGACCCACGAGCGAGACCGCGCCGCTCGCTCGAGTGATCTCGGCGGCGATGGCGCCGCACTCGGCGGGACCGAGCAACACCAGGATCGCGCCGTCTGCGATGAGCCGCCGGCATAGCTCGACGGTCGGCGCCACCGGCCAGACCTTCGCGGAGCCGTATGCGGCGCCGAGATGAATGCCGACGACGAGCCGATCGTCGTTCTCCGCGACGCCGACCGTCGCCAGCGTCGTCCGTGCTTCCGACCGCGTGTCACCTCCGGGTGCGGGCGGCTCGAGTCGTGGCACACGATTCGCGACCGCCACGCCGAACGCTCCAGCGAGACAGGCATACTCGTCGATCTGGTGCGGCCGCGGGACCGGGACGGGCACGGGATCCGTGAGCAGCCACGAGCGCCCCTGGGTGGCGAAGCCGATCCGACGCCGGCCGCCCCAGTAACGCGCAGCCGCCGCGGCTTCGAACGAGTTCGGCAAGACCAGCACGACGTCGCCTCGCAGATCGCGGATCGTGTCGGTCAAGCGCAGGCGCGTGGCCCAGTCGCGCGGGTAGAGCACCAGCACGTCCGCGAGCCCCTGGCCGCTGAGGATCGTACTCCACGGACCGATCGCGACGACGCGCGCCGACGGAGCAGCGTCTTTGAGCGCGCGGATCGCCGGCACCGCCATGACGGTGTCGCCGAGCCAGTTCGGAAGACGGACGATCACCGTGTCCGACACAGTCCCTCGAACGCCGCTCGCCACTCGGCCTCGCCCGCCGTCACCTCGAGCTTCACGCCGATCACGAATACCGGCATCGCCGGAAGAGGCAGCGTGCGGAATCGTACCCAGTCCTTCTCCGTCGTGACGAGCCCGTCCGCGCGGACGCCGCTCGCGCGCTCGGCGAGTGTCTGGAGCTCTCGTGACGTGTACCAGTGATGGTCGTCGAATTCCACGAAGCTGGTCGCCACGACCCCCAGATCCGCGAGCGTCTTCCTGAACGCCCCGGGCGTCCCGATGCCCGCGAAGCCGAGCAGGCGGGCGCCGACGAGTTCCTCCGGCTTGACCGGGCTCATCCGCGCGGCCTCCCAGCATTCGGTCGGCGCGTACGCGGCGGCGATCACGGGCACGCCGGGCGCGTACTCGCGCACCGTCCGCGCGACCTCCTCCGCGGCTCCGACGTTCGCCGCCCCCGTGGCGATCACCAGGTGCGCGCGCTTCAGCGCCACGAGGGGTTCGCGCAACGGACCGCCGGGCAACAGCCGGCGGTTGCCCCACGGGTTCACGGCACGCACCATGACGATCTCGAGGTCCTTCACCAGCGTCCGATGCTGGAACGCATCGTCGAGCACGATCACCGTCGCGTCGAACCGCGACACCGTGAACCGCGCGGCGTCGTACCGATTCGGTCCCACGACGACCGGCACCCCGGGCAGGCGGCGTGCGAGCAGGAAGGGCTCGTCACCGGCGTCCTCGGCGTCGAGCCGGATCGACGCGGTGTCCGCGACGACCTGCACGCTACCGGTTCGACGTCCGTACCCGCGGCTCACGACCCCCGGGCGATGACCCAGACCTACGAGCGTCTCCACGGCGAGCAATGTCGCCGGCGTCTTGCCGGTTCCGCCAAGCGTCAGGTTTCCCACCGACACGACTGGACAGCCGACCGCGCGACTGCGGACCACCCCGCGCGCATAGAGCCACTCCCGGACGTCGAGCAAGCGGCGGTACCCGCCCGAGACGGCTCCGAGCACCGCCGCCCCGGTCGGCGAAAATCCGGACTCCCAACCCTGGAGCAGACGGGCCCGTCCGATAGAGCGCCCGAGGCTCACGACCGCTCCCGCGGCGAGAGGAACCGCGTCACGAGTGCGAGCGTGTCACGCACGCTGCCCCGCCCCGTGTGAGCGGCTTCCCACGCGGCGCGACCGAGCTTGGCACGAGCGGGCTCGTCACGCAGGAGTCGGCCGAGCTCGCGCGCGAGATCGTCGCTGCTCTGGACGCGGATGGCGCCGCCCCTGTCGAGCAAGAGCGACGTCGCCTCCCGGAAATTCTCGGTGTGCGGCCCGAACAGGACCGGCTTCTCGCGCTGCGCCGGCTCGAGCACGTTGTGCCCGCCGGCGGGAACGAGACTGCCGCCGACGAACACGACCTCGGCGATCGCGTACAGCTCGGCCAGCTCGCCGACCGTGTCGAGGACGATCACGGTGTCGGCGGCTTTCGGACGTGGCAGCTCGCTGCGTCGCACCGCGTCCCACCCGCGCGCCGCGATACGCCGGAGCACGTCAGAAACCCGCTCGGGATGCCGCGGAGCCAGGACGAGCACGAGGTCGCTCACTTCGCGCCGGAGCACCGCATGGGCGTCGAGCAGCGCGTCCTCTTCTCCCGCGTGGGTACTTCCGGCGACCCAGGCGCGCTGAGCCGGCGCGAGCCCGAGCAAGCCTCGCCATCGCTCCTTCGATCCGGTCTGGTCCGCCACGGCATCGGCCTTGACGTTGCCCGTCACGAAGACGCGGTCCGGTCGCGCGCCAAGCGCGACCGCGCGCCGAGCGTCCTCTTCGGATTGCATCGCGAACACCGTCACGCAGTCGAGCACCTTCTGCACGAACGGCCGGGCCAGGCGGTAGCGCGGAAACGAGCGGTCGGAGAGTCTCCCGTTCGCCACCATCACCGGGACCTCGAGACGACAGAGATGCCGGAGCAGATTGGGCCAGAGCTCGGTCTCCATCAGGATGAGGAACGCGGGATCGATCGTGGCCGTGACGCGCCGGACGGCTCCCGGCAAGTCGAGCGGCAGGTATCGATGCTCGACGTCCGCGCGATATCGCTCGCGCACGACGTGCGCACCGGTCGCCGTCACGGTCGTCATGACGAGCGGCAGATCGGGATACAACCCGCGGACGCCGGCGACGATCGGCGCGGCGGCGATGGCCTCTCCGACCGAAACCGCGTGCAGCCATCCGTGCGGCATGCGCGCGGTCTCCCGGCCCGTATATCCCAGGCGTTCCCGGAGATTGAGCGGGACGCCATGCGCGAGGTACCGGGCGACGGCGGCCGGCCCGTATCCCGCCACGAGCGCCGTCGCCACCAGTGCCGAGTACACGGGATAGATCATTCGCGTGTCGTTCCCGAAGGGCGCCTGGCTCGAGCGGCCATCGCGTCGGCGAGCTCCGTCGCCTCGTCGAGCGCGTGCTCGATCACCGTGACGGCGGCGTCCCGGTCGCCATCGTCCACCGTGATGGGCGCAGCGAAGACGAAGGCGACGCGCGCGAACGGCGCCGGAATGAGGAACCGATCCCAGGTCTTGAGGATCCGGGAGGGGGAGGCTCCGATCCCTAGCGGTATCACGGGGGCGCCGGTCATGGCGGCGAGCGCGACCACGCCGGGCGCGACTCTTCGCGCCGGGCCACGCGGACCGTCCGGCACGATCACGACGTCGTCGCCCGCGCGGACGGCGTCCGCGAGGGCACGGACCGCGGCGGCGCCGCCTCGCGACGACGAGCCACGGATCACGCCGACGTCGAATTTCGCGGCGTATCGCGCGACCAGCTCCCCGTCTCCCGATCGGCTCGCGAGTCCGATCACGCGGCGGGCGCGGTCCGTGCGCCGCAGTCGCGCGTTGAGCCAGGGGGCCATCAGCATCCGACCGTGCCAGATGGCGTAGATCAGCGGCCGTCGCTGCTCCCAGAACGGCCGCACGGTCGCGACCCCTTCGAGCTCGACGCGGAGCGTCCCACCGAGCACGCGGACGGCGATCGCGCCAAGAGCCGGACCGATCGCCAGCGACACCCGCCGCCATCCTGTCTCCGTCCGCCGCACGCCCGGTCGGGTTCCGGCGAGCATCGCGTTACGACGCTCCAGCAGCCGCGAGAACGCAGCGCGCCGCCCGCGCGCCGACGCCCGGATCGCCGAGCTCGGTCCGGAGCTCCGCGAAGGCGTCGGACTGCGCGCGCCGCGCGCCGGCGTCCCTGATCAGTCGCGACGCTTCGGCGGCGAGCGACGCGCCGGTCGCGTTCGCCTGGTAGAGCTCGGGAACGACCTGCCGGCCGAGCGCGAGATTCACGACGCTGATCCACGGCACGCGCACCAGCGAACGGCTCATGATCTCCGTCAGCCGGGAGACGCGATAGCAGACCGCCATCGGCGTCCCGAGCACCGCGGCTTCCAGGCTGGCCGTTCCCGAAGCGACCAGGAGGACGTCCGCGGCCCGGATGACCGAATACGTCGCGGCCTCGACGAGCTCCAGCCGTCCGTCGTGGTCGAGATGGCAGGCCGCCGTCTCACGCGTCACCGTCGGCGCGAGCGCCACCAGGAATCGCGGTGGAGGGTCGGCGCCGATTCGTGCCGTCGCCTCGCGCATGATCGGCAGCACGCGGTCGATCTCCTCCCGGCGACTGCCCGGCAGGAGACCGATCACCAGAGCGTCGTCCGCGATCCCGAGCTGCCGCCGCGCCTCCACGCGAGAGGGCGCGGTCGTCAGGGCGTCGAGTACCGGGTGCCCGACGAACTCCACCGGCACGCCCGCCGCCCGGTAGAGCGGGACTTCGAAGGGGAAGATCGCCAGGACGAGAGAGACCCGTCGCCGCATCGCACGGATGCGGCCGCCTCGCCACGCCCAGATCTGTGGCGCGATGAAGTAGACGACGGGAACGCCGCGCGCGCTCGCCGCGGCGGCCAGGCGGAGATTGAACTCGGGAAAGTCGATGACGACGAGCGCCGCCGGCCGCTCGCGCGCCACCATCGCGGTGAGCCGCCGATACGCCCCGTAGAGTCGGGGCACGCGGCTGACGGCCTCCGTCCAGCCGACGGCCGCCGCGGCCGTGACGTCCTCGCGGACCTCCACGCCGGCCGCGCGCATCTTCGGCCCACCCATGCCGACCAGCCGACATTGCGGAGTCAGCGTGCGCAGCGCTGTTGCGAGCGTGGCTCCATGCAGGTCGCCCGACGCTTCGCCGGCGACGATCATGATCGATCTCATCACGTCGGCGAGCCACTCCACCCGGCGTTCCCGGCCTCCGCGCCATCGACGCCGACCACCGCGAGGCCCGCGACATCGGCCCGGCGGACCAGCGTCTCGCGGTCGACGACGAGGACCCGTCCGGCCTCGATCGCGACGACGGCGACACCGGCGTCCGCGGCGGCGTCGATCGTCTCCGGTCCGATCGCGGGAACGTCGAAGCGATAGTCGTTCTCGCGGCTCACGGCTTTCGCAGCGATGGCACCCGCTCCGGCCAGTTCTCCGCCGCGCCGGATGGCCGCGGTCGTGCCTTCGAGAGCTTCGACCGCGGCGATCACGCCGTGCTTGACGACGACCGTCTGTCCGATGCCGGCGTCCGCGAAGCTCTTCGCCAGGCGAAGTCCCTCGCGCACGTCGTTCCACTCGACGTCCGTCGGTCGTCGCTCGCTCCAGCATCCCGCCGGTGCGAGCCAGTCGCCGAGAAAGGGTCGCTGGTCCAGCACGTCGATGCCGAGTGCGCCAAGCGTGCTCAGCACCGCGCCGGTGAGCGCGCGCTCGGCGCGAGAGCCAGCGGTCTCGGCGATCTTCACGGTGGCGGTGTCGGCCTGATGCAGCCGGACCGCATCGGCGAGCCGGAACGTGCCGGCGAAGAGTGTCGCGGACACGCCCTCGGTGCGAAGGGTTTCGAGCACCGGCCCGAGCTCCGCGAAGCGGCTGGGGATGAAGCGGTCGGCATGAGCGTCGATCCCGGAAACCTGGCCGAACGCGAAGGCGATGACTCGCCACCCCTGACGACGCGCTTCGGCCGCCATTCGCGCCGGCAAGAGGCCGGCGCCGCACATCAGCCCGAGCGACCGCTCCACGGGAACTCGGGAAGCAGGACGGCTTCGCCGCGCTGGTCGCGGATGATCCGCTCGATCTCGAGGGCCATGGCGAGCGAGCGCAGATCCTCCGCCTCGGCGAGCTCGACCTCTCCAGTCGCGCGCGCGTGCTGCGACGCGCGAATCAGGTGAAGGAGCTCGAGCTTCAAGGGATTGTCCTTGTGCACGCGCAGGTGCTCGACGAACGACGCCTGACGATAGCGGATCGACTCGCGGTTGAGCGTGTACTCCTGGGCGGCGCGACGGTGGATCCGGATGTCCTGGTCGGTGTAGTCGAGCACGATGTAGGCGTCGGCCTGCGTGATGGCGAGCGTCCGGATCTTTTCCTCGGTGGCGCGACTCGCCGTCATGGTGGCGATGGTCCCCGATTCGAACCAGATCTGGACGTTGGCGACGTCGGCGGCGTCGCCGTGGACGGACGAGCCCGCGGCGCTGAGCCGGCGCGGCGGCGCGTCCACCAGCGCCAGCACGATGTCGATGTCGTGGATCATCAGATCCATGACCACGGTGTCCTTCTGGACTCGCGGCACGAACGGTCCGAGGCGCCGCGACTCGATCAGGATCGGATGCTCGACGATCCGCCGGAGCTCCTGCACGGCGCCGTTGAACCGCTCGACGTGGCCGACGTGGAGCACCGCCCCCGAGCGCCGGGCGATGGCGAAGAGCTCGCGCGCTTCTTCGAGCGTCGGCGCGATCGGTTTCTCCACCAGGACGCTGATGCCGGCCTCCAGGAGATCGCGCGCGACATGGAAATGCTGCTCGGTGGGGACCGCGACGCTCGCCACGTCGACCCTGCCGATCAGATCGCGATGATCGTCGAACGCCGCGGTGTCGTATCGCCGCGCGACGGCGACCGCGCGGTCCCGGTCGATGTCGACGACGCCGACCAGGTCCACGTCCCACAGCTCGGCGAAGACCAGGATGTGGTACTGCCCCATGTGCCCGGCGCCGACGACCCCGGCTCGCACGCGGTCGTTCTGTCTCATCCGAGTACGCGCTCCCCTTCGGTGTCTCCCGCGAGATCCCCGGTCGCCCGCGGCGGGCCGCAGACTCCGCGCCGCGATGCCGTGATGAAATCGATCAGGCGCAGAACCGTCGCGCTGTCGGGAAGCTCCTGACGCAGGCGCAGGACAGCGCTCGCCGGAGCGAGTCCGCTGCGGTAGAGGATGCGATAGGCGCTCTGGAGGGCTCGCCGCTCCAGCGTCGCCATGCCCGCCCGACGCAGCCCGATCACGTTCAGGCCGCGAACCGTCGCCGGATGGCCATCCACCAGCATGAAGGGCGGCACGTCCGCCACGACCTTCGAGCACCCGCCGACGTAGGCGTGCTCGCCGACACGGGTGAACGGATGGAGCCCCGTCAGGCCGCCGATCGTCGCGTGGTCACCGATCTCACAGTGGCCGGTGATCCCCGCGTAGTTGATCACGATCACGCCGTCACCGAGGCGGCAATCGTGGGCGACGTGGCTCGAGCTCATCACCAGACAGCCGCGACCGATCTCCGTCCACCCGTCCGGCTCCCGGATCACCGTGTCCTCGCCGACGCGCACGCCGGACCGCGTTCCGTCCTTCCACTTCAGATCCTGGGGCACGCCGCCGATCACGGAGCCGTGGCCGATCTTCGACCGCGCCCCGACCACGACCGCGCCCTCGAGCACCACGTGATGCCCGATGACGGCGCCGGCGTCGATCGTCACATCGGGCCCGATGATCGAGTAGGCGCCGACCGTCGCGCCGGAACCGATGCGCGCGCCCGACTCGACCACGGCGGTCGGATGGATGCCGTCAGCCATGCGACGGCCCGTCCGCACGGCCGCCTTCGAGCGCGGCGAGGCGCCGCTCCAGCTCGCGCACGCGGCGCACCAGTTCGGGCAGGTGGCCTTCGCTCAGGAGAATCCGTTTGGCCAGCGTCAGCGAGCGCGCCGGTGAGCCGAGGACCTTGTCGCCGGCGGCGATGTCGGCGTGAATCCCCGATTGCGCGCCGATCATGGCGCCGTCGCCGATCGCGACGTGATCGGCGACGCCCACCTGGCCGGCGAGGACCGCCCCGTGTCCAATCCGACTCGAGCCCGAGATGCCCACCTGGGCCACCAGGATCACGTGCTCGCCGATCTCCACGTTGTGGCCGACCTGGACCAGATTATCGATCTTCGTGCCCCGGCGCACGATCGTCGTGCCGAGGGTTCCGCGGTCGATGGTCGTGTTCGCGCCGATCTCGACGTCGTCCTCGAGCACCACCGTGCCGACCTGGGGGATCTTTCGATGCCCGTCTGCTCCGGACGCATAGCCGAAGCCGTCGCTGCCGATGACCGCGCCACCGTGGATGATCGCTCGCCGCCCGATGCGGGCCCCCTCGCGCACGACCACGTGCGCATGGATCTCGCTGTCGTCCCCGACGTCGACGTCGGGACCGATGTAGACGAGCGGATGGAGCCGCACGCCGGCGCCGATCACCGCGCCGGCCTCCACGACGGTCAGCGCGCCGATCGACGCGGTGTCGTGGACGCGCGCGTCCGCGGCCACGATCGCCGACGGATGCACACCCGGAGCGTGGCGCACCGGAGGATGGAAGAGAAGGACGAGATCGATGAGCGCGTGCTGGGGCTTCTCACTGCGGAGCGTCGGCGCCGGCAACCCGGTGACGTCGAGCGGCGTCAGGAAGGCGCCCGCGCGTGAGACGCGGGCGCGCTCGCGGTATCGCAGATCGGTGAGAAACGAGATGTGCTCGGGGCCGGCGGACTCGAGAGGCGCGACACCGGACACCGTTCGCCCCGGATCGCCGTCAACGGTCAGCCCGAGCTTCTCGGCGATGGCGCCGAGCGAGAGCCCGTCGCGAGAAGCCAAGGGCCTTACTTCTTTCCCTTGGTCGCGGACTCCTGGTCGTACACGCGAATGATCTCCTCGGTCACGTCCGCCTCCGCGCTCGCGTAGAGCAACCCGCGCCGCTCGATGATCATCGCATACCCGCGCTCGCGGGCCACGCGTTCGATGATACCGCTCAGATCTTGAAGGACACGGGTCAGCAGCGTCTGCTCCTTCTTCTCGAGCTCCTTCTGATAGTCGTCGGCGAGACGCGCCGCGTCCCGGCGCTTCCGCTCGTAGGCGTCCTGCTTGTCGCGCCGCGCGTCCACCGTCAGGAGCGGGCCCTTCTTTTCGAGCTCGTCCCGCAGCTTGTCGAGCTCCTGCCGCTTGGTGTCCATCTCCTTCTGCATCGACGCCTTCTCGCGCTCGAGCTGGTCGCGTGCCGAGACCCCGGCCGCGGACCGCGCCAGCACCTTCTGCACGTCGACGACCCCGATGCGGGAGGCCGCGGCCGTCATCGAGACCGCAGCGCCGGCCGCCGGCGGTCCACCCGGCGTCTGCGCCAGGACCGGCCCGACGGCGGCGATGACACTCGTGGCGGCGACAGCCGCGTGATATCGAAGCTTCATGCACTGCCTCCCTCGGTCATGGACACGTCAGAATGCGGAGCCGACCGAAAACTGGATCGCGCCGA
>QHRT01000424.1:4959-8455 GCA_003220195.1 Candidatus Rokuibacteriota bacterium | reverse complement strand
CGGCATCGACTTGGGGATGCGCGACGGGTAACCGCGGGGTGGGATCGGGGTCGGGGTGGGTATCACGCCGACATTCACCTAGGACAGGAGGCGCGATGCCCACCCGGACCCCGGTCCCGCCCCGCGCCGCCAACCAGATCACACCCCGAGAAAGCGCTGCTGAACGCTCGGCGCGTGCCGCACGTCCTCCGGCGTGCCCTCGAACTGGATCCGACCCTGGTCCATCACGTAGAGCCGGTGCGAGAGCGCGAGCGCCACCTCGAGCGTTTGCTCCACGAGCAGGATCGTCGTGCCGCGGCGATTGATCGCCGCGAGGATCTGGGTCAGGCTCTGCACCAGGAGCGGCGCCAGACCCTCGGTCGGCTCGTCCACCAGCATCACCGACGGTGACGCGACGAGCGCCCGGGCGATCGCGAGCATCTGCTGCTCGCCGCCGGAGAGATGGCGGCCGAGATGTTCGATGCGCTCGCGAAGTCGCGGGAACAGCCCGAGCGCCTCGTCGATCTCGTGCGTGCCGTTGTCACGCGTGCCGAGCCGTCCGAGCCTGAGATTCTCCCGCACGGTGAGGTTCGGCAGGATGCGCCGCTCCTCGGGGACCCACGCGACGCCGCGGCGCGCGATCTCGTGCGTCGGCAATGCCGTGAGATCGGCGCCGCGCAGGAGCACGCGGCCTCGTCGCGGGCGCGGAATGCCCATGATCGAGCGGAGCGTCGTGGTCTTGCCGGCGCCGTTCCGGCCGATCAGCGTGACGACCTCGCCCTCGCCGACGGTGATCGACACGCCCTGGAGCACGTGCGCCTCGCCGTAGTACGTGTGGATCCCGTCCAGCTCGAGAAGTTTCTTTGTCATCGACCGGCGCCGAGATACGTCTGCTGCACCAGCTCGTTGGCCCTGATCTCCTCGGGTGGGCCCTCCGCGAGCACCTCACCCTGGTGGAGCACGGTGATCCGGTCCGAGATGTTCATCACGACCTTCATCTTGTGCTCGACCAGGATGATTGTGCGTCCGCTCGCCAGGGTGCGGATCAGGTGCATGGTCTCATCGGTCTCCTCGGGACTCATGCCGGCGGTCGGCTCGTCGAGCAGCAGCAGCGTCGGGTCGGATGCGAGCGCGATGGCGAGCTCCAGATGCCGGCGTTCCCCGTGCGAGAGGTGCGCCGCGAGCAGCGCGCTCTTCTTGCCGAGGCCGACGGTCTCGAGCAGCGTTTCGGCGCGCTCGCGAAGCTCGACCAGGTGGTCCGCGCGCGACCAGAAGTCGAAGGCGCGCGCCGGCCCCTGCACGGCGACGCGGACGTTCTCGAGGGCGGGGAGGTGAGGGAAGACGTTCGTGATCTGATACGATTTCCCGACTCCGAGGCGGGCGACGGCATGCTGCGGCAGGCCGGTGATGTCGCGACCGTCGAAGATGATCGTCCCGGACGTGGGCGTCATCTCCCCGGAGATGAGACGGAAGAACGTCGTCTTCCCGGCGCCGTTCGGGCCAATGATCGAGCGGAGCTCGCCGCGTCGGACGCCGACCGACACCTGCTTGACGGCGATGAGGCTTCCGAACGCGCGTGTGAGATCGCGCGTCTCCAGCAGGACGGAATCGGGCATACCGGCGCGCGTGTACCATGCGGTGTTCGTGACTGTCAAGGATTGGCAGGTGAAAGAGCGCCATGACCAGAGCGATCGTCGTCAGCATCGACGGGTTCGCCAGTTTCTACTGGACGGATCCGCGAGTGAAGATTCCCACGCTCCGCGGCCTGGCCGAGCGCGGCGTGGTGGCGGACGGGATGGAGACGGTCTTTCCCAGCACGACGTGGCCGACACACGTGAGCATCGTCACCGGCGTCCGGCCGATCGTGCACGGCGTGGTCGGCAACGGGATCGTCAATCGCGACACGCGGGCGCGCGAAGATCTGACCGGCGATCCGGTGTACGACGCCTCGCGCATCATCAAGGCCCCGACGGTCTACGACCGCGCGGCGTCGCGCGGTCTCGCCGTCGCGGCGATCGACTGGCCCGCGACGCGGAACGCCGGGTCGATTCGCTTCAATCTGCCGTTCTTCAAGGACCAGCGCGTGTTCGAGTCCCAAACCGCTCGCCACGTCTGGGAGGAGCTCTCCGCACTCGGCTACCCGGTCGAGCGCCAGGGCGAATGGGCGCAGCTTCCGAAACGATTTCTCAAGGACGCGATGGTGGCGGATCTCGCGGCGCACGTGGTTCGCCGACATACGCCTGACGTGTTGCTCGTGCACTTTCTCTGCACCGACAGCTTCCAGCACCTGTACGGTCCACGCTCTCCGGAGGCGTACTGGGCGATCGAGTACGTCGACGGATTGCTGGGGCGATTCCTCGGCAGTCTCCCGGCGGGCGCGCTCGACGATCAGACCGCGCTCTTCGTCGTGTCCGATCATGGATTCCTTCCGGTCGAGCACGAGATTCGCATCAACGTGGCGCTGCGCCGGCTCGGCGTGCTCCAGGTGGACGGGAGCGCGCTCACCGGCGACGCGCGGTTCGCCATGAACGCCGGCGCCGGCTACGTCTACGCGCTCGGCGGGGACCGCCCGAGACTGGCAGCGGACCTGAGTCGTGAACTGATAAAGATCGAAGGCGTCAAGACGGTGTGGAGCGTCGATCGGTACCGAGAGCTCGGACTTCCGACACCCGACGAGAATCCTCTGGTCGGGGATCTGGCCCTCGAGGCCCAGCGCGGCTACTACTTCGTCGACGAGGCGCTGGGCGACGAGGTGATCGCGCCCCCGCACTACCGCGGCACGCACGGCTACCTGCCGACGGAGCCGGAGAACCGCGCGTTCTTCCTCGCGGCTGGTGCAGGGATCGCCAGAGGCAAGGCGCTCGGCCCGATTCTGAGCCGTGACGTCGCGCCGACGATCGCGCAGACGCTCGGATTCGAGATGCCGGACGTCGAGGGCCGCACGCTCGCGGAGGCTTTTGCGTGAACCCTGGGCGCCGGCGTCGACCTCACGGACGGGTCCTGAACGGAGGCGACTCATGAATCCTGGCGAAACGATGCGTGCCGCGTTCTATCGCGGACCGCGCCACTTCACCACGGGAACGTTGCCGGTTCCGAAGCCGGCGGCCGACCAGGCCCTCTTGCGCGTGCGGCGGGTCGGCATCTGCGGCACCGACCTCCACATCTTCCAGGGACACCTCGACCATCGTGTCCCGAAGGACGGCGTGATCGGCCACGAGACGTTCGGCGAAGTGATCGAGGCGCCAGGGACGAGCGGATTCGCCGCCGGCGACCGCGTCGTCGTCGAGCCGGTGTGGTTCTGCGGCGGGTGCCGCGCGTGTCGCATGGGCGCGACCTATCTCTGCTACGGCCTGAAGGTGCTCGGCGTCGATCTGCCCGGAGGCATGCAGGAGTACTGGGCGGTCCCGGCGACGAGGCTCTTGAAAGTTCCCGACGAGCTCGGCGATGACCAGGCCGCGCTGATCGAGCCACTCGCCATCGCTGTCCACGACGTACGCCGTGCCGGGGTGAAACGCGA
>QHRT01000424.1:1084-4912 GCA_003220195.1 Candidatus Rokuibacteriota bacterium | reverse complement strand
CGCTTCCGGCTCGACATGCTCGAGCGCTTCGGTCTGCCGACGGTTGGCCCCGACTGTGACGTCGTTCGCTGGGCCAACGAATGGACGGGCGGAACCGGTGTGGACGTCGCGTTCGAGGTCACCGGCAATGCCGCCGCGGCCCGCCTCGTGACCGACGTGGTCCGCGTGTGGGGCACGGTGAGCATCGTCGCGATCCACGCCGAGCCGGTGCCGGTCAATCTCTACCAGATGTTCGCCCGCGAGCTCCACATGCACGGCAGCCGTCTCTACACCCGCGCCGACTGGGAAGAAGCCATTCGCCTCGCGGCGACGGGCGCCGTCCCGGTCGCGCCGCTGGTCAGCCGTTGCCTGCCTCTCGAGGAGCTTCAGCGGGGCATGGAAGAAGCGCTCGGCGGCGGACCCGTGATGAAGGTCCTGATCGACGTCGCCGCGCGATGATCTCGTCCCGGACACCCCCGGACACCCGCCTGATTGACAGGCGGCGCAGCCGCCGCCATCATGGCCGCGGCCCCTCGCGGCACGCCCCCACTGCGCAGGAGGAATCGATGAAAGTATCTCGCCGACTGCTGACAACGAGCGTCATCGCGCTGGCGCTGATCCTGATCGTCTCCACGCCGCCTCCCGCCGTCGCGGAGAGTGTCCTGCGCGTCGTGATGCACTCGGATCTGAAGATCGTCGATCCCATCTGGACGACTGCCTACATCGCCCGCAACCACGGCTACATGGTGTACGACACGCTCTTTGCGATGGACGCGAAGGGCGACATCAAGCCGCAGATGGTCGACAAGTACGAGGTCAGCAAGGATGAGCTGACCTACACGCTCACGCTCCGCGACGGGCTCGCGTGGCACGACGGCAAGCCGGTCACGACCGACGACTGCGTCGCGTCGATCAAGCGCTGGGCGGCGAAGGACTCCATGGGCCAGAAGATGATGGGGTTCGTCAAGGACTTCCAGGTCGTCAACCCGAAGACGTTCAAGCTCCTCCTGAAGGAGCCGACCGGCCTCGTGCTGGGCGCGCTGGGCAAGCCCTCGTCGAACGTGCCGTTCATGATGCCGAAGCGCGTCGCCGAGACCGATCCGAACACCCAGATCGCAGACTTCACCGGGTCCGGCCCGTTCATCTTCAAGAAAGACGAGTGGAAGACGGGCGACAAGGCGGTCTACGTCAAGAACCCACAGTACAAGCCGCGATCGGAGCCGCCGTCGGGTCTCGCCGGCGGCAAGGTCGTGAAGGTCGACCGCGTCGAGTGGAAGGCGATTCCCGACCACCAGACTGCGATCAACGCGCTCCTGGCCGGCGAGGTCGACATGCTGGAGTCGCCTCCGCACGATCTCTATCCGGTGCTCAAGCAGGACTCGAACGTCCGGCTCTTCAACGGCAACCCTCTCGGGAACCAGTACACGTTCCGGTTCAACGTGCTGTCGAAGCCGTTCGACAACGCGAAGGTGCGCCAGGCCGTCTTGTACGCGTTCAATCAGGAAGACTTCCTGAAGGGCGTCATCGGTGACCCGACGTACTACAAGCCCTGCAAGTCGTTCTATCCGTGCGGATCGCCGCTGTTCACGACGAAGGGCCTGGAGGGGCTGCTCGAGTCGAGCTTCGAGAAGTCGAAAGCCCTCCTGAAGGAGGCGGGGTACGACGGGACCCCGATCGTGCTGATGCACTCGACGGACCTGGCCGTGCTGAACAACCTGGCGCCGGTCGCCAAGAACCTGCTCGAGAAGGGCGGGTTCAAGGTGGACATGCACTCGATGGACTGGCAGACGCTCGTGGCGCGCCGAGCGAAAAAGGATCCGCCGGCCGCGGGCGGCTGGCACGCGTTCCTCACGTCGTGGGTCGCCGCCGACATCCTGAACCCGGTGATGATGGGCTTCATGAACGCGAGCTGCGACAAGGCGATGTTCGGCTGGCCGTGCGACAAGGAGATCGAGAGTCTGCGCGACCAGTTCGCGCGGGAGACCAACCCGGCGAAGCTCAAGTCGATCGCGGAAGCGGTGCAGGTCCGGGAGACGCAGTACCCGACGCACATTCCGCTCGGCCAGTGGTACGGCGCCTTCGCGCTCAGGAAGAATGTGACGGGCGTGCTGGAGGCTCCGGTCACGGTGTTCTGGAACGTCGAGAAGAAGTAGCCGCCAGCACGGCGTCGCCGTGCTGACACGGCGCAGTGCGTGATGCTCGGCTACATCGGACGACGGCTCCTCGCGACGATTCCCGTCATGGCCGTCGTCGCGCTCGTCGTCTTCCTGATGCTGCGGCTCACCACACCTCGCAGGACGTCGCCGCGATCCGCGCGAAGCTCGGTCTCGACCGCCCGATCGCCCAGCAGTTCGTGATCTGGACGGCCCGCGTCCTGCGTGGAGATTTCGGCGAGTCGTTCTTCTTCAAGAAACCGGTGGCGACGCTGATCGCGGAGAGGATCGAGCCGACGCTGGCGCTCGCCACGTGCACGATCGTGCTGGCCGTGGCGATGGCGGTGCCGCTCGGCGTCGTCGCCGCCTGGAAGCGCGGCACCTGGCTCGACCGTACGGTCATGGGATTTTCCGTGCTGGGATTTTCGATCCCGGTGTTCGTGATCGGCTATCTGCTGATTTACCTCTTCGCGATCGAGCTCGCGTGGCTGCCGGTACAGGGTTACCAGCGATTCCGCGAGGGCTTCGGTGGCTTCATCGAGCGGCTCATCCTGCCGAGCTTCACGCTGGCGGTCATCTACGTGGCGCTGATCG
This sequence comes from Candidatus Rokuibacteriota bacterium, assembly GCA_003220195.1. GTDB lineage: Bacteria > Methylomirabilota > Methylomirabilia > Rokubacteriales > CSP1-6 > AR8. The sequence goes on along the minus strand of QHRT01000424.1, from coordinate 2,186 downwards.
CGCGCATCACGAGGGCCAGCGTGCTCGAGGTGCTCGGCGCGGACCATGTGCGGACCGCCCGCGCGAAGGGGCTGGGCGACGCGGCGGTCCTGACGCGCCACGTCCTCCGGAACGCCGCGGTGCCGATCATCACCGTCATCGGGATCGGCGTCGCGCTCCTGATCGGCGGCGTTGTCGTGACGGAGTCGGTCTACGCGATTCCGGGCCTCGGACGTCTGACCGTCGACGCCGTGCTGGCGCGTGCCTATCCCACGGTGCAGGCGGTCATCTTGCTGTTCTCGGCGGTGTACGTGCTGATCAACCTGCTCGTCGATCTGAGAGCGACCGCGGCCGTGGCAAGCGTGCCCGTGGCGGACGCCGCCGAACCCACGTCCATTCGCGCAGGCCGTCGGCTGGCGCGCCACCGCAGCATGCTGATCGGCGGTGCCATCCTCCTGATCATCGTCGCGATCGGCGTGCTGGCGCCGGTGCTCGGCACCGTCGATCCGGCGCAGATCGACCCCACGGCGCGCAACAAGCGCCCGGGGGCGGAAGCGACCGTCCGCAGAGACGACGGAACGAAAGTCACCGTGAAGTCCTGGATGGGCACCGACAGTCTCGGGCGCGACATTTACAGCCGGGTGCTCTACGGCGCGCGCGTGTCGCTGATCGTGGGCGTGACGGTTGCGCTCGTGAGCGCCGCCGCCGGGCTCGTCATCGGCGTCACGGCGGGCTATCTGCGCTGGCTGGACGGGATCGTCATGCGCGTGATGGACGGGCTCATGTCGATCCCGGCGATCCTGCTCGCCATCGGGCTCGTCTCGCTCTCGCGCGCCGGCTTGCGCACCGTGATTCTCGCCATCGTGATCCCCGAGGTTCCGCGCGTCGTGCGGCTCGTCCGCGCGGTCGTGCTGTCGATTCGCGAGGAGCCGTACGTCGAGGCCGCGACGGCGCTCGGAGCGCGCACGCCGATGCTGATTCTGCGTCACGTGCTGCCGAACACGATCGCGCCGCTCGTCGTGCAGGCGACGTTCGGATGCGCGTCCGCGATTCTCATCGAGGCGGTCCTCTCGTTCCTCGGCGTCGGCATCCCGCCGGAGACCCCGACGTGGGGCAACATCAT
>QHRT01000424.1:0-967 GCA_003220195.1 Candidatus Rokuibacteriota bacterium | reverse complement strand
CCCGAGGGGCGCGCGGACGCGCCCGTAATGGCCGCGATACCCCCAACGTTCGGCGGTCGCCGGGGACCCGGCGCCCGCCTCGAGAATGGCCGTGGCCATGCCGCCGCCGAATGCCGCGGCGCCGGCGCGCCCCGGAACACGCGCCGCCGCGTCGGGTGAGTTGTCTTGACACCGACGAGTGGCCCCGCGCTTGACAAGCCGGCCGGCGGTTCTACGCTTTGGGCCAGCTGCCCCCGCACTTCACCAGAGGAGGTCGGCGATGCCTCACTACCTCAGTGACGAGGAGCTCGAGCGAACCGCCCCCGCAGAGATCGCGTCGTTCCGGTCACCGATTCCGACGCAGATCGTTTCGAACGGTGAGTTCAACCCGCTGCCCCAGACACCGGACCAGCAGCGTGTCGAGGCGCGGGTGAAGGAGCTCGCCGAGACCCTGAGCCCGCGTCACGGCATGAGCCGGCGCCGGTTCCTCGCGTCGAGCGCAGGGATGGCGGCGGCGTTCGTCGCGATGAACGACGTCTTCGGCCCGCTCTTCGACGTGAGCCACGCCGAGGCCGCGACACCCGGCGTCGCCGAGCAGCGCGCCGGCGCGCTCGCGGGGCAGTTCATCATCGACGACCAGACGCACTTCGTCCGCGACGACTTCAAGCAGGAAGGGCTGCTCGGTCTCGCGAAGTACGCCAAGCAGCACTGGAATCCCGCACTGGTCGGCGAGAACACGCTCGCGCGCTACAAGTTCGACAACTACGTGAAGGAGATCTTCGTCGACAGCGACACCAAGGTGGCGCTGCTCTCCGGCGCGCCATTCGACGATCCGACCTGGGAGCTCCTGACCAACGACCAGATCGCGATGGCGCGGGCGGCGATCAACACCATTGCCGGCTCACGCCGGCTGCTCGCGCATTCCGTGTTCACGCCGAAGCGCGCGGGCTGGATGGACGAGGTCGATCGCTGCATCGCCACGATCAAG
>QHRT01000410.1 GCA_003220195.1 Candidatus Rokuibacteriota bacterium | reverse complement strand
CCCGCTCCGCGGCCTCGCGGTCGAGCCGCATGCGCCCGCCGAGGAAGAACTCGGAGTCGAGATAGCCGAGCAGCAGATCCGCGTCGGTCACGGTCGGCAGGCGGCCGCCCAGGTTGTAGCACGCCGGTCCGGGATCGGCGCCCGCGCTGTCGGGGCCGACCTTCAGCAAACCCAGTCGATCGACGCGCGCGATCGAGCCGCCGCCCGCGCCGATCTCGATCAGCTCGATCACCGGCACGCGGATCGGCAGCCCGGAGCCTCTGGCGAAGCGATCGGCGCGCGCGACCTCGAACTCGCGCGCCACGAGAGGCACCCCGTTGTCGATCACGCAGGCCTTCGCCGTCGTACCGCCCATGTCGAAGGACAGGAGGCGCGATTCCCCACGGGCGTTCGCCGCAGCGCCGGCCGCGAGGGCGCCCGCGGCCGGTCCCGACTCGACCAGACGGATCGGCGCGCGGCGCGCCATCGCGGGCAGCGCGATGCCGCCCGAAGACTGCATCACGTAGAGCTGCCCCGGAATGCCGAGCTCGGCGAGCCGGTGCTCGATGTTTTCCAGATACCGGGCCATCATCGGCGCGACGTACACGTTGGCGGTGGTCGTGGAGGTCCGCTCGTACTCCCTGATCTCGGGGACCACGTCGGAGGAGCACGACACGACGATGTCCGGCGCGAGCTCGCCCACGAGCTCGGCAAGCCGGCGCTCGTGGACCGGATTGACGTACGCGTGGAGCAAGCAGATCGCGAGCGCCTCGACGCCATCGGCGACGAGTGCGCCGACGACACGCCGCGCGTCGGCCTCGTCGAGCGAACGCAGCACGGCGCCATCGGCCAGCAGCCGCTCGTCGACTTCGCGCCGGAGATGGCGCGGCACGAGCGGCGCTGGTGGATCGATGAAGAGGTCGTACATGTCGTAGCGGCCCTCGCGCCCGATCTCCACGGCGTCGCGGAAGCCGACGGTGGTGATGAGCCCCGTGCGGGCGCCCTTGCGCTCGATGAGGGCGTTGGTCGCGAGCGTCGTGCCGTGCGCGACGGCGGTGACGCTCCGGGCGGGAATGCCGGACTCGGAGAGCAGCGCCTGGATGCCGTCCTCCACGGCGTGTGCCGGATCTTTCGGCGTGGTGAGCACTTTGCCGACGAAGAACGCGCCGCCGGCCTCGTCCACGACGACCAGGTCGGTGAAGGTGCCGCCGATGTCGACCCCGAGTCGCGCTGGCATGGGCGAAGTGTAGCAGACGACTCGCGCGCGACGGCTCAGCGAGCGGGCATCGTTCCGTCTCGCGGCACGCCGGACGCGGCCCAGCTGTTCCGGTGATGCCAGCGGAGCGACGAGAGCTCGAGCTTCGCCTCCGCGAAGCAGCGTTCCACCTCGTCGCGGCCCATGTAATGGGCGACCGGCGCCAGCAGCTGATCGAACGCGATCGAATGCACTTCGCGGAACGGGAACGCGGCCAGATCCGAGAGATAGCTCTGGTACGGCAAGAGCCGGCGAAGCCACGCGTGATGCCGGGCCGGGCCGTAGAGCAGGCGAATCGCGACCCACAGCGGAACCGTGAGCGCTGCCGCCAGACCGCTGACGAGCGGAAGCGGCAGTCGGCGCGTGATCCGGCGAGCCGGGTCGACGAGCGCGAGGACCCAGCCGTTGCCCTCGCGCGCGTAGAGCCACGCGACCAGCAGTCCCCCGGGTCTGAGCAGCGGGGCCAGCGCCCGGAATCCCGACGACGGCTGCGGCAGGTGATGCAGCACGCCGATCGAGTAGACGAGGTCGATGCTGCCGCGCTTGATCGGCGGCTCTCGCAGATCGCCCTGCACCACGTGGACGCTGTCGAGGTCGCGCGTGTTCCGCGCCGCGACTTCGGCCGCCGGTCCGAGGTCGATCCCGATCACCTCGCGCGCGCCGAACGACACCGCCAGTCGCAAGTGGCGGCCCTTCCCGCATCCCGCGTCGACGACGACCCTGTCGCTGAACGCGTCCGGCAGCACCGGTGAGATCCAGCCCTGGAACTGGGTCGCATATTCGGGGCGGATCTCGGCGAAGCGCGTCCATTCGTAGCCGAAGCGCTCCGCGGTCGCGATCTCGTCGGGCGTGAGCCGCGCCAGCACGAGGCGGGGGATTCCGCGAACGATCGGATACGTGCGGCGGCAGCGGGCGCAGCCGAGGTCGCCTTCGACGATCTCGCCAGGAGCCTCGGAACGCGCGGTCACGATCTCGAGTGCGCCGCCACACGCAGGACAGCCGAGCCAGTTCAGGAGGCGAGGCTTCACGGTGTCACGCGACGCGATACTGCCGGGCCCACAGCTGGAAGGCGAGCAAGGTGTAGAGCTTCTTGCGATGATCGTGAAGGCCGCGCTGGTGCTCGTCGATCAATCGCGTCACCTTCTCGGGACGGAACAGGCCCTGCTTCCGCACGACGTCGGGAGAGAGCACCTCGGCGAGGAGCGGAGCGAGCTCCGCGCGGAACCAGCGGCCGAACGGCACGCCGAACCCCTTCTTCTTCCGCGTCAGGATCTCGGCCGGCAGTCGGCCGCGCAGCGCGCGCTTCAGGACGTACTTGGTCGTGAGGCGGCGGAGCTTCAACCGATCGGGCAGCCGCGCGGCCAGCTCGACCACCCGTCGATCCAGGAGCGGAGGACGAACCTCGAGCGAGCACGCCATGCTCGCGCGATCCACCTTCGTCAGGACTCCTTCGCCGAGATAACCCTTGAGATCGAGGTACTGCACGCGCGCCAGAGACGAGGCCGTCCGGGCATGAGCGGCGACGTCGCGAATCGCGTCGTATGACGGCGGTCTCTCCATCCGGGCGAGCGCTGGCTCGGTGAAGAGCAGCCGTTGCTCCGCAGGCGTGAACGACCCCATCCAGACAGCGTGACGCTCGACGGCATCCGCGTCTGCCCCGGCGACGAAGCGCTTCAGGCGGAAGTCGACGCTGAGATTGGCGAGCGAGACCGGCAGCCGATCGACCGCAGGACGGATCATGCGGTCGCGAAGAAATGCCGGCGCGCGTCCGTAGACCGCCGCGAGGCGATGCGCCTGGTATGTCGGATAGCCTGCGAAGACCTCGTCCCCCCCGTCGCCCGACAGGGCAACGGTGACCGAGCGTCGCGCGAAGCGCGATAACAAGTACGTTGGGAGGAAGGAGCCGTCGCCCAGCGGCTCGTCGATCAGCTCCGGCAGCTTGGCGACGAGATCGAGCGCCGCGCGGACGTCGAGCACGTCCTCGTGGTGATCCGTGCCCAGGAACGCGGCGACGCGCCGCGCGTGCGCTGACTCGTCGAACGAGGGGTCGTCGAAGCCGATCGCGAACGTCTGCAGCCGTCCGCTCGCGTGCGGCGCGGCGAAGGCGGCCACGGCGCTGGAATCGATCCCGCCGGAGAGGAACATGCCGAGCGGCACGTCGCTGACAAGGTGCTGGCGGACCGTCTCATCGAGTGTCGCGCGGAGCCGGTCGACCGCTTCGTGCTCGTCGATCGCGAG
>QHRT01000123.1 GCA_003220195.1 Candidatus Rokuibacteriota bacterium | reverse complement strand
CGAAGCTGGTCAAGACCGTCACCGCGAAGGAAGTCGCCGAGCGCGCGGGATACTCGCGGCCGCACACCGTGCACTGCGGCCCGGGCGGCGTGTACATCAGCGCGCTCGGCAACGCCGAGGGCAAGGGTCCGGGCGGCGTCTTCGTGATGGATCACGAGTCGTTCGACGTGCTCGGGCGCTGGGAAGTCGATCGCGGACCGCAGTATTTCGCGTACGACATGTTCTGGCATCTCGGTCACGACGTCGCGGTCTCGAGCGAATGGGGTACCCCAGACATGTTCGAGGACGGCCTCGTTCCCGATCTCCTGCTCGGCAGCAAGTACGGCCGGCGGCTGCACTTCTGGGATCTGCCGAAGCGGAAGCACGTGCAGGAGATCGACTTCGGCCCCGAGTATCAGCTCGTCTTCGAGCTGCGCCCGGCGCACGACCCCACGAAGGCGTACGGGTTCGTGAACTCGGTCGTCTGCCTGAAAGACCTCTCGTCGTCGATCTGGACCTGGTATCGGGACGGCGGCAAGTGGGCGGTGAGGAAGGTCATCGACATTCCCGCCGAGCCGGCGGATCCGAGCCAGCTGCCGCCGGCGCTCAAGGACTTCAAGGCGTGTCCGCCGCTCGTGACCGACATCGACCTGTCGGTCGACGACAAGTACCTTTACGTCTCGTGCTGGGGCACCGGGGACCTCCAGCAGTACGACGTCTCCGATCCGTTCAATCCGAAGCTCACGGGCAAGGTGCGCATCGGCGGGATCGTCGCGAAGGCGCCGCATCCGCGCGGGTCGGCGCCGTTGAACGGCGGGCCGCAGATGGTGGAGGCGAGCCGCGACGGCAAGAGGATCTACTTCACCAACTCGCTCTACGGCGCGATCGACGGACAGTTCTATCCGGAGGGCGTGAAGGGCTGGATGGTGAAGCTCGACGCGAAGCCCGGAGGCGGCATCGAGCTGGCGAAGGACTTCTTCCTGGAGTGGACGGACGGATATCGCCCCCATCAAGTGAGACTGGAAGGAGGCGACGCATCGTCCGACTCGTACTGCTATCCGTGATGTGACCCTGAGCAGCCTCGCACCCTGGCTGACCCTCGTCGGGCTCGGCGCCTTCCACGGCGTCAACCCGGCGATGGGTTGGCTGTTCGCCGTCGCGCTCGGACTGCACCGGCAACGCCGGTCGGTCGTCCTCGCGTCGCTCCTGCCGATTGCGCTCGGGCATGCATTCGCGGTCGCGCTCGTCGCGCTCGCCGTCGTGTCGCTCGATCGGTTCGTGGAGCGCTGGGTCACGAGCGTCGTGTCGGGCCTCGTGCTGATCGCGTGGGCCCTCTATCACTGGAAATACCGCTCGCGTCATCGCGTGCGCGTCGGCATGCGCACGGGCATGGTCGGCCTCGGAGTGTGGTCGTTCTTGATGGCGGGCGCTCATGGCGCGGGGCTCATGCTGGTGCCGGCGCTGCTGCCGCTCGAGCGCCTCGCGGCGGCACACGATCACGCGGGTCACGTCATGCCAGCGGGATCCCTCGAGATCGCTCTCGCCGCGGTCGGCGTCCACACGCTGGCGATGTTGGCGGTGACCGGCCTCGTGGCGATCGTCGTCTACGAGTGGGTCGGGGTGGCGTTCTTGCGACGCGGGTGGATCAACCTCGACCTCGTGTGGACCATCGCGCTGATCGTGACGGGTCTGATCTTGCTCGCGACGGCCTCATTCCCAAGATGAGGCCTCTCGTGCACAATGGCCCGGTGTCATGCCTGGTCGGAACCATTCCCGTCCTGATGCTCGCCGCGGTCCTGTCTGGCTGCACGGACTCCAGGGCATCCACACCCAAACCCGCGGCGAAATCGGCCACGCCCGCGCGAGAGGTGCGGGTCGTGCCGGCCGCGGAGTCGCGGGTTCCACGCACGATCGGCGTGACGGGCACGCTCGCGGCCGACGATCAGGTCGTGCTGAGCCTCAAAGTCGCCGGCCGCATCATCGAGCTGCCGCTCGACCTCGGCACGCAGGTTCACCGCGGTCAGGTCGTCGCGCGCCTCGACCCCACCGATTTCCGCCTGCGAGTCGATCAGGCGCGCGCAGGATTGCATCAGGCGCGCGCTCGTCTCGGCCTCTCACCCGACGGCACGGACGATCGGATCGACGTCGAGCAGACGGCGCTGGTGCGCCAGGCGCGCGCCGTGCTGGACGAAGCTCGGCTCAGCCGCGAACGGTTCGCGCAGCTCTACACGCAGCAGTTCGTCGCGAAGGCCCAGCTCGACACCGCGGTGGCGAACGAGCAGGTCGCCGACGGCCGCTACCAGGACGCGGTCGAAGAAGTGCGCAACCGCCAGGCGATCGTCGTCCAGCGCCGCACCGAGCTCGAGCTGGCGCGCCAGGCTCTCGTCGACACCGAGCTCTCCGCTCCCATCGACGGCATGATCCGCGAGCGCCGCGCGGCGGTGGGTGAGTTCCTCGCCGCCGGCGCGCCGGTCGCGATGCTGGTGAAGATCCATCCGCTGCGGCTCCAGCTCGCCGTGCCCGAGCGCGCGGCGGCGGACGTCCGCATCGGCCAGGACGTGCGCGTGAGCGTCGACGGCGATCCGCGCGCGTACACCGGGCGCGTCGTGCGGCTGTCGCCGTCCATCCAGGAGCAGAACCGCACGCTGACGCTCGAGGCCGAGGTGCCGAATCCCACGGGCGCGCTGCGGCCGGGGTCGTTCGCGCGCGCGGAGATCGTGATCGCGGTCAACCAGGCGACGGTGTTCGTGCCGGCCTCGTCCATCATCGTGTTCGCCGGCATCGAGAAGGTGTTGACCGTGCGTGACGGCAAGACGCTCGAGCGTCGCGTGGTGACGGGCCGGCGCGAGAAAGACCGGGTGGAGATCACCGAAGGATTGAAAGCCGGTGAGCCGGTGATCGTGGAGCCCGGGAATCTCACGGGCGGCCAGGCGGTCGTGGTCCGCCAGTGATCGGGAACTAGCCTCGTGCAGAAACTCGCCGAGATCTGTATCCGCCGGCCGGTCTTCGCGTCGATGATCGTGCTCTCGCTGGTCGTGGTCGGCGCGGCCAGCTACTTCCGGCTCGGCGTCGACCGCTTCCCGACCGTCGATCTCCCCACCGTCTCCATTCGCACCGAGCTGCCCGGCGCCTCGACCGAGGAGATGGAGACGCAGGTCTCCCAGAAGATCGAGGAAGCCGTCAACACGATCCAGGGCATCACCGAGCTGCGCTCGATCACCAGCCCCGGCAACTCGATCGTGATCGTGACGTTCGCCCTGAACCGCCAGATCGACGTCGCGACGCAAGACGTGCGCGACAAGGTCGCCGCCGTCATCCGCAACCTGCCGCGGGACATCCGCACGCCGATCATCTCGAAGACCGACAACGACCAGGCGCCGGTGATCACGGTGGCCGTGGCGGGCGAGCGCTCGATCAAGGAGCTGACCGAGATCGCGGACAAGCTGGTGAAGGTGGAGCTCGAGCGCGCCTCCGGCGTCGGCGAAGTCCGGATCGTCGGCGGGCTCGACCGCGCGGTGAACGTCTGGATCGATGCCGACCGGCTCGCCGCCTACCAGATTCCGATCACGGCGGTGCGCGACGCGCTCGGGCGGCAGAACTCCGATCTTCCCGGCGGCAACGTCACCGCGGGGCTCAACGAGAAATCGCTCAGGACCATCGGCCGCATCGCCGACCCGAGATCGTTCAACGACCTGGTGGTGGCGACGATCAACGGCGCGCCGGTCAGGATCCGCGACATCGGGCGCGCCGAGGACGGCACGAAGGAGCAGCGCTCGGCGGCGCGGCTCGACGGCGTGCCGACCGTCGTGCTGGAGGTGCGGCGCCAGTCGGGCGAGAACACGGTCGCGGTCATCGACTCGGCCAAGAAGAACCTCGCGCGCCTCACGCCGCGGATTCCTCCCGACGTCCGCCTCGAGCTGATCCGCGACCAGTCACGTTACATCCACGCCGCGCTCCACGAGATCACCCTCCACCTGGTGCTCGGCTCGATCCTGGCCTCGCTCGTCGTGCTGGCGTTCATGCGCTCCTGGCGCTCGACCCTGATCGCCGCCGTCGCGATCCCGACCTCGACCATCGCCGCGTTCGGCGTGATGTCGGCGCTCGGCTTCACGCTGAACAGCGTGACGATGCTGGCGCTCGTCCTGATGGTCGGCATCGTGATCGACGACGCCATCGTGGTCCTCGAGAACATCTTCCGCTTCGTCGAGGAAAAGCAGATGCGGCCGTTCGAGGCGGCGCGCGAGGCGACGCGCGACATCGGCCTGGCGGTCCTCGCGACGACGCTGTCGCTCGTCGTCATCTTCGTGCCGGTCTCGTTCATGTCCTCGGTGTCCGGACGCTTCCTCTACCAGTTCGGGCTCACCGCGGCCGCGGCGGTGCTCGTGAGTCTCCTCGTCAGCTTCACGCTGACGCCGATGATGAGCGCGCGGCTGCTCAGGACCGAGGACGCCGGCGCGGGCGGCCAGGCGCGCTCGCGCACCGGCTTCTACGCGTGGATCGATCGCGGGTACGCGTGGACGCTCGCGTGGTCGATGCGCCACCGCGCCGTCTTCGCGATCCTCGCCCTGGCCGTCGTCCTGTCGTCCTGGCCGCTCTATCGTCTGGTCAAGCAGGAGTACGTGCCGAGCGACGTCGACGAGGCCGAGTTCGAGATGATCGTGGTCGGCCCGGAGGGCATGAGCCTGGCCGCGATGGACGAGGCCATGCAGGCCCTGTCGCGCGAGGTGCGGGGGACGCCGGGCGTGCGGATGATGCTGGCGCAGGCCGGCGGCAGCTTCCTGAATCGCGTGAACCAGGCCTACGGCTACGTGCGCATTGCGCCGCACGTCGAGCGTACGATCAATCTCGAGAAGTTCTGGTCCGGCGTCCGTCGCGGCGAGCCGCTGGCCGTGTTTCGCGGGAACTACACGCAGCGTGACGTGATCCAGCACGTCCGCGCCCGGTTGCGGAAGTTCCGCGACTTGCGGGTCACGGTGCGCAACATCCCCGGCTTCAATATCGGCAGCGGGAGCTTCGACATCGACTTCGTCGTGCGCGGGCCGGATCTCGTCGCGCTGGGGGAGTACGGCGAGCGCCTGCGCGAGCGCTCGCAAACGCTCGGCGGCATCGTCGACGCCGACACGACGCTCAAGCTCGACCGCCCGGAGCTCCGGGTGCAGATCGATCGCGACCGCGCGGCGGATCTGAGAGTCGAGACCGAGCAGATCGCCACCGCGCTCCGGCTGATGGTGGGCGGCGACGACGAGGTGTCACGCTTTCACGATCCGCTGGTCGACGAGGACTACGACGTCACGCTGCGGCTCGTCGAGGAGCATCGCCGTCACGAGGACACGATCGCGCGGCTCTACGTCCCGCGATCGGCGGTGACGACCGCGACCGGCACCGGCGCCCAGCCGCAGATCGGCCTGGCGCCCGGCGGGGGGCTCGTCCGGCTCGACAACCTGGTGCGGATCGTGCGCATGCAGACGCCGGCGCGCATCGACCGCTCGGACCGGCAGCGGGAAAATCGGCTCCGCGCCCAGGTGGCGCCCGGGCACGGCCAGGCCGACCGCATCGACGCGCTCCGCGAGGCCTTCACGGCGATGAACCTGCCGTCGGCCTATTCGAGCGCGGTCTCCGGCCGCGCGAAGGAGTTCGAGAAGACGTTCGTCGAGTTCCTGTGGGTGTTCTTGCTGTCCATCATCTTCATGTACATGATCCTCGCCTCGCAGTTCGAGAGCGTGATCCACCCCCTGACGATCTTGTTGTCGCTGCCGCTCTCGGTGCCGTTCGCGATGCTCTCGCTCTGGTACACCGGCAACACGCTGAACCTGTACTCCGCCCTCGGTATCCTGGTGCTGTTCGGCGTCGTGAAGAAGAACGCCATTCTGCAAATCGACCACATGAACAACCTGCGCGCGCACGGCATGGATCGCCTCGCCGCGATCATGCAGGGCAACCGCGATCGGCTGCGCCCGATCCTCATGACCACGCTGGCGCTCGTCGCCGGCATGCTCCCGCTCTGGGTCGGGACCGGACCCGGCGCCGAGGAGCGCCGGGCCATCGCCGTGGTCGTCATCGGCGGTCAGATGCTGTCGTTGCTCCTGACGCTCCTGATCACGCCGGTCGCGTATTCGCTGTTCGAGGACGCCGCCGCGAAGCTCCGGTGGCCGAGGCCGAGCCTGGTGGGCGGTGAGCCGGTACCGCGACCGCGACGGCGCCTGCGCCATCGGCTTCGCAGACTGCTGCCGGGGACCGCTCACGCGAGCAAAGCGATGGAAGCGAGCGCGACCTCCACGGTCGAGCAAACGCCTGATTAGTCACTGACGCGAAGGAGACATCGCGATGCGCAGCATCGACGTCCACGCTCACCTGGTGCCGCAGTCACTCTGGCGGACCGTCGCGAAAGGCGACGTCTGGTACGACACGCGATTCGAGCCGGGCGAAGACCTCGGCGTCCTGATCACCGGCGGCAAGAAGCAGCGCGTGCAGGGTCCGAAAATCAAGTTCACGCCGGAAGAGCGGCTCAAGGACATGGACGCGCAGGGCGTCGACGTGCAGGTCGTCTCGATCCACACGCCGCTCTTCCACTATCACGTCGACGCCGCACAGGGGCGAAAGCTGGCGCGGGAAGTCAACGACGAGATCGCCGGCATGACGAAGCACTGGCCGCAGCGCTTCGCCGGGCTGGCGACCTTGCCGGTGCAGGACGTCGGCGCGGCCATCGACGAGCTCGATCGCGCGGTGCACGTGCTCGGGTTGAAGGGGGCGGAGCTCGACACGCTCGTGAACGGCGACAACTGGGACGAGCCGCGCTTCCTGCCGCTCTTCAAGGCCGCGGAGCAGATGGGCGCCGTGCTCTTCTTTCATCCCCAGCCGCAGCACAACTTCATGCTGACGCGCACCGAACGGTATGGCCTCGCGAACAGCCTCGGTGTCATCGTCGAGGACGCGCTGGTCGTCGCGATCCTGATCTTCGGGGGGATCCTGGACCGGTGCCCCGACCTGAAAGCCGTCGTCGCGCACGGGGGTGGTCCGGCGTGCTTCGGCATGGGGCGGATGGACCACGGCTGGCAGGTCCGGTCGGAGGCACGGGTCAACATCCAGAAGCCGCCCAGCACCTATCAACGGCGCCTCTACTACGACACGGTGGTCGGCAGCGAGGCGGCGCTCCGCTATCTGCTCGACGAAGTGGGATCGGATCGTGTCGTGCTCGGCAGCGACTGGCCGTTCGTCCCGTGGAATCCGTCTCCGGTCGCGTGGGTGCAGGGACTCACGAAGCTGACGGCCGAGGAAAAGGAAAAAATCCTGTGGCGAAATCTGGAGTCCCTGCTGGGACTAGCGTAGCTTGAGATCATGACGACCGACGAGTGCAAGCACGGATTGAAGAGCGGATGCGTCTATTGCCACGCGCGAGAGCCCGAGGTCGTGGTCAAGCCCGGCCGAAAGGCGGCGCCGAAGGCCTCCAGGCTCTCGGACAGGATGAACGACCGCATGGCGGCGCTCAAGAAACGGCTGCGAGAGATCCGCGGCGAATAGCGCGATCTGACGAGGCCTTACAAAGATACTTGACAGCGCCCGGCTCCGGGCTGTCTCTGAACTGGATTGCAGTGAACCTGGGCACGGCTGGGGCGCTGAGCCCGCTTGTCGCCGATGCTCCAGACGCCGGGCTGGTTTGTCCCGGCGTGGAATTCATAACGGTCTGGATTCACATGGAGGGTAGGTCATGACCTTCCCCGTAGTTCCGGGAGGCAGCGAGCGGCGCGACCCGTTCTTCGTCGGACGGAGCACGTAGCTCAAGATTGGAGTTCTGGGTCTGAGCCTCGTCGTCGGCCTGCTGCCGTTCAGTAGCCCGGTCGAAGCGGCTCGAGTTCCGGCGAACTGCAGTAACAATGGCGTCTCGATCGACATCCAGAAGAGCGCCACGAGCATCAACAACGGCGACACCGTCACCTACACGGTCACCGCGGCGAACGGCAACACGCCAAGCTGCAACACCATCAACAACGTGATCAAGGGGTTCTGCCCGGACGCGAGCGGGAACCCGAACTCGACGCCGGTGGTGACGTTCCCGACCATCCCGACTCTCGCGGTCCCGACGGCGAGCTTCACCGTGGGGACATTCCAGTGTCTCATCAACGTGAGCCCCGGAATCATCAGCCCGACGGCACAGGCAACCCTGTCCGGGTCGCTACAAGACAACCCGCAACAGGACGATCCGTTCAGCATCCTCAAGACCGTGTCGGTGATCGTGGCGCAGCAGCCGAATCCGCCGCCGCCACCGAACCAGGTTCCGACGATGTCCGGCTGGGCCATGATCCTCTTCGTCGGATTCATGATCGCGCTCGGAGCGTTCATGCTCCGGCGGAAGCCCGTCGCGTAAGCTTCTCGATCCGTCACTCTCGCGGGGGAGCGTTCGAGCTCCCCCGTTTTTTTGCCACGCAGGGTTGCGGATCGACCACCCCCGTCAGCGGGGTATACTCCCGGAAACGGTTCGCTGAAAGGACCTCCGCATGCCGACCTTCGAACATCACGGAGCCACGATCTACTACGAGGAACACGGCCAGGGCTTCCCGATCCTGACGTTCGCGCCCGCGGGCCTCCAGTCCACCATCGCCGTCTGGAGCCAGCCCTCGGCGCCGGTGAATCCCATCACCGAGTTCGTGCCGCCCTTCCGGGTGATCGCGATGGATCAGCGCAACGCCGGCGGCCGGTCGCGCGCGCCGATCACCGCGCAGGACGGCTGGCAGACCTACCTCGGGGATCACGTCGCTCTGCTCGATCACTTGAAGATCGACCGCTATCATCTCTATGGCCAGTGCATCGGCGGCTCGTTCATCATGAGCCTGCTGAAAGCGCAGCCCGAGCGCGTCGCCTCCGCGGTGCTGGCTCAACCGATCGGACGGGTCGGCGCGATGCCGGCCGCTCGCTCCGCACGGTTCGACGCGTGGGCGAAATCGCTGGAGAGCCATCCCGAGGCGACCGAGCAGGTGCTGGACTCGTTCTACAAGAACCTCTACGCGCCCGGCTTCGTCTACAGCGTGGACCGCGCGGCCGCGTCGAAGTGCACGACCCCGTGCCTGGTGCTGGCGGGGAACGACGAGGCGCACCCGTATCCGATCTCCGAGGAGCTGGCGAAGCTGCTCCCCAACGCGGAGTTCATCCCGGAGTGGAAGACGGGCGCGGCGCTCCAGTCGGCGAAGGTCCGCATCAAGGAATTCCTCTCGAAGCATCGATAGGCAGAGAGTTCGGCCACTCACCGAGGAGGATGCGATGAAGGATGGCCTCCGGTTCGTCGATTCCGACATGCACATCATGGAGCCGCCCGATCTCTTCGACCGCTACCTCGATCCGAAGTACCGGCACCGGATCACCGTGCCGGTCGGCGCGGACGGCCGTCCGAATCGTGGGCCGTCGGGCCTGACGCTGATCGACGGACAGCCGACGTCCGACATGGATCTCCAGCAGTATCGGAAGAGGGTGCGGCCGAGCTCGTCGCAGAGCACCCAGCTCCTGTCGGGATCGCGGCTCTTCGACACGGGGCGGCTCGACTTCGCCGTCGAGCGCAACTACGACCCCGTCGCCCAGGTGATGGGCCTGGAGATGGAAGGCGTCGACATCGCGGTCCTGTATCCGACGAGCGGGCTCGCGCTCATCGCCCGCGACGGCCTCGATCCCCATCTCTCCCTGGCGCTCTGTCAGGCCTACAACAACTGGATCCACGAGTTCTGCCAGTACAGTCCGGACCGCCTCAAGTTCGTCGCGATGCTGCCGGTGCACGACGTGCACCTGGCCTCCCGCGAGCTGGTCCGCTGCGTGCGCGAGCTTGGCGCAGTCGGGTCGTTCATCCGGCCGAACCTGGTCAACGGTCACTACTGGCACTCGAACTACTGGGATCCCCTCTACACGATCCACGAGGATCTCGGCGTGACGTGGGGCTTCCACGAAGGCGTCTCCGCGATCTACTCGGGGATGATCCCGCTCTACGGCGAGAACCGCTTCTACCGGCACGTCGCCAGCCACTGGATCGAGATGCAGCAGGCGCTCATCGCGATGATCATCGGCGGCGTGTTCGAGTTCCACCCGAAGCTCCGCGTCGGGTACCTGGAAGCCATGAACTCGTGGGTGCCCGGTCTCCTGTCTCGCATCGAGTGGGATTACCCGCAGTACCGCGATTCCCACGCGCCGTACCTGACGTTGACGCCGCGCGAGTACTTCCGGCGGAACTGCTGGGCGGCGGTCGAGGGGAGCGAACCGGAGATCGAGGCGACGGCCGGGTTGATCGGCGCCGACCGGATGTGCATCTCCACCGACTATCCGCACTTCGACTCGAACTTCCCGCACGTGTCGGAGAATCTCTCGAAGAACGTCCCGCGGGAGACCGGCGCGCAGATCCTCGCGGGCGGCGCGCATCTCTACGGCTTCACCGACGCGCACTTCGCGAAGGCCGACGCCGCGCGGGCGGCCGGGCGCTGATCGAGCGGCACGCGCGATGGCCCTGTCGCCACGAGACCTGGAAAGGCTCTGGGAAGAGCACCTGAAGGGTGAGTTCGAGACCAAGGACGTCGAGGCCACGCTCGACACCATGGTCGAGGACGCGTACGTCAACCACATGCCGGTGGGGAGCGGCGGGCGTGGAAAGGACCAGCTCCGCCGCTTCTACCGGGACGACTTCATCCCGTCCTGGCCCGAAGACCTGGTCACGACGCCGCTGAACCGGGTCGTCGGGGACGGCCAGCTGGTTGACGAGCTCAACACGACGTTCACGCACAGCCGGCCGATGAACTGGTTCCTGCCGGGCGTCGCGCCGACCCACAAGAAGATCTCGGTGGACATCGTCGTGGTCGTGCAGTTCCGCGGCGACAAGCTCGCGTGCGAGAGGATCTACTGGGACCACGCGAGCGTGCTGCGGCAGGTCGGCCTCTTGAAAGGCTGAGCAGGGCTACACCTCCACCACCATTCCGTCCTCCGCGCACTCTTCCGGCACGTCGCCCCGGTGGGCGAGCATCTCCCCGCTCATGTGCGTGAGGATCACGCGTTTCGCGCCGCCGTGGCGCACGTGCTCGGCGATGGCCGGGTACGTGAGGTGCCACCGGATCGGCTTCGCGTAGAAGTAGCACTCGGCGATCAAGAGATCTGCGCCGAAGGCGACCTTCGCGACGTCGCCCGTCCATTCCGTGTCGCCCGTGTACGCGACGACGCGATCGCCCACCTCGATTCTCACGGCGGTCGGGTTCGTCTCGGCGACGTGCCGGGCCGGCTGTGGCGTGACGACGAGATCGAGCACGCGGTTCGCGACGCCGAGCGTCATCTCCGAATACGTCAGCGGGAATGTCGGCGTCATCACGCGCGAGCCTGGAAAGAGCGCCTCGCGCAGCGTGTCGAGGTGAGCCTTCGTTCCGGCCGGTCCGGCGATCGTCAGCGGCCGCTCACGTTTCGCCGCGAGCATCGCGTCGAGGATCAAGAACGGCACGCCGCCGCAGTGATCGCCGTGCAGGTGTGTGAGCAGGATCGCGTCGATGCTGTTCGGCTCGATCCCTTGCTGCGCCAGAGCGATGAGCGATGACGCGCCGAAATCGATCGCGAAGCGCGTCGTCGGCCCGTCCACCAGGATGCAGGTTTGAAAGCGTCCGCCGCTGCCGAACGAGTCCCCGGAGCCGACGAAGCGGACCGTCACCACTCGAGCGCGTCCGCCATCCGGCGCTTGTGCCAGCGCGGGTCGCCGAGATAGCTGTAGAGCGTCCGCGACATCTGCGTGTGCGCGACCAGACCGTACTCGATGAGGCTGCCCTGGCCGGCATGCACCTCGTGCGCGGCGTTGCACGCCTCGAGATACGCCTCGCTGGCGACCGCCTTCGCCATGTGCACGGCGGCCGCGGCCGGGCGGCCGGTGTCGAGCTTCCAGAGCGCTTCCGCGGTCGTCCAGCGGGCGGCGTCCAGGTGATTGACGAGCCGGATGATGTGGTCCTGGACGCGCTGGAACTTCCCGATCGGGACGCCGAACTGCACGCGCTCACGGCTGTGCGCGACGGACATGTCGAAGACCTGTTGACAGCCCCCGACCATCGACGAGCAGAGAACCGGCAGCGCGCGCATGAACGCCTGGTGGACCGCGCCCCAGCCCTCGTTCTCCCGCGAGCCGAGCAGCTGCGCGGCCGGCACGTCGACCGATTCGAACGTGACCTCGCCCTGCCACGAGAGAAATCCCGGCAAGGGACGGGTGTGCACGCCGGGCGCCCCGGCATCGACGCGCAACAGGCTGACGTCGTTCGGACCGTCGCCCGTCCGCACCGCCACGATCAGGTCGGTCGCCGCGGTGGCGTCGCTCACGAACACCTTCGCGCCGTCGAGACGGTATCCGGCGCCGGTCCGCTGCGGCGTGAGGGAGATTCCCTGCGGGCCCCACGAGGTGTTTGGCTCGGTGATGGCGACCGACAGCACGGACTCGCCGCGCGCGACGCGCGGCAGGATCGCGCGCCGCTGTTCCGCGGTCCCGGCTTCCATCACCGTCAGAGCCCCGAGGACGCCGGAGCTGAAGAACGGCCCCGGCACCGGTCCGCGTCCGAGCTCCTCGTACAGCACCGCCGCGTCGGTGAGGCTCTGCTCGCTCCCGCCGTACTCCGCCGGAATCAGGACACCGAGCCAGCCGAGCTCGGCGGCTTTGCGCCAGAGGTCGGGCACGAGGCTCGAAGAGGCGCGTTGCAGAGCGACGATCACATGGCTCGGCGCCTCTCGCGTGACGAAGCTGCGCGCGGCAGACCGAAGCATCTCTTGCGATTCGGTCAGCGACAGGTCCATGTGTCAGTCTCCGCGGTGCGTGGTAGAGCCGGGCCCGGGTTCACCCCGGGGCCGGCGAAGGTTGGGGGTATCGGGGGCCATTTCGGGGCCCCTGATTCAATCGGTCGCCCCTGATCCAATCAAAGCACCGTGCCCGTCGCTTCGCGCCCCGCCCGGCCGATCCCGATGCGCCGCGCCATGCTCACGCGCTGGATGTCCGCGGTGCCGCCGGGATGCACGGCGACGATCCCGTTGCGCTGCTGCAATTCCAGGAAACCGTCGGCCGAGCCCCACGTCTCGTCCGTCGTCAGCGCGGCCGGCCCGACCGCCTCGAGGATCGCGCCCGTCATCCAGAGGCCGGTCATCTTGCGGTAGTAGGAGAGCTGCGGGCCCTCGTACGAGCGCGGGCGACGCGCGTACGTGAGCCAGAAGTTCCGTAGACCGAAGAGCCGCTGCACCTCGGTCTTGATGTAGATGTCCGCGAGGAGATCGCGCGTGTCCGGATGCTGCACCAGCGGCACGCCGTCGCGCTTTTGCTCCTGACAGTAGCGGAGCAGGCGGTCCCAGACGCGATGGCGGCCGATGCGCCCGCCGGCGCCGTGCTCCAGCTCGAGGTGCGTGCTGGCGGCCCTCCACCCGTTGTTCTCGCCGCCGACCAGCGTGAACGCCGGGACGCGGACCTGATCGAAGAACACGGTGTTCTTCTGCACCGGATCGGTCCCGCCTTCGCCGCCGGTGCCCATCAGCTCCATCGGCTGCACCGTGATGCCCGGCAGGGTCGCATCGATCATGAACCAGGAGACGTTCTCGTGCCGTGCGCCGCCCGGATTCGTGCACGCGATCATCCAGATCCGGTCGGCGCCGTGATCGCTGCCGACGAAGATCTTCTGGCCGTTCAGCACGTACTCGTCGCCGTCGCGAATCGCCGACGTCGTCACGCCCGCCAGATCGGAGCCGGCGCCCGGCTCGGTGAGGAGCTGCCACGTGCGGACGTCGCCGCGGTAGATCGGCGGCAGGAACGCCCGCTTCTGTTCCTCGGCGCCCCAGACCAGGATCGTCGCCGAGCCGAGCCGGCCGCCGCTGTCGTAGTACGGCGGGAGCGCGAGGCCGAGGCGGTCGGCCTCTTCCTCGAGAATGATCGTGTGATCGACGTCCAGCCCGCCGCCGCCATACGGTTTCGGCGCGCGCGGATAGAGCCATCCCTTCTCGCCCAGCTTCCTTCCGAGCACCCGCAGCTCGCGGTAG
>QHRT01000403.1 GCA_003220195.1 Candidatus Rokuibacteriota bacterium | reverse complement strand
ACCCGCGGATTCGATATTAGTGGGGGCCCCGAAATGGCCCCCACACCCCCAACGTTCGGAAGCGCCCCGGCCAAGCCGGAGCGCTCCTCGGCACCGCGTCGCGGCCTGGGGGGTCCCGAAATGGCCCCCACACCCCCAACGTTCGGAAGCGTCCCGGCCAAGCCGGAGCGCTCCTCGGCACCGCGTCGCGGCCTGGGGGGTCCCGAAATGGCCCCCACACCCCCAACGTTCGGACGCGCCCCGGCCAAGCCGGGGCGCTCCTCTAGCAGTGTGCTGACGTGAGTCCCGCCGCCGCGACGAGTGCCGAAACCGCGGTCGGCCTTCTGGCTGCCGGCGGACGCGAGCCGATCGTCTCGTCGAGTCTCGGACGCGACGCGCTCCGGCGGCTCCGGAAGAATCGGCTCGCGATGGCCGGCGGTGGTGTCGTGGTCATGCTGATCCTGATCGCGGTCTTCGCCGACGTCTTGAGCCCGTACACGTACACCAAGACGAATTTCGGCCGCCTCAACGAGGCGCCCTCGCGCGACTACCCGCTCGGCACCGATCAGCTCGGCCGCGACATGCTCTCCCGGATGATCTACGGTGCGCGCGTGTCGATGATCGTCGGGCTCGGGGCGCAGGTCATCGTCGTGCTGATCGGGGTGCCGATCGGCGCCCTGTCCGGATACCTGGGCGGACGCGTCGACCTGTTCCTCACCCGCTTCGTCGACGTCATGTACGCGTTCCCGCGCTTGCTGTTCGTCATCCTGGTCATGTCGGCGCTCGGCGCCGGGCTGCTCAACATCTTCATCGCGATCGGGCTCACCGGCTGGGTCGGCATCGCCCGGCAGACGCGCGCGCAGGTGCTCTCGATCAAGGAGAAAGAGTTCGTCGAGGGCGCGCGCGCCCTCGGCGCGGGCTTCCGGCGGCTCCTGTTCCGCCACGTGCTCCCGAACGCGCTCACGCCGATCGTCGTCGCGGTCACGTTCGGCATCCCGGAGGCGATCTTCACCGAGGCGGCGCTGTCGTTCATCGGCGTCGGCATCAACCCGCCCACGCCGTCGTGGGGCCAGATGGTCGGTGAAGGCCAGCAGTACCTGCGCTCGTCCTGGCATCTCTGCGTGTTTCCGTCGATCGCCATCGCGATCACGATGCTGTCGTTCACGTTTCTCGGCGACGGCGTGCGTGACGCGCTCGATCCCAAACTGAAGTGACGCTCTTCCCAGAGGAGGTTTCGCGCATGAACACGCCACGCGTCTCCGACCGTCAGCTCGCGCTGCTCGGACACCGCCTCGCCGCCGGCGGCCTCGGCCGCCGGGACTTTCTGCGCATCGCCGCCGGCCTCGCCACGATGAGCGCCGCCGGATTCAACGCGCGGTCGGTCTCCGCCGCGCCCAAGCTCGGTCCCGGCGAGAAGCTCGCCCGCGAGCAGCATCTCAGGTGGGGCGGCGGCGGCAACTGGCAACAGGACCCGGCGAGCCACGACTTCAACAAGGATCTCTACTGCACCGGGGTCCCGGCGCTCTTCGCCGGGCTCATGAGATTCAACGCCGACTTCCAGGCCGTGCCCGACATCGCGGAGAAGATCTCCACGAACGCCGACGGCTCGGTCTGGACGTTCGTCGTTCGCAAGGATTCGAGATGGTCGGACAACGGCCCGTGCACCGCGCGGGACTTCGAGTGGTCGTGGAAGCGTCAGCTCGATCCCGCGACCGCCGCGCCGT
Organism: Candidatus Rokuibacteriota bacterium; assembly: GCA_003220195.1. GTDB lineage: Bacteria > Methylomirabilota > Methylomirabilia > Rokubacteriales > CSP1-6 > AR8. Next base: position 2,223 of record QHRT01000403.1, on the reverse strand, counting down.
ACGCGTCGTTCCTCTACGACATCAAGAACGGCGAGGCGTTCAACAAGAAACAGATCACGGACGCCCGCGAGGTCGGCGTCCGCACGAAGGACGACTGGACGCTCGAGGTCACGCTGGAAGGGCCGCGCGGCTACTTCCCGGTCCTCGCTGCGTATCTCGCCGCGTTCCCGGCGCACCGCGCGGCGGTGGAGAAGTATGGCGACAAGTGGACCGAGGCCGCCAACATCGTCTCGAACGGCGCGTTCGCGCTGGAGGCCTGGGAGCACAACAAGTTCATGGTGCTGCGCAAGAACAAGCACTACTGGCGGGCGAAGGACACCACGCTCGAGAAGGTGACGATCCCGATCATCCCGATCGCCGCCGGCGCCATCCCGTACGACAACAACGAGCTCGACATGACGCTGCTCCAGGTCGCGGACCTGAGACGGTTCCAGTCCAATCCGAAGACGGAGAAGGAGGCGTTTCGCTTTCCGTACCCCGGGACGTGGTACCTGCTCCCGCAGGTGACGAAGCCGCCGTTCGACAACATCAAGGTGCGGCGCGCGGTCGCGCACGCGGTGGATCGCGAGAACATCGTGAAGGTCTCGCAGGGGTTCGCGATCCCGGCGCACTCGATGATCCCGCCCGGATTCCCGGGGGCGGTGGACGACCCGAAGATCCGCGCCATCCAGAAGTTCGATCCGAAGCTCGCGATGGCGCAGCTCAAGGGCACGCCCTTCGACGGCGGACGGAACTGGCCGCGGATCGTCCTGTCGATGCGCGACGAGGCGCTCGGCGCCAAGTCGCTCGCCGAGGCCGTGCAAGCCGTCCTCCTCGAGCATCTGAACATGAAGACGGAGCTGGAGGTCCTCGAGCAGCGCGTGTTCCGCGAGAGGCTGTGGAAGCAGGATCTGCAGTTCGTGTGGATCCGCTGGTTCATGGACTATCCGGATCCCCACAACGAGTACTTCGACACGTTCTACGGCAAGAAGACGACCGGCAAGCGCCAGGCGTGGGTGAACGACGCGTTCGACAAGGAGCTCGAGGGCGGCCGCGACACGCGTGATCAGAAGAAGAGGCTCGCGCACTACGCCAAGGCGGAGGAGCTGATGCAGACCGACGTCGGCTACGTCCCGGTCGCGTGGGTCAGCCGGTGGGCCGCGGCGAAGAATCACGTGCGCGGCGTCGAGAAGAACAAGCAGGGCGAGTTCGTCATCGACGGCAACATCTACCGCGACATGCTGTCGAACATCTACATCACGGAGAAGGCGTAGGGGGCATCCACCGTCATGAACCCAGCGCAGAAACCGGTTGCCGTCGTGGTCGGCGCCACCTCGAAGTGGCAGGCCGATGGGCGCAACACGAAGCTCGCACACGGCAAGGCGCTCGACGACAGCGATGTCCCCGTGGGCATACGGTGGGGCGTCGGCGGCGCCATCGCGCAGAAATTCGCGCGCGAGGGATTCTTCGTCGTGCTGACGACTCGCACCGCCGCCAATGCCGCTGCGCTCGAGAAGGCCATCATCGAGCAAGGCGGCGCATGCACGATCGTCGAGCTGGACCTGGTGTCGCACGAATCGATTTCCCGTGCGTTCGCGACGGTCCGCAGAAAAGCCGGTGATCCGCACGTCCTCGTCTACAACGCCGGCTACCTTGAGGGGCGTGACTTGCCGCCGGACAGATCTTCGAGACGGCTCAGCACGTCGCCAGCCGCGGCCCCTTCCTCGTCGCACAGGAAGTCCTGCCCGCCATGCGCCGGCGTGGCGCCGGCACGTTTCTCATCTCCAACAACCAGTTCTCGTTGCGGGGCCGCAAACGCCTGACCGGACAGTCGCTGTACTATCCGCGCGTCATGATGCGCACGCTCGCACAGGTGCTGACCGAGGAATATTCCGAGCATGGCGTCCACGTGGCCAACGTGATCATCGACGGCCTCATCGACTCGCCGGGCACGCGAGCGCTACCGAGAGCCCGGCAGCATCCCGAGGTCGTGATGGATCCCGGGAAGATCGCGGAAGCGTTCTGGTACCTGCACACTCAGGACCGGTCGTGCTGGACACACGAGCTGCAGCTGACGCCATTTGCCACGAAGCCGAGCTTCTGAAGCAGGGAGACGCGCTCGCCGAGCTCGTGGCCGCCAGCCGTGAGCCGACGCGCTCCGGGAGGCCGGAGCGCGACGGCCGAACAGATGTCGTTCGCGTCGCCACCGCGTTACCGCGCCGCGCTTCTCGTCTCCGCGACATC
>QHRT01000402.1:4486-7484 GCA_003220195.1 Candidatus Rokuibacteriota bacterium | reverse complement strand
GCTCCACCAGGCCCTTGACGCGCGCCTCCAGCCCGAGGCCGGAAGTAGGTTCCGGGCCGAGTCTGAGGCTGTCGATCATCTCGCGCATCGTACGTTGCCCTTCGACCAGGCTGTCCCGGATCTCGCCGATCCGGTCTGTCGACGCCGCAAGCTCGGACTCCGGCACCCGAAGCAAATACTCCAGCTGCATCGCGACACCCGTGAAGACGTGGAACGCACTGTCGTGGAGATCGCGTGCCAGGCGGAGCCGCTCCTCCAGCAACTCAGCCTCCGCGAGGTCTTGCCGGAGATGGAAATAATTCAGCCGGCTCGCGACGTCGCGTACCACCACTTCGCCAACGGCAAGATCATCAGGGGTCATGTCGCGCATGTCCAGGAGGAACAGGCGTCCCTTCACGTACTCTCGGCTGAACACGAGCGACAGCACCGCGTTCATGGAGAACCGGGAGCTGAGCAGCGGGTGCACCGCCGAGCCGTGCCAACGCCGTGTCCCGGTCGTCGACGAGCGAAGGATGACACTGTCCGGGTGCCCGACGTGCTGGCCGAGAAAGCTGTCCCCGCCCAGATCGGGAGCGACGAGCGGCGCCATGCTTTCCGGGGACTCGCGCGCGCGCCGGAACTCCCCCGTCCGCCACTCGACCAGGTGGAGCCATGGCTCCTCAACGTCTTCCCAGACCAGGACCGCTCGCTGCGCACCCATGACGCCGACGGCCCACTCGAGCAGACGGCCGAGCAACGCGTCCAGCGGCTGGGGGGTCATGGCTGGCGGCGTCGCCAGGCGTTCCATCCGGGCTCGGATCCGGGTCTCATCGGTTGCGACGCTCAACAAGAACGCAGCGACCAGGGCCAGGGTGAGAGCGACGGCGCGCAAGAGAAAGTCGTTGAGCTCCAGTGTCCGCGTATACGACAGACCGGCGAGGATTCCCAGCACGAGAAAAAACCCCAGGATTCCTGCCGTGACCCACACCGCGATGCGCCGCTCCCACCGCCGCGTCGCCGTGAACAGGACGAAGACGACCAGCGGGAAGAGCGGGCTGTTGATGCCCGCGCTCCTGACGACGGCGAATGTGATGCCAACGTCGATGAGGTCACGGAGCGTCCGGTAGCGAGAAAGGTCTCTGGCCCGGAACGTGGCCGCAGCGACGAGCAAGGCGTAAAGCAGATAGCCCGCGAGAAGCCATCGGACTTCGACGCCGTAACGAGACGGCTCCGTCCGATCCAGGCACACGGCGAAGAGAGAAAACGACGCGAGGGCGACTCGGCCGACCGCGAGCTGACGCTCAATCCACTTCAGGGACGAAGATCCCGGGGGCACGTGATCTCCCAGCAGTGACTATCGGTACTATCGGTACTGTCGGTCAGGATCGAGTCCTGAGGGACGGAATCATATGTTCAACGGGCCGGCCTTGTCTACCCCCAGATAGAGGCGACCGCTTCGGCTCTGCCTTCGGGGTAGACGAAGACCCGTCCAGGTGGATGACGAAAATCTGGCCTCTGCCGGATTGTCCCCCGCCCGCCTCCCCCCTACGTTCCGGATGTGACTCCCGAGGGGTCCTCGAAGCAGGACAACCGACGCCGGTCGCAACGCCTTCGCCTCGTCCTGCCCGTGACCATTGACGATATGACGGGATGGACACGTGACATGAGCGGGAGCGGGGTCTTCGTGACGGTCCGCGAGCGGTCTGACCAGCCGTTCGCGATCGGTGCCCAGATCCGGCTCGGCATCGTCATGAAACATGGCGATCCGCAGGGTGGCCCGCTCATCGTCCGCTGCCAAGGGACCGTGGTTCGGGTGGAGCCTGCGCCCCAGGTCACGGGCATCGCCGTGTCCTGCGCCGCGCTTCACTTCGAAGTGCCGGCCACGGACGGTATCGCGCGATGAACCGGGATCCTCGCGAAGGCCCGAGGGATGGGATGAGCCCTCACGGCGATGCGCTGCGCGAGCGGCTTGCCACCACCCCGACGATCGGCGTGATCGGCCTCGGGTACGTCGGACTGCCGCTCGCGGTGGCGTTCGCTCAATCCGGCGGCGTCGTGCTCGGCATCGACGTCGATGCCGAGCGCGTGGCTTCGATCGCGCGTGGGCGAAGCTACGTGGAGGACGTACCGGGGGCCAGGCTTGCTGAACTGGTCCACGACGGACGGCTGTCGGCGTCCGACGATTTCACGCGCCTCCGGGCGGCGGACGCCATCGTCCTCTGCGTGCCGACGCCGCTCGGGAAATCGAAAGAGCCCGACATTTCCTTCATCGTCGCCGCCGCGGACCGTGTGGCTCGAGGGATCCGCCCGGGCCAGCTGATCGTGCTCGAGTCGACGACGTATCCCGGAACGACGCAGGAAATTCTGTTGCCGCGGTTCCAGGCGCGCGGCCTCGTGGTCGGTGTCGATTTCTTCCTTGCGTTCTCGCCGGAGCGCATCGATCCCGGCAACCAGCGCTATACGCTGCGCGACATTCCCAAGGTCGTGGGCGGCGTTACCGAACAGTGCCGCGAGTTGGCGACCGCGCTCTACGAGCGCGTGACGAACAAGGTCGTGCCGGTGTCCGGCCCCGAGACGGCCGAGATGGTGAAGCTCTTCGAAAACACATTCCGGTCCGTCAACATCGCGCTGGTGAACGAATTTGCCATCATGTGCCGGCGGCTGCGAATCCCGGTGTGGGAGGTGGTCCGCGCCGCGGCGACCAAGCCCTTCGGGTTCATGCCATTCTATCCCGGCCCGGGCCTCGGTGGGCATTGCTTGCCGTCTGACCCACACTACCTCTCCTGGAAGGTACGGCTGGAAGGCTACGAGCCGCGCTTCATCGCATTCGCCGACGAAATCAACCGGGGGATGCCGCGGTACGTGGTGCAAATCGTGGCGGACGCACTGAACGACCGGGCACGATCCATCCGGGACTCGCGCATTCTGGTGCTGGGCGTTGCGTACAAGCCGAACGTCGCCGATACCCGCGACTCGCCGGCGCTCGAGATCATCGAGACCCTGCTGCTCAAGGGGGCCG
>QHRT01000402.1:0-4340 GCA_003220195.1 Candidatus Rokuibacteriota bacterium | reverse complement strand
AAGTGACGACGGCGCCAAATGTCGTTCGCCTCTGAGGCGCTGCGATAACCGCAATTCAGTCAGGTCATCCGGATGATCAACCGTCCGGTGGAGCCCTCTTACCACGTCCGATAGATGAAAATCTATCGTCTGCCGCATTGCGCGGAATGACAATTTCTCCGACACTTCTCGCACTTTCAAGATTGCCGACGATCCCCGAGTCACGGGAACGCCGGCTCATCGGTGATCGCACCAGAACACGTACCGCCGGAGTCGCGCTGGATCAATTTGAGGTGACGGATGGCTGGGAAGATCTTCTCCATTGCAGTGCTCGTGGTCATGACCGTCGGGCTCCCGCAGTTCGTCACGTCGGGCAGCGCCGAGGCGCAATCTGCGGCGGTCGCCAACGGTCACAGCAGCTACCGCATCGGGCCCGAGGACATGCTGCAGATCTCTGTCTGGAAGAACGAGGCGATGAGCAAGCTCGTCCCCGTACGGCCCGACGGGATGATATCGCTGCCGCTGCTGCAGGACATCCAGGCCGCAGGGCTCACCCCGACGGAGCTTCGCGAGACGCTCGTCAAGAAGCTCACGGAGTACATGCCCGCCCCCGAGGTCGCGGTCATCCTCACCGATGTCCGTAGCTTCAAGGTCTCGGTCATCGGCGAGGTGCAAAAGCCGGCGCGGTACGAGCTCAAGAGCTGGACGACCGTGCTTGACGTCCTCGCACTTGCCGGGGGCTTCAACGAGTTCGCGGCGCGCAACCGGATCGTCGTGCTCCGCCCCGACGGCAAGACGATGCAGCGCATTCCGTTCAACTACAACAAGGTCATCTCGGCCGGCGGCGAGAGCGAGAACTTCTACCTCCACAGTGGCGACATCGTGCTGGTGCCGTGACGATGTCGGTTCCGGAGGCGCGCCACCGCGTGGCGGACAGCCCCCGAAAAGGCGCCGGCCTCGAATGGCTCCAGGCCGTCTGGGCCCGCCATCGATGGCTCGCTCTCCTGGCCTTTGCCGTCCCGTCGACGATGGGATTGAGCATCGCCGCATCGATGCCGAGCATCTACCGGGCGACGGCCACCGTGCTCGTCGACCGCCAGCAGGTGCCGGAAGCCCTCGTGGCGCCCACGGTGACGAGCGCCCTGGAGACGCGCCTCCAGACGATCAGCCAGGAGATCCTGAGCCGTTCGCGGCTCCAAACCCTCATCGACCAATTCCGCCTGTATCCCGAGCTGAAGAAGCAGGTCTCCTCCGAAGAAGTGATCGAGCGAATGCGCAACGATATCAAGCTCGAGCTCAAGGGCGTGGAGGTCAAAGGCGAGCGTCAGGCCACCGTCGCCTTCACGCTCAGCTATCGCGGAAGTGTCCCGCAGCACGTCGCCCTGGTCACCAACACGCTCGCGTCCTTCTACATCGAGGAGAACCTGAAGGTCCGCGAGCGGCAGGCGACCGGGACGGCCGAGTTCTTGAGGGTTCAGCTGGCCGAGACGAAGAAGCGGCTCGACGGGCTGGAGCGGGGCGTGAGCGAATTCAAGCGACGCCATCTCGGGGAACTGCCGCAGCAGATGGAGGCGAATCTCGCCACGCTGGAACGCCTGCAGATGCAACTCCGCCTCAATGCCGATGCTCAGACCCGCGCCCAGGAGCGACGAAGTTTCCTGGCGTCCCAGGTCGGCGAGATGGCGCCGGTCGCTGGCGGCAGCTCCGAGAGCGGTCCCGCACGGCTGGCGAAGCTGCAGCAGGACCTCGCCGAGTTGCGTACGCGCTTCAGCGACAAGTACCCCGACGTCATCGAGACCGCGGCCGCCATCGCGGCGCTCACCCGCGAGACGGCGGAGGGCAAGCCGCAAGGCGCGTCGCAGCCCGGATCATCGGCCGGCGTGAGCCCCCACGTCTCGCGACTGAAAGCCGCGCTGGCGGAGGCCGAGGTCGACCTGACGGTTCTGAAAGGCGAGGCGATACACCTGCGACAGTCGATCGCCTCGTATCAGCAACGGGTGGAAAAGATCCCTCAGCGCGAGCAGGAGTTCAAAGAGCTCGGTCGCGATTACGAAACCACGCGGGAGTTCTATCAGAGCCTCCTCAAGCGCCACGACGAAGCGTCATCGAGCCCGCGTTGCCCCCGACGCATCCGGTCGCCAATCGGCTCCGCCTGATCATCATGACGATCGCGCTCTCCGGCGGCCTCGCCGCCGCCGCGGTCTTCCTGGCCGAACAACTCGACGCCTCGTTCCACACGGTCGACGAGCTGAGACAGCATTGCTCCCTGCCATTACTCGTCAGTATTCCACTGATCGTCGCCGACGAAGACGCGAGCCGGCACCGCTTGCGGTTCCGGCTCGGTGCTGTCGCTGCGAGCATTGCACTGGTGGTCGTTGGTGGCGTCTCCTATTTCGTCGCGCACGGCAACGAGCAGCTCGTCTGGCTGCTCTCGAAGACCTAGGATCGGCGCGCCCCCATGTACCTCGACTTCTACGGCCTGGCCGAGCGCCCGTTCAGCACCGCCCCGGATCCCAGATTCCTTTGCCTGACACGGCGCCATCGTGAGGCGCTGGCTCAGCTCACGTACGGTGTGCAGGAAGACCACGGATTCATCGTCCTCACCGGACCAGTCGGCACCGGAAAGACCACGCTCCTGCACGCGCTTCGTAACCTGGTCGGCCCCAACGTCGCGGTCGCGTTCGTGTCGAGCTCGATGCTGCCCTTCAAGGGACTCCTCGAGTACATCCTGAAGGAGCTGGGCATCGGCGCCGCACCACGTTCGCACGCCCAGCGGCTCATCGCGCTCGACGACTTCCTGGTCGACCGCCATCGGGCCGCCCTGAAAACCGTCCTCATCCTGGACGAGGCTCAGAACTTCTCGCCCGAGACGCTCGAGCAAGTGCGCTTGCTTTCGAACTTCAATCACCAGGGCGCGCGGCTTCTCCAGATCGTCCTGGCCGGGCAGCCGGAGCTCGCGACCACACTCGCGCTGCCGGCGCTCCGCCAGCTCGGGCAGCGGGTCGCGTTCCGGTACGGGATCGAACCGCTGTTACCGGGCGAGACTCGGGAGTACATTCAGCGGCGCCTTCGCATCGCGGGCGCGCGCGATGACCGCATCTTCTCGGACCGAGCAGTCAGCACGATCGCCCGGTACTCGGGCGGCGTGCCACGAGTGATCAACCTCCTCTGCGATCATTGCCTGCTCGTCGGGTATGCCGAGCAGCGACGTCGGATCGAGCCCGACATCGTGGAGGAAGCCCGGAAGCAGCTGCACACGGGCTCGCGCAGGCACCGGGTGCTCGACGTTGCCCGCGAATCGAGCACGACGTTTCGACGCTGGGCGGTCGGCACTCTGGCTGCCGTGGCCATCGTGGCGGGCGTCGGCATGCTGCTGACCTCGGATCCCGGTCACTTCATCGAGCTCGCGCGCTCGGCGCGGCACTTGTTCATGCGATGAGCAGCGTCTTCAAGGCATTCCAGCAGGCCAAGCGGGATCGCGCCCTCGCAACTCCTTCAGCGAGCGCCGAGGCGGATGTGTCGGCCGGTGCGGCAGCGTCTCCCGCCCCGGTGAGGCCGTCGCCCCCATCGTCGCGGTTGTCGGATGGGCCCGCTGCGGCGGAACCGCAAGGCATCGAACGGCACCTCGTGAGTCTCCTGGATCCGATCTCGTTCGCGGCCGAGCAGTACCGCACACTCCGACACATCGTGGAACAGCCGCATCGCGCGGAGCCGCTGTCGGTTCTCGCCGTCTCCGCGCCGACGATCGGCGACGGCAAGACGACCACGGCGATCAACCTGGCCGGAGCGTTTGCGCAGGCTGCGGACGTGCGGGTCCTGTTGGTCGATGCCGACCTCCGCCGGCCGACCGTCAGCAGCCGTCTGGCGCTGGATGATTCGGGACCTGGCCTCGTGGACGCCATACTCGACCCGGCACTCGGGCTCGGTGACGTGGTGAGACCACGTCCACCGTTCAACCTCTGGGTGCTGCCGGCCGGGCCTCGAACGGACTCGCCGTACGAGCTCCTGAAGTCGCCCCGTCTGGCGGCGCTGCTCCACGAAGCGCGGCAGCAATACGACTATGTGATCCTCGACACGCCTCCGCTGGTGCCGGTCCCGGACTGCCGGATCATCGGAAAGTACGTCGATGGCTTCTTGCTCGTCGTCGCCGCTCACAAGACGCGGGCCAAGCTGCTGGACGAGGCGCTCGGAGTTCTCGGCTCCTCCAAGATCCTCGGCCTCGTCTTCAACGGCGGCGATGTCACGGACAGCGGTTATTACTACGCTGGCAGATATGGCGCGCGGCGCGGTGGCGACGACCCGGAGGACGCGTTTCGGCCCTGGTATCGCGGCGGGCAGCCCCTGGATCGCCTGCTCCGGCG
>QHRT01000423.1 GCA_003220195.1 Candidatus Rokuibacteriota bacterium | reverse complement strand
CGCGCGTGGTGCTGCGACACATCTCGCCCAACACGCTCGCGCCGATCCTGGTGCTCGCCTCGAGCCAGTTCGCGACGATGGTCCTGCTCGAATCAGGGCTCTCGTTCCTCGGGCTCGGCATCCAGCCGCCGCAGCCGTCGTGGGGCGCCATGCTCGCCGAGGGCCGCGACTATCTCTCCAATGCCTGGTGGCTCGCGACGGTCCCGGGCATCGCGATCTCGCTCGTCGTGCTCGGCGCGAATCTCCTGGGCGACGGATTACGAGACCTTCTCGACCCGCGCCTTTGACAGTAGCGCGCCCGGGCGAACGACAGGGGAGGGGGCGGTTCCGCTGGGAGCGTCACGGAGTCAGATCCGTTGCTGACGCGGAACGTCCGCGCTCAGACCCAGCCGCCGTCGACGATGTAGCTCTGGCTCGTGCATGCCCCGCTGTCGTCGGCGGCGAAGAACAGCACGACGCGCGCGACGTCCTCGGGTACGAGCTTCCGCTTGAGGCACTGGCGCCGCATCAGCTCCTGCTCGCCCTCCGGCGTGAGCCAGAGGCGGATCTGTCGCTCGGTCATGATCCAGCCAGGGACGATCGCGTTGACGCGGATGCCCATCGGCCCGAAGTCCCGCGCGAGCGCGCGCGTCAGCCCGGTGACCGCGGCCTTCGCGCTGAGATAGGCCGGCATCCCGCCCTGGGCGGCCATCCACGACGTCGAGCCGAAGTTGATGATCGAGCCGCCGCCGGCCGCCGCCATGCCGGGCGCCACCGCTTGCGCGGCGAAGAACTGATGGCGCAGGTTCACCGCGAAGCGATCGTCCCAGTACTCGGGCGTGACCTTGTCGATCGCGTGGCGCTCGTCGTGCGCGGCGTTGTTGACGAGCACGCGGATCGGCCCGAGCCGCGCGGTCGCCTCGGCGATCGCGGCTCGCAGCGCGGCGATGTCGCGGAGGTCGCAGGGCAGGAAGAGCGGCGCCGGGTGCTCGCGCGCCGCGATGGTCGCGACGAGCGTTTCCGACGCGGCACGCTCGATGTCGACGAACGCGACGCGTGCGCGCTGTGCGCAGAGGTGCTCGACGATCGAGGCGCCGATGCCGCTGCCGCCGCCGGTGACGAAGACGACGCGACCTTCCAGGCTGGGATACGACGCGAATCGAATCATGATCGCTCCATCGGGCGCGAGTGTCCGTTCACGCTACCATCGCGGCCAGGGACTCGGATATTGTCACCTTGACCGTCGGCCACGCGAGTTTTTGGCGGACACGGGGATGCGACTTCCGAACGCTGGAGATGTGCCGCCGGCCATGATCACTCTCGGGACTGAGATCGCGACATGACCGACGTTCGCTGCGCGCTCGCCGCTCACGCCATTCTCGGCGAAGGGGCGCTCTGGGATGCCGCCGACCAGAAGCTCTACTGGGTCGACATCAAGGGCCGGCTCGTCCACCGCTTCGATCCGGTCACTGGCGTGGATCAGCAGTGGGCCGTTGCGGAAGACGTCGGATCACTGGCGGTGCGCACCGGATCGGGCCTGGTGCTCGCGCTCCGGTCGGGCTTCCATTTCTTCGACCCGGCCACGGGAATCACGAGCCTCGTCGCGGCGCCCGAGAGCGATCGATCCGAAAACCGCTTCAACGACGGGAAGACCGATCGTCAGGGACGCTTCTGGGCTGGCAGCATGCACGATCCCGAGACCAGGCCGACGGGGGCGCTGTACCGGCTCGATGCCGACCTGACGTGCACACGAATGACCGACGGCCTGATCTGCTCGAACACACTCTGCTGGAGCCCCGATGGCCGCACGATGTACCACGCCGACACGCCGACCCGCACGGTGTGGGCGTGGGATTTCGATCCGGACAGCGGTGACATCGCCAACCGTCGCGTGTTCGTCCGCGTGCCCGAGCACGAGGGCGCGCCGGATGGAGCCGCCGTCGACGCCGAGGGTTTCGTCTGGATCGCGCACTGGGATGGCTGGCGTGTCACCCGCTACGATCCGGCCGGTCGCGTGGCGCGCGTCGTGCCATTGCCGGTGCAGCGCGCGACCTGTCCGGCATTCGGGGGCGCGCAACTCGATGTGCTCTACGTCACCTCAGCGACGGTCGGCCTGTCGGAAGGAGAGCGCGCGCGCCAGCCCTGGGCTGGAGGCGTTCTTGCGCTCGACCCCGGCGTCCACGGTCTTCCGGAAGCGCGCTTCCGCGGGTAACGCTGGCGAAATCGAAACGGTCGGCGCGGAGCCTTCAGGCGCGCTCGAGACGCACGTAGTTCTGGTTGAACGCCGTTCCCGTTCCCGCCGTGTAGCGCGGCTCCGTGAGCACGTTCAGGCCGCGGCCGAACTTCGCCCAGTCGCCCTTCGTCACGTAGACGGTGTCCGGTCTGAGATCGTCCCGACACTCGAGCCGGACGGTGAGCGCGCCACGCGACGAGACGAGACGCGCGAGGTCGCCGCCGCGTAACGCGCTGGCCTGCGCCGTCGTCGAGCTGACGCACGCCGTGACCGGGTCCCCGTGCCGCCGGTCGTCTTTCACCTGCGAGTTGATCGCGTCTTCCGACGCGAGCGCGATCAGGTGCAGCGGGAACGCGGCTGGCGGCACCACGGGATCGTCGTCGAAGACACGCGGGAACACGAAGCGGCCGGACGGCGTGGCGAATTTTCCGTCGGCCCACGGCACGCGCGGCGTCCCTTCCGGCCAGAGCCGCCCGCCCGCGGCGACCAACGACGCGTGCGAGATCCCCTGGTGACGAAACGTCGTGGTGAGCTGGTCGATCCAGTACGCCGGCGTTCCCGCCATGTCGTCGCCGAAGCCGAGCCGTTCGGCAAGCTGCTGGAGGATCGTGAGATCGGTTCGGGATTCGCCCTGCGGCGGCACGAGCGGCTGCATGAGCTGCATCCACTGGTGGCCGTAGCTCGGGAGAAAGTCTTCCTCCTCCAGCATCGTCGTCGACGGCAGGAACACATCGCAGCATTCCGCCGTGTCCGTGAGGAACTGGTCGACGCAGACGCGGAAGTCGAGCTTCGCCAGCTCACGCTTCGAGCCCGTCGTGTCCGGCATCTGGTTCACGAGGTTGCTGCCCATGAAGAAGGCGGTGGTGACTGGCGGGTCGGCCGTCGTCGCGAGCGACTCGCCGAGCTTGCTGACCGGCACCGTGCGGACGGGCGTCGTCCGACGCTCGAGCGCGACGGGCTTCGCCATCGTCGCCCACGGCCAGTTGCCG
>QHRT01000122.1:9756-31351 GCA_003220195.1 Candidatus Rokuibacteriota bacterium | reverse complement strand
GCCGACGCCGTTGTCGGACACGGAGAGCTCGGCCGCATCGTCCGCGCGTGCGACACGGACCTCGATCCGGCCGCCCGCGGGGGTGAACTTGACGGCGTTCATGGCGAGGTTCCAGATCACCTGCCGTAACCGGTCGGGCGCGCCGAGAATCGGCCCGACCGTCGGCGAGAGCTCGGTGACGAGCGTGAGCCCCTTGGCGTCCGCGGCGGGCCGCACGGCGTCGAGCGCCTCGTCGACGATCGTCGTCAAGTCGCACGGCTGCAAGCGGAGCGTCAGCCCGCCGGTCACGACGCGCGACAGATCGAGGAGATCTTCCACGACCTGGGCCTGGCTCGACGCGTTACGGACGATCACGTCCACCGCGTGACGTCGCGCCTTCTCGTCGAGACCGTCGGTCTGCAGCATGCGACCCCAGCCCAGGATCGAGTTGAGCGGCGTCCGGAGCTCGTGCGAGACGATGGCGAGCAGCTCGTCCTTCATCCGGTTCGACGTCTCGGCTTCGGCCCGCGCGCGCTGCTCGCGCGCCAGCAAGCGGTCGCGCTCGTCCTCGAGGCGCCGGCGGTCGGTCACGTCGCGGGCGATCTGCGAGGCGCCGACGATGCGGCCCGTGCCGTCCTTCACGGGTGAGCCCGTGAGCGAGATGTTCAGCAGCTGCCCGTCTTTCGTCACGCGGACGGTCTCGAAGTGGTCGATCTTCTCCCCGCGGCGAATGCGGGCCAGCACCTCGTCTTCCTCGGTGTGACGCTCCCTCGGAATGATCAGCGTGATGTGGCGGCCGACGGCCTCGGCCGCGGTCCACCCGAAGATCCGCTCGGCCCCGTGATTCCAGGAGGTGATGACGCCGTCCAGAGTCTTGCTCACGATCGCGTCGTCCGACGAATCGATGATCGCGGCCAGGCGCGATCGCTCGTCGTCGAGGCGGCGACGGTCGGTGATGTCGCGCGCGACCTTGGAGGCCCCGACGATGCGGCCCGCGCTGTTTCGCACGGGGGACACCGTCAATGAAATGTCGCGGAGCCGCCCGTCCTTCGTGATCCGCACGGTCTCGAAGTGATCGATCGTCTCGCCACGGCCGAGACGCGCCAGCACCTCGTCTTCTTCGCCGCGCCGATCTTGCGGGACGATCAGCGTGATGTGGCGCCCGATCGCCTCGGCGGCGGTCCAGCCGAAGATACGCTCGGCGGCGCGATTCCACGACGTGATGATGCCGTCGAGCGTCTTGGTGACGATCGCGTCGTCCGCCGAGTCGACGATCGCGGCGAAGTGGCCACGCAGATCATCGTTCGATCGATCGTCGAAGAAGCGCTCGGGGCGGGACATCTCCAGCGGAGTATCTCACGGGGTCACGTGGTGCATGCCGCGTGTCTCGATCGAAGTGGAAAACGTTTTCACACCCGGAGCTTCACGCGGCCGGCGCGCCGACGTCCACGAGAACCTGCCCGTCCTCGATCTTCACGGGGAACCGCCGCAGGAACGCGAGCGCCGGGTTAATGCCCTGCCCGTTCCGCACGTCGAAGAGCCACTCGTGCGCACGGCACGCGAGGACGTAGCCGTGCAGCGTTCCCTCGCTGAGGGGGACGCCTTGATGGGCGCACCGGTCCTCGTAGGCGTACACCTCGCCGTTGAACCGGACGATCAGCACGCCGCGCCCGTCCACATGGACGGACCGCATGTCGCCATCCCGGAGATCGTCGCGCGGCAGCACCGGAGTGAAAGACATTAGCGAGCGCGGCTCGGCGCGCCGGGCTCACATCTTCGCGATGTAGCCGTAGCGCAGGTTGCTGCGCTGCCCTCCCCGGCGCTCGTACTCTTCTTTCATCGCAAGCAGCCGATCCGGCTTCGCCAGCTCGGCGCTCCGCCGGTAGCTGTAGAGTCTCGCCACGTTCTCACCGAAGATCGCCGTCTTGATCGGCCCATCGGCCGCGCCGAGCGGCTTGTAGCCGTACTGCTTCTGCATGTCCTCGGGGATCTCGAGCCGGCGCAACGCTTCGATCTGCCATTGCGGCGAGCCCGTCCAGATGCAATCGGTGCCCCAGATGATGTGATCGTGGCCCAGCCCCTTCACCAGGGTTCCCATGAGCGCCGCGGCGAGCCGGGGTTGCGAGACCGTGGTGTGCGCGAAGAGCTGACCGGTGTCCGCGTAGACGTTGGTGACGCCATACTTCGCCGGGATCTCGGCCAGGTCCGTCACCCACTCGATGCGCCCGGCCCGCTCGAAGTCCTTCAGCGCTTGCTCCGCGCTGCCGCCCGCATGGAGCCGATAGCCGCCGTGATAGATGATGAAGTTGAGCTTCGGCCAGTCCTTCGCCGCCTTGCCGACGTCACGCACGTCACAGTAGGGCAACAGATCCGGGAACTGCTGCGCCACCGACGGAGGGAAGAGGCCCTTGTGGATGCAGACGTTCTGGAGACCCGCCTTCACGCACTTCTCGTAGAACGAGTAGACGAGCTTCTCGTCGTCGAGATGCCACGGATGCTTGGAAAGGTTCTTGTTCGTGTTGTCCCCGATCGTGTAGCCCTTGAACGAGTCGGGCTTGAGCTCCTTGACCGCGCGGTCGACCTCTTCCATCCAGCCGGGATAGCCGGGCGTGAAGATGGCGTGCGACAGGAGGCGGCGCGCCCCGAGCTTGTCGTTCACCTTCTTGCGCGCCTCGGCGATCATGTCGTTGGTCAGGAACCAGTCGGCCGGGACCTCGGATGGCGCGCTCGACAGGAGTGCCACCTTGGTGTCGCTATCGAGGAAGACTTCCTTGAAGTAGTTGTTGAACTTCAAATCCTCGAGCGTCTGCGGCTTGTCGACGAGACCCGGGTTCCAGCCCGCCTTGCCGACCGCCTGCCGCTGCAGGACGAACGTCTGGATGCGCGTGTCGTCGCGCAGAAAATGCGTGTGCGTGTCCATGACGAACTGGCCGGCGAGACCTTTCGCGCGGTCGTTCGCCAGGTCCTTGTCGGCCGCTTCCGCGCGGCTCGCGTCGTAGAACGTGCCGTACACCTCGTTCATCGCGACGAACGCCGCCGCCATCCCCGCGGCGGTGGCGAAGAACGCGCGCCGGCTGAGGCCCTGCCGTTTCGCGAGCTCGTCACCGAGAGCCTTCACGCGCTGCTCGACTTCCCGTTGCGCGGCAGATTGCGGCGCCGGGAAGTATTCGTCGCTCGACACGATCTGGGTCGGGACCGGGCCGGGAAAAGCGTGCGTCTCGGCCGGCAGCAGGCGTTTCAGCTCGTCGTCGCTCAGCAGTCGCATGGAACCCTCCTTGGTCGGGGCCGATATACCACACGAGCGGGTTCATCTGCCACGAGCCCCGTGGTATGACATTCGGACGTCATGATCATCCCGATCGGGATCCTCGTCGTCCTCGCCCTCGCCGCGCCGGCTCTCGCACAAGAGCCCGAGCGTGCCGAGCCGCCGACGCTGCCGCCCATCACCGTCACGGCGCCACCGCCCGTCGCCGCGTCCTCGGAAGTCCTGATTCCGGGTCGCGACTTCGAGCTGCGACCGCAAGGAAGGCCCGCCGATCTCGTTCGCCTGATTCCCGGGCTCATCATCGGCCAGCATCAGGGTGGCGGCAAAGCGGAGCAGTATTTCCTGCGTGGCTTCGACGCGGATCACGGGACCGACGTTGCGCTCTTCGTCGACGGCGTGCCGGTCAATCTGAGATCCCACGCGCACGGGCAGGGCTACGCCGATCTCCACTTCCTGATCCCCGAGACGGTGCGCCAGGTCGACGCGCTCAAGGGCCCGTACTTCGTCGAATTCGCTGACTTCGCGACCGCGGGCGCCGTGAGCTTCACCCTGCGCGACGTCGTCGACGAGAACATCGCGCAGGCCGCTGGTGGGAGCTTCAACACCCAGCGCTATCTCGCGCTCGTCTCGCCGACCCGAGGCCAGGTGAAGACGCTGTTCGCCTTCGAGAGCTACCACCACGATGGCCCGTTCGAGCACCCGAACCACTACGACCGCGTCAACGTGTTCGGCAAAGCGAGCACGACGCTCGCGGAGGGCATGGACCTCTCCGTGTGGGCGTCGCACTACCTCGGCTCCTGGCGCGGGTCCGGCCAGATTCCGGAGCGCGCGGTGCGCGAAGGACTGATCTCCCGCTTCGGATCGATCGATCCGAGCGAGGGCGGTCAGACGCACCGGACCAATCTGAGCGTCGACTGGCGCTGGCGGCCGTCCGAGCGCGATCTCCTGACGGTCCGCTTCTGGGGCAGCTACTACGTGCTGAACCTCTTCAACGACTTCACGTTCTTCCTCGACGATCCGGACAACGGGGATGGGGTGAACCAGCGCGACCGGCGCGCGCTCGGCGGCGTCGATGCGCGCTGGGAGCGAAGGGAGCAGCCGTTCGGCCTCGCGCTCACCACGACCGGTGGATTCCAGTACCGGATCGACGCTCCGCACGTCGTCCTGGCGCACCAGATCCAGCGCCACCAGCTCGAGCGCGCGCAGGACGTGAACATCGTCGAGCAGTCGTACTCGCCGTTCGTGAAGCTCGAGCTGATACCCCGGGAATGGCTCCGGCTCATCGGCGGCGTGCGCGGGGACATTTTCCGGTACCAGGTGACCGACAACCTGGGCGGCGGGCCCGACGGCGACGTCACCCGGGCGCGCCCGAACGTGAAGGCCAATGTCATCCTCGGCCCGTGGCGGAACACCGAGTTGTTCGCCAACTTCGGGACCGGGTTCCACAGCAACGACGCCCGCGCCGTGGTGCTCGATCCGAAGCTCACCGCGCTTCCGACGGCGACCGGATGGGAGGTCGGGATCAAAACGACCCTCGTGCCGCGCCTCGATCTGTCGGTGACGTACTGGCAGCTCGACCTCGCGAGCGAGCTGGTGTTCAACGGCGACTCCGGGACCACGGACCCGCGAGGCCCCAGCCATCGCGAAGGCTGGGAATTCGCCGTCAAGGCGAAGCTGCTCGACTGGCTCTCGTTCGCGGGCGACGTGACGACGACGCGGGCACGGTTCGAGACCGGCGCCGCGGTCCCTCTCGCGCCCCGGCTCACCGCGCGAGCCGCGCTCACCGCGCGCCTGCCGTGGGGATTGTCGGCCAGCGCCGAGATGCGACACGTGGGCAACCGCTTCGCCGACGAGGATCGGCAGGCGACCGCGCGTGGCTACACGCTCGTCGACCTCAGCGCTCGCTATCGGTATCGGATACTCGAAGCCTTCGTCAGCATCGAAAATCTGTTCAACGTCGAATGGCGGGAGTCGCAGTTCTTCTTCACGTCGCGGCTGCCGGGCGAGCGGGCGGCCGGCGTGCCGGACGTCCACTTCACGCCCGGAACGCCGCGCGCCATCCTCGGAGGGTTGGCGCTCCGGTTCTAGTCCGACCGGCTCGACGAGGAACGGTGGCGATCAGCCTGACAGGGACTCGATCACCCTCACCTCGTCCGCGGAAAGCACCACGGCGCGGCTCGCCAGGTCCTGCTTCATGTGCTCCACGTCGGACGTCCCGGTCAACGGGAGCATCCCGACGATCTGGGCGAAGCGGAACACGACCTGCGCAAGCGTCGCCTTGCGGCGCGCCGCGATCTCGCCGACGAGCGGATGCCGGAACACCTCGGGGTTGGCGGTCAGGAGCGAGAACCCCTGGTAGACGATCGCGTGGTCGCGACAGAACGCTCGCACCTCGCGATCCCACCCGAGACGAGCGAAGCAGCGATTCTGGACGAACCGGGGAAGCTCGGCTCCCGTAGCCGCCATCTGGACTAGGTGTCGCAGCGAGACGTTGCTCACGCCGAGGAGCCGCGCGCGGCCGGCGTCCCGCTCCGTGACCATCGCGGCCCAGACCTCGGCGTCGTCTTCCGTCCAGCCGTAACCCGACGCCGGCCCGTGCAGCACGTAGCTGTCGACCTGGTCCGTCCCGAGATGCTCGAGCGAGCTCCGCATGGACTGCGCCACCTGCGTCGACAGGTCGGCCGCGGGGTCGTACGGCAACCGGTGATCCTGACCTCCCTGATACGTGAACTTCGTCTGGAGAAATAGATCCGCGCGCGTGACGACGCCGGCCTGGTACGCGGCGGCGAGCGCCGCGCCGACCGCCGCTTCGACGTAATGGCGGCGTTGATTGGCGGTGTCGATTCCCCGGAAGCCCACGCGGAGCGCCTGCTCGGTGAGGCCTTGCGTGCGGTCTTCCTTCCACGCGGTGCCGTAGAGGAAGTCCGGGATCGGCGGCAGGTCGCTCATTCCGCTTCCCGGTCACCGGCGCTCGTGGAGTCGCCGCGGAGCGCCGACGCACGCGAAATCCACGAAGCCGTGCTCGACGCTCGTCGCCACGAGCGTGACGCGCACGCGGTCGCCGACGTCGAGCCCATCGGCGCTGCGCACGACCTTGCCTTCCGCCGGCGGGTGGAACACGCGGACCCAGGTCCCTTTCTCGGACGCGCCCGTCACGATGCCGTCGAAGTCCTGGCCGATCCGCGGCTCGAGCAGGAGCGCGGTCGCCGACTTCCGGACGCGACGCTCGACCTTCTTCGCGTTGTCTTCCTGCTCCGTGCAGTGGCGCGCCAGCGATTCGAGCTCGCCCGGCGCGTAGGGCACGGCCGCTCCGGCCATCGCCGCCTTCAGCAAGCGCTGGGTGATCAGGTCGGGATACCGGCGGTTGGGCGCCGTCGAATGCGTGTAGTCCTGGACGGCGAGCCCGAAATGTCCCGACGCCCGTCCACCGGGAGTCTCGACCTGGTACTCACCTGATCCCAGGAGCTTCACGACCGCCAGCGAGAGATCGGGGAATGCGGCCGGATCGGCCTCGCGGCGTCTGGCGAGAAATCGATCGAGCGCGGCGGCGTCCGGCTCGGCGGGCAAGTCTTCCTCACACTGGGCGGCGAGGTCGACGATCCGCTGCCACCTCTTCTTCGCCGCGAGATACCGCGCGGTCACGCCGTTGGCGGCGATCATCAGCTCCTCGATGAGCTCGCGGGCGCGATTCCGCTCCTCCTGCCGCAGATCGACGAGCTCGCCATCGTCGAACACGGCGCGAGGCTCGATCGTTTCGAGACCGAGCGCGCCGTGCTCGTGCCGCCGCTGCTTCAACCGCTGCGCCGCGGCGTGCTGCATGCGGAGCTGCTCGTCGAGACCGGGGACGGCCGCCAGGCGCGCGGGCGCCGGTCCACCGTCGAGCCACGCCGCCACGCCGTTGTACGCGAGCTTCGCCCGATTTCTCACCGTCGCCCGGTAAACCGACGACTCCCCGACGCTGCCGTCGGCGGCGACGACCATCTCGACGACTGTCGCCGCCCGGTCTTCGTCTTGATTGAGCGACGTCCGGTCCGTCGAGAGGAGGACCGGCAGCATCGGAAACACCTCCGCGGCCGTGTAGACCGACGTGGTGTTGTGCCGCGCGTGATCGTCGACGGCGTCGCCTTGCTTGACGAGGCCGTCGACGTCGGCGATCGCGACGTAGAGCTTCGTCGCGCCGCCAGGGAGCGACTCCGCGACCGACAGCTGGTCGAGATCGCGCGAGTCGTCGTTGTCGATCGACGCCCACAGGAGACTGCGGAGATCTCGCAGCGAGCTCTCCCTCGCGGTCGGGACGCGGGCGATCGCGTCGACCTCGGCCATCACCTCGGGCGAGAAATCCGGGAGGAGTCCGCGGTCGAGCATCGCCTGTCGCGCGATGGCCCTGAGGTCGTGTCGCGGTCGGCGGCTCGCCGGGCTGCGGTCGGCGCTCACGAGTGTCAGCTCCGCCGCGCCGCGACCTTCGCCAGCGTCTCTTCGATGAGCCGCCGCGCGTCGCCGAGCGCGTCGGCGATGCGGTTCCGCTGCCGCACGAGCTTCGTCTCGAGCATCCACCGCTCCTGGGCGTCCGGGAGCGTCGCGAGCCGCGGCACGTCGTAGAGGCAGGGGATCATCGTGGTCTGCGGCGTGAGGCCGTACGGGTCGTGACCGTACGAGCCGACGGACGTCGACTCGAGCGGGATCAGGAGCCGCCCCAGCCGTTTCATGCAGTCGTTCAGGACCGTCGCGGGCTCGTCGTCCCGCACGCCGTCCCCCGCGTACCGCGCGCGCCACCCGTCCGCAACCTCGTCGAGCCGCACGGCCGCGACGCGGAACTCTCCGGCCCGCGCCAGCGCACCGTCGAGCGCGATCGATTTGCCGGACGCCCCGAGCTCGGTCAAGCGCGCGATGAACTGATCCGCGACGCTCCGGTACTCGAACGGCAAGACCGGCGCGGTGCAGAGCTCCCACAGGTACGCGGCATAGACGCGCAGGTGGTCGGCGAGCCAGGCGAAGTCGACCTTGTCGATCGTGCACTCGAGGGAGTGATGCCACCAGCCGAGGTTCGCGAGCGCGGTCGCCTTCAGCTCCGCCTCGGTGAACGCGCCGTTGCTCGCCATCATCGGAGCGCCGAGGCCGAAGAACGACGCGTCGCCGATCTTCGTCACGCGCCGCCACACGTGCTCGCGCTGCGGCACGAGACGCCGCTCGATCGCCTGGTGAAATCGCCGCAGCTCGACGTTCGACGAGGTGCCCCAGCGCGTCGTGCCGGTGCACGCGGGTTGATCGATCTGCATGTACGCGATCATGTGATCGCGCAGCCGATCCCAGTTGCGGTCCACGAACCAGGACGAGCCGATCATCGTGCCGGTCTCGTGGCCGGCCCAGAACCCCATCACGAGTCCGCGACGAAGCTCTCCGCGGTGCTGGTTGAAGACCCGCGCCAGCTCCATCACGCAGGCGTTGCCCGCGGCGTTGTCGGTGGCGGCGGGGCCGAACCACGAATCCTGATGGCCGCCCAGCACGACGAAGTCGTCGCCGACCGGCATCTCTCCCACCGTGACCTGGATCGGGCGCCAGCCGTTCTCGACGCGGGTCCGGAACCACACGCGGACCGGGCCTTTCCTGGCGAGCTCGCGGAGTCGAAGTCCCTCGGTGCGAGCGATGCCGATGCACGGCAGCGTCGGCATCTCGCTCGCGAGCGTGTCGGGCGTCGGGTTGCCCCAGCACGGCTTGACGGAGCCGAACGGCACGGCAGTGTTGTCCGGTCCGCCCCAGTTCATCATCACGCAGCCCGCCGCCCCCAGCAGCGCGGCGATGCGCTGCTTTTCGTGGCGCGCGGGATGGTAGGAAAGCTCGGAGAGCGTGATCTTCCCGATCGGATCCTTCCCGGAAAACTCCTGGAGCGCCCCGGAGAAGACGTCGAGCAGCTCACCGCTGATCCCGTCAGCAGGNTCGACGGGCGCCACGACCTTGAAGTCCGCGCGCTCGGGAAAGCTGACGAGGCCCGGAACGTGGTGAACGACGGCCTCGATTCCCGAGTCCCGCAGCGCCTGCGCGCTGTACTCGGCCATGCGCCGCTGGTTCTCGGTGCCGGCGAGCCGCGACGGGATCTTTTCGGTGATGTGCTCGATGTGCGCGCGCACCCGGTCGATCGGCAGCGCGGCGAGGATCGCCTGTTCCGACATCACACGCCGATCGGTCGTCGTACGTTCTCGCGCGCTAGATCACGCCGTCCCGCTTGAGCTCGGCCACGTCCGTCTCACTCACGCCGAGCAGCTTGGTATAGATCTCGACGTTGTGCTGGCCGAGCAGCGGCGCGGGCGTCACCTCGGTCGGCGACGCCGACATGCGGATCGCGTTCCCCGGCACGGCCATCCGGCCGCGCACGGGATGGTCGATGTCGGTGATGAAGCCTCGCTGACGCAGGTGCTCGTTCGTCAGGACCTCGCCGGAGTCCAGGACGGCGCCGCACGGCACGCCCGCAGCGGCGAGCAATTCCATCACCTCGTGCTTCGTGCGCTTGCCGGTCCAGCCCTCGACGATCGCTTCGAGCTCCTGGACGCGGGCCAGTCGCTGGTGGCGGTCGGCCAGGCCCGGATCCTCGCCGAGCTCGGGCTGACCGATCACGCGCGTGAACGACTTCCACATGTCGAGGTTCGCGACGTGGATGAACACCCAGTCGTTCGGGCCGAAGGGCCGGCAGCGATAGATGTTCGACGGCGCGGCGCCCGGCGAGCGGTTGCCGTGCCGGAGGATCGGATTGACGCCGTTGTAGTGATCCCGGAAGTGGATGCGCGTCAGGTTGACGACCACGTCCATCTGCGCGACGTCGATGCGCTGACCGACGCCGGTCCGGTGACGCTGCTCCAGCGCGGCCAGGATGCCGATCGCGGCATGGAGTCCCGAACCCGTGTCACCGAGACCGGCCTCGACGCGCAAGGGCGGCGTGTCCGCCGTTCCGGTCAAGCTCATGACGCCGCCCATCGCCTGGGCGATCATCTCGAAGCTGTTGTAGCTCGCATAGGGCCCCGTGCTGCCGAAGCCCTTGATCGAGGCCATGATGATGCGGGGATTGATGCGCGCGACGTCGTCGTAGCCAAAGCCCAGTCGCTCGACCGATCCGGGGCCCAGGTTCTCGACGAAGACGTCCGCGGTCTTGACCAGCTCCGCGAACATCTTCCGCCCGCGCTCGGACTTCAGATTGAGCGTGATGCTCTTCTTGTTCATGTTCAGGAGGCAGAAGAACGAGGAGTCGGCGTCCGGGCGCTCGAGAGCGCCACCGATCCCGCGCCGGGCCGGCTCGCCCGAGGGCGGCTCGATCTTGATCACTTCCGCGCCCAGCCATCCGAGCGTCTCGCAGCAGCTGGGTCCCGCTTCGTATTGCGTGAGATCGAGCACGCGAATTCCGTCGAGCGCCTTGGCCATTCTCATCCTCCGTGTCGTCGTCCCATCATCCAGACGTGCGCGCGCCACCCGTCGCTACGTCGTGTATGCGGAGAACCGCACTGTCGTCGCGCGCGCCTTGTCGCTGGTCATCACGTTCACGACCGCGGGCTTGCCCGACGCATACGCGCGCTCCAGCGCCGGACGGATCTCGTGCGGCTTCTCGACCAGCTCGCCGTGGGCGCCGAGCTCCATCGCCACGCGATCGTAGCGCGTACGCCCGAGATGCCGCCCCGGCTTCGGCAGCGGAAGTTGCCACGGCGCATCCGCCGTCCAGCCGCCGTTGTTCGAGATCACGACGAGCACCGGAATGCGATGCCTCACCGCGGTGTCGATCTCCATCGCGTTGATGCCGAACGAGCCGTCGCCGTGGAGCACGACGACCTGCGTGTCGGGCTTCGCGACCTTCGCGCCCACGCCGTACGGCAGCCCGACGCCCATCGTCCCGAACGTGCCGGAATTCAGCCGGTGGCCGGGCACGAACGTCGGGATCGACTGCCGTCCGAAGTTCAGGATCTCCTGACCGTCGACGACGAGGATCGCGTCGCGCTTCAGGAAGTCGCGCACCTCCTTGCAGAGGCGCAGCGGGTGGATCGGCACTTCGTCACTCGACATCACCTTGTCCTGCTCGGCGCCCTTCTCGGCGTCGAGCACGCGGAGCTTCCCGACCCAGGACGCGTACTTCGCCGGATCGATCTTCCCCTTCGCCTCGGCGGAGAGCTGCTCCAGGACCGCGCGCGCGTCGCCGACGATCGGCACGTCCACGTCGCGATTCTGGGTGATGCCGGTCGCGTCGACGTCGACGCGGATGATCTTCATGTCCTTTCCGAAGCGCGGCGGCCGCGCGAACTGGATGATCCAGTTGAACCGGGTGCCGACGACCAGGCAGACGTCCGCTTCCTGGAACGCGGAGCTGCGGGCGTTGAGGAACGACAGCGGATGGTCCTCGGGCACCGTGCCGCGGGACATCGGCGTCGTGTAGAACGGAATGCCGGTCGCGTCCACGAACGCGTGGAACGCGGCCGCGGCGTCGGACCACCACACACCGCTGCCGCCGAGGATGATGGGGCGCTGCGCGCGCGCGAGCAACCCGATCGCCTCGCGCACGGCGGCGGGATCGCCGAGGGGCCGCGGCAACGTCTTGAACGGCTTCGGCCACACGATCGTGTCCTCGTCGACCTTCTCACCGATCGTGTCGCCGGGAAGGTCCAGATAGACGGGTCCGGGCCGGCCCGTCATCGCCTGGCGGACGGCCGTCGCGAGGATCTCCGGGATGCGCTTGGCGTCGTAGATGCGCTCCGCCCACTTCGTGATCGGCTTGAAGACCGCGAGCTGGTCGATTTCCTGGAACGCCTCCATGCCGAAGTAGACGCGCGGGCTCGAGCCGCCGATCGCGATCAGCGGCGCCGCATCGGTGAACGCGTTCGCCACGCCCGTCAGGAGATTGGTCGCGCCCGGTCCGGACGCGCCGACGCAGACCGCGGGACGCCGCATGACGCGCGTCCACGCGTGCGCTTCGAGCGCCGCCGCCTGCTCGTGACGCGTGTCGATCGCCTTGATGCCGATCTTGACGGCCGTGGCCTCCGTCTCCAGCATCGGGCCACCCATCACGTAGAACATGTGGTCGAGGCCCTGTTGCTTCATCGCGTGAGCCAGCAGCTCGCCTCCGAGGATCGTTCCCATCAGACGTCTCCTTCAGATCTCTTGGCAGATGTCTTCATGCCTGCACCGTCTTCTTCCCGGGTCGCCGGCGGCCTCCGCCGAGCGCGCGCCATCGGAAGCAGTCGACGGTGTGATCGTTCACCAGCCCCGTCGATTGCATGAACGCGTAGCAGATCGTCGGACCGACGAACCGGAAGCCGCGCTTCTGCAGATCGCGGCTGAGCGTCCGCGACTCTTCGGTCTCGGCGGGGATCTTCGCGGTCGAGGGCCAGGCGTTCACGATCGGACGGCCGCCGACGAAGCGCCAGAGATAGGCGTCGAACGTCCCGCACTCGCGCTGAACGTCCAGGAATGCGCGCGCGTTGCCGACGGCCGCGTCGATCTTCGCGTGATTCCGCACGATGCCCTCGTCCTCGAGCAGCCGGCTCTTCTTCGCGTCCGTGTACTTTGCGACGACGCGAGGATCGAAACCATCGAACGCGTTCCGGTACGCCTCGCGCTTTCTCAGGATCGTCGACCACGAGAGCCCGGCCTGGGCGCCCTCGAGAATCAGGAGCTCGAAGAGCTTCTGGTCGTCGTGGAGCGGGACACCCCACTCCTCGTCGTGATGGCGGATGTCGAGCTCGCCGCGAGCCCATGCGCAACGCGTCTTCACCGGAGCCGACTGTAACATGCGCGAGCCCTCGACGCTCTCCGCTCGGCCTCTCTGCTACGCTCGGGGCCAATGGACTTCGGCGTCGGCATCCCGACCGCGGTGGACTCGTGGAAGCTGGCGAAACGCGCCGAGACGCTCGGCTTCAGCCACGCATGGCTCTACGACACGCAGATGCTGTGCGCCGACGTGTTCGTGGGCCTGGCGCTGGCCGCTGCCAACACATCGCGGATCCATCTCGGCACCGGCGTGCTGGTTCCCTCGAATCGCATCGCCCCGGTGACCGCGAACGCGGTGGCGTCGCTCAACCGGCTGGCGCCCGGCCGGATCGAGCTCGGGGTCGGGACCGGGTTCACCGCGCGCGCGACGATGGGACTTCGCGCCATGCGGCTCGCCGATCTCCGCGAGCACGTGCGCGTGGTGCGGGCGCTCCTCGCCGGCGAGACCGTCGACGCCGAGCTCGAAGGTGTCCGGCGCACGCTGCGGTTCCTCGAGCCCGAGCGCGGGCTCATCGATCTCCAGCCTCGCGTCCCGATTCACGTCTCCGCGTTCGGACCGAAGGCGCGCGCGCTCGTGGCCGAGGTCGCCGACGGATGGATGCACTTCGTCGGTCGCCTGCGAAGCGGGCTCCGGGATCTCGGCGAGATGCTCGCGGCCTGTCGGGATCGCGGGCGCGCGCCCGAGAGCCTGTACAAGACCGCGTTCACGATGGGCTGCGTGCTGCGCGACGGAGAACCGGCCGACAGCGCGCGCGCTCGAGCGCAGGCGGGTCCCCTCGCCGTGACGTTCTTCCATGCGGCCGTCGAAGGCTCGCTGCGCATCCGTATTCCGTCGAACCTCGCGGCGGCCGTCGACGAGTACCGCACGCTCTACGAGAGCTACGAACCCGCCGACGCGCGCTACCTCCACCTCCATCGCGGCCATTTCATGTGGCTCAGACCCGAGGAAGAGCGCTTCGTCACGGCCGATCTGCTGCGCGACCTGACGTTCACCGCGACCGCTCCGGAGCTCCGCGATCGCATCCGTGCGCTGCGAGACGCCGGGTACCAGCAGCTGGCGGTCTGTCTCACGCCCGGACAGGACGAGGCGCTGGACGACTGGGCGCGGGTGATCGAGAGCGTCTGACGGGCGGCGTCGCGGCTCTCCCGCTTGACACGCTCGGGAGACGCAGCGCACAGTTTCAGCACTTCTACCGGCGACCCGGCCAATCGCCAAGGAGGCCGTCAATGAGTGACGTCATCAGTCGGCGCACGTTTCTCAAGACCACCGGAACGGCGGCGGCCGCGGGCTCGCTCGCCGCGATGCTCGACGCGCACCAGGCGCCGGCCGAGATCAAGGGCACCACGCTGCGCCTGCTGCAGTGGAGTCATTTCGTCCCGGCGTACGACGTCTGGCTCGACGACTTCGCGAAGAAGTGGGGCGATCAGAACGGCGTCAAGGTCCGCATCGACCACATCCCGCACCTCGAGTTGCCGGCGCGCTACGCCGCGGAGTTCGCCGCCGGCACCGGTCACGACCTGATCTACTTCGCCGGCCAGATCCTGACTGGCCAGTACTCTCGCACCCTGCTCGACATCTCCGACCTGGGCGAGGCGCTCGGCAAGAAGTACGGCGGCTGGATGGAGGCGTCGAAGAGCTGCGCGCAGGTCGGCGGACAGTGGTACGGCATCCCCGACTACTTCGTGACGATTCCGGTCCTCTGGCGCAAGGACCTCTTCGAGTCGGTCGGGCTCGGCGCGCCGAACACGTGGGACGACCTGCGCAAGGCCGCGCGGCTGCTCAAGCCGAAAGGCCATCCCACCGGCATGCAGTTCTCGCACTGCAACGACGCCAACCACAACTGGCGGACGGTGATGTACTGCTTCGGCGGGAAGGAAACCGATCCTTCCGGGCAGCAGGTCGCGATCGACTCGAAGGAAACTCGCGAAGCGCTCCGGTTCGCCAAGGCGCTGTTCGACGAGGGCATGACGCCGGAGGTGTTCTCCTGGGACGACGCCTCCGACAATCGCTATCTCGCGTCGGGCGTGGCCTCGTGGGTGCATGACGCGATCTCCGCGTTCCGCACGACGCAGGACACCAACCCGAAAGTCTTCGAGAGCACCTACATGGTCCCCGAGGTGACCGGGCCGACGGGGCTTCGCCTGAACATGGGCGAGCCGACCGTGTGGGCCATCTGGAAGTTCGGCAAGAACCCGCAGGCGGCGAAGGAGTTCATCCAGTACATCACCGACCACCAGAAGGAAGCGATGGAGGCGAGCCGCGGCTACAACATGCCGATGCTCAACGACTTCTACCGGAAGCCGATGCCGGGGCTCGGCAACGACGCGAAGCTCTCGGTGCTCCAGGAGCAGCACAAGATCACGGTCTTCCTGGGCTACCCGGGGCCGATGACGCCGCCCGCGCAGGAAGTCCTGACGACCTTCGTCATCCCCGACATGTTCACGCGCGTCGCGCGCGGTGCCGCGATCGAGGACACGATGAAATGGGGCGTGGGCGAGATCCGGCGAATCTACGCGAAGTACAAGATGGGATAATCGAAGCATTCGATGAGATAGATGTCCGACGCCTGGCCGGCCCTGCCTCTCGAGGCGTGGAGCGACACGTACGCCACGCTCCATCTCTGGACGCAGATCGTCGGGAAGATCCGGCTCACCCAGTCGCCGTGGGTGAATCACTCCTGGCACACGACCCTGTACGTGACGGCGCGAGGGCTCACGACGTCACCGATTCCGGATCGCGAGCGGATCTTCGAGATCGACTTCGACTTCATCAGCCATGAGGTGACGATCCAGTCGAGCGACGGCCGGACCGCGGCCATTGCGCTCGAGCCGCAATCGGTGGCGACGTTCTACCAGCGTCTGATGAGGTCGATGACGTCGCTCGATCTGCATGTGACGATCAACCGGAAGCCGAACGAAGTGGCACACGCGATCCCGTTCGACCGGAATGAGACTCACCGGGCCTACGATCCGGAGTACGCCAACCGGTTCTGGCGGGTCCTCGTGCAGGCCGATCGTGTCTTCAAGCAGTTTCGTTCCCGCTTCATCGGCAAGTGCAGTCCGGTCCACTTCTTCTGGGGCGCGCCCGATCTCGCGGTCACGCGATTTTCCGGACGCCGCGCGCCGGAGCATCCCGGCGGAGTCCCGAACCTGCCGGACTGGATCGCGCGAGAGGCCTACTCGCACGAAGTCAGTAGCTGCGGACTCTGGCCCGGCGGCGGCCCGGTTCCGCACGCGGCGTTCTATTCCTACGCGTATCCCGAGCCAGCGGGGTTTGCCGAGGCGCGAGTCCGGCCGAGCGCCGCCTTCTACAGCACCGACCTGCGCGAGTTCATCCTTCCGTACGACACCGTCCGCAATTCCGAATCTCCGGACCAGACGCTTCTGGAGTTCCTCCAGAGCACGTACGAGGCCGCCGCGGATCTCGGCAAGTGGGATCGCCGATCGCTCGAGCGGCCGCTCACTCGATGACGGAGGCCGCGCGCTGACCGCGGGACGCCTCAGCTCCTCTCGGCGATCTCCCGCATTCTCCTGAACGTCATGATCCGGCGGCGGTTGGCCTCGGGGATCTTGTCGAGATCGGTCTGCGCGATGGAGAAGCCGTAGGCTTCGACGATCGGGATCTCCTCGTCGCGGAGCTCTCCGAGCTTCTCCTTGCGCGCCATCGCCGCCTCGATGTACGGCGCCAGCTCCCTCATCTTGCGCGCCTGACGCTCCTCTTCGCCCTCGTGGAACTCCGGCATGACTTCGCGCGCGAAGAGCTCGAGCGAGTCGCAGATGTCCTCGTGCCGGTTCTTGCCGCCTTGCTGGATGAAGACCGTCTGATCGACGCCGTGCGACTGGAACGCCGACAGCGTGGCGCGGATCTGGTCCGGCGTGCCGACGCATCCGGTGCCGGCGCCGAGCACCTCGAGCCCGAGCTGCTCGCGCACCGCGAGGAACTTGTTCCAGATGTTCGTCCGGCCGGGCTGATGCTTGCCGAACGCGTAGTGGTGGCCGAGCGCGAACTGGAAGAAGCGGAAGCCGTCGGCGGCGCGCCGGGCCGCGGCGTCGGCGTCACGGTCGCACGAGAATCCCGTGACCATCGCGATGTTCGGGTTCACCGCGTGGCCGATCGGCACGCACTCCTTCTTGAACGTCTCGTAATAGCCATCCACCCAGTGTTTCGCCTCGGACGGATCGATGAACGCGAACGTCAGCGCGCCGATGCCGAGCTGCGCCGCGAGATGGATCGTCTCGCGATTCGAGCACGCGACCCAGAGCGGCGGATGAGGCTTCTGCACGGGCTTCGGCACGACGTTGCGCGGCGGCATCGAGAAGTACTTCCCCTGGAAGCCGGGATACGGGTTCATCACCAGCATGTTCGCGGCCTGCTCCACCGATTCCCGCCACATCGCGCGCCGTTCGCCCGGCGTGACGCCGAAGCCTTCGAGCTCCGCGCGCGACGCCGACTCGCCCGTGCCCCAGTCGACGCGGCCCTTCGAGACGAGGTCGAGCGTGGCGATCCGCTCGGCCACGCGCGCGGGATGGTTGTAGCCGGGCGGCATCAGGACGATGCCGTGGCCCAGCCGGATCCGGCGCGTGCGCTGCGACGCGGCGGCGAGGAACACCTCCGGCGCCGACGAGTGCGAGTACTCCTCGAGGAAGTGGTGCTCGACCTCCCACGCGTAGTCGATGCCGAGGCGATCCGCCAGCTCGACCTGGTCGAGGGCCTCCTGGAAGAGCTTGAGCTCGCTGCCTTCCTCCCACGGCCGGGGAAGCTGGTGCTCATAGAACACTCCGAATCTCATGGGGGCTCCTTCAGCGTACGGTTTCGCGCGACAGATCGAGCACGCGGTTCGCGATCGTCTCCAGCAGCTGCCACGCCGGCCGGTTGTCGCGGGTCGCTTCCGGATCATCCAGATACGTGTCGAGCGTGACGTGGGTCGCGCCGAGCGACTCGAGCGCGCGGAGGTCGGCGCGGATCTGCTCGAGTGTGCCCTCGCCCGCGAGTCGCTGGTCGTCCGGCATCGCGGAGTCCGTCAACCGGACCTTGATGCGGGGAGCGAGCGCCGGCATTGCCTTGCCCTCACCGTCGGCGATCTTCCGCATCTGCGCGAGCCTTTCACGCAGCCAATCGAGCCGCATGCGGATCGGATGCCACGCGTCGCCGTAGCGGACCGTGCGCCGCAACGCCGCGTCGCTGCCGCCGCCGATCCAGATCGGCGGTCGCGGCGAGCGTACCGGCCGCGGCGTCGTGTGCACGTTCTCGCACGTGACGAACCGCCCGCTGTATGAGAAGACGTCCGTCGCCCAGAATTTCCGGATGACGTCGAGCGACTCGTCCGTGATGGCGCCGCGCTGATGGAACGGCACGCCGAGCGCGGCGAATTCCTGGGTCGCCCATCCCACGCCGACGCCCAGGATGAACCGTCCGCCGCTGAGCTGATCGACGTTGGCACCGAGCCGCGCGACGTGCAGCGGATGGCGATACGGCAGCACGATCACGGTCGTGCCGAGCTCGAGACGCCGCGTGCGGGCCGCGAGCCAGCCGAGCGTGGTGAACGGATCGTAGAACGGCGCCGGATAGCGCTCGACCACGTCCGGCGTGGTCGCGACGTGATCGGAGATCAGGAGCGCGTGGTACCCGAGCGATTCGGCCCGCTCGGCCCAGCCGGCCATCGACTCCGGCGTCACACCGGGACCGAAGTTGACGAGGTTCACGCCGATCTTCATGCCCAGAAGATAAAGCACGCGGGCCGACCGCGTGATTTTTTCGCGCGGTGATCGTAGTCTTGGGCGCCAGGAGGAACCGATGCCCGACACGAAGAGCGAGACGTACGCGAAAGGCCGTGACATTCGTCGCCAGCTGCTCGGCGATGACGACGTCGCGGAAGTCGAGCGCACGACCTACAACGACCCGATCATGCGGAAGTTCATCGACGCGGCCACCGAGACGGTCTTCGGCGCGCTCTGGTCGCGGCCGGGCCTCGATCTGAAGACCCGCACGCTCGTGTGCGTCGTGTCGGATGCCGCCACCGGGCGCGACCCTGAGCTCGCGATCCATCTCCGCATGGCGCTCCGGCAGGGCTGGACGGAGGAAGAGCTCGCGCTCCTCACCGCGCGACGCGTGTTCGCCGAGACGAAGACGGGAGCCCGCACATGACGACGCACCGGATCGCCGTCATCCCCGGCGACGGGATCGGCAAGGAAGTGCTGCCCGAGGGCATGCGCGTGCTCGACGCCGCCGGCAAGAAATTCGGGATCACGTTCGACTGGACGATCTTCGACTGGAGCTGCGAGGTCTTCGCGAAGACGGGCCGGATGATGCCGCCGGACGGCCTCGACCAGCTCCGGACATTCGAGGCGATTTACCTCGGCGCCGTCGGCTTCCCGGGCGTCCCCGATCACGTCTCGCTGTGGGGCCTGCTCATTCCCATCCGGCGCGGGTTCCGCCAGTACATAAATCTCAGACCGGTGCGGCTGCTCAAGGGCGTGCGCTCGCCGCTCGCGGGTCGCGGCCCGAGCGACATCGACATGGTGATCGTGCGCGAGAACAACGAGGGCGAGTACTCCGAGATCGGCGGCCGGCTCTACAAGGACACGCCCGACGAGCTGGCCGTGCAGCAGGCCGTGTTCACGCGCAAGGGCTGCGATCGCGTCATGCGATACGCCTTCGAGCTGGCGCGCCGGCGCGAGAAGAAGCACGTGACGTCGGCCACGAAGTCGAACGGCATCATCCACTCGATGCCGTACTGGGACGAGCGCTTCGCGGCGATCGCGAAGGAGTATCCGGACGTCAAGACCGCGCAGTACCACATCGACATCCTCACCGCCCACTTCGTGCAGCACCCGGACTGGTTCGACGTGGTCGTCGGGTCGAATCTCTTCGGCGACATCCTCTCCGACCTCGGGCCCGCGATCGCGGGCTCGATCGGCATCGCGCCGGGCGGCAACATCAACCCGGAAAAGGACGCTCCGTCGATGTTCGAGCCCGTTCACGGCTCCGCCCCTGACATCGCGGGCAAGGGCATCGCGAACCCGGTCGCGCAGGTCTGGACCGGCGCGATGATGCTCGAGCACCTCGGCCACCCGGATGCCGCGCGCGCGGTGGTCGCCGCGATCGAA
This sequence comes from Candidatus Rokuibacteriota bacterium, assembly GCA_003220195.1. GTDB lineage: Bacteria > Methylomirabilota > Methylomirabilia > Rokubacteriales > CSP1-6 > AR8. Next base: position 11,262 of record QHRT01000122.1, on the reverse strand, counting down.
CGCCTGGTGGAGGACGGCAAGACGGTGACGCGGGATCTCGGCGGCAAGGCGTCGACCGCCGAGGTGGGACAGGCCATCGCGTCGCTCGTGTGACGAGCTTCGTGAACGAGCCGCCGATCGAGAGCACCGCCGGGGTCGAGACCCGCGTCCGTGCGGTGCTCGACGGGCTCGGTGTCCCGTACGAGTGGATCGAGATCGATCCCGCGTACGCGGACACCGCCGCGTTCTGTGAACACTACGGCTACGGCCTCGAAACCGCCGCGAACACGATCGTCGTGGCCGCGAAGAAGGATCCGCGCCAGTACGCGGCGTGCGTGGTGCTGGCGACGACCCGCCTCGACGTGAACCGCACCGTGCGCAAGCTGATGGGCGTGCCGCGGCTTTCGTTTGCGTCCGCGGAGGAGACGAAAGCGCTGACGGGGATGATGATCGGCGGTGTGACGGTGTTCGCTCTGCCGCCGGACCTGCCCATCTACGTCGACGAGCAGGTCATGGCTCGACCGTGGGTGATTCTCGGGAGCGGCAGCCGGTCGTCGAAGATGAAGGCCTCGCCCGAGGTGCTACGCCGGTTGCCCGGCTCGCAGGTCATCTCCGGGCTCGCCATAACGCCGGCATCGTGATCGGCCGGAGCGTTCAGAAGCTTCCGCTCGCCGAGGCGAGGCTCGGGGCACGCCTGCTGTGGAGCATGCCAATGCTTCGGCTCGGACGCCCTGGCCTCGAGCGAGCGCGCGCGATTCTCCAGCATCGTCTGGACCGACGCGCCGCCGATTTCCTGACGCTCGTTCGGTGCACCGTCTACGAGCACGACGCCAGCCCCTACCGCCAGCTCCTTCGCCTGGCGGGTTGTGAATTCGGTGACCTCGAGAAGCTGGTGGCGATCGACGGCTTGGAGGGCGCGCTGCGGACGCTCTACGCGCGCGGCGTGTATCTCACCGTCGAAGAGCACCACGCGCTCTGGGAGTCACCCGGGGGCGGAGCCATTTTGCGGATGCTCGACTTCATGTGTCTCGGCCCGCCGCTCATGCGCTGGTTCTCACCGGTTGATCCCATCAGCGCCGGGCTCAACCCGAACCGTCGCTGGATCTGGCGCATCCTGTGGCTCGGCGGGCTCCTCGCGGGCGCTCCGCCGCCGAGACCGAGCATCGTGCCGATCGATTCCCCCCTCCCGATCGCCCGCTGGATGGCGGACGTGATCCGATCCGGTCACTCGCCCCATCTCGTGAACGCGACGCCGAGCGCCGCGGTGCGGCTGTGCCAGGCCGCCTACACGGCAGGCATCGATCTGCGCGGAGCGCACATGACCATCACGGGGGAACCGGTCACCCGCACTCGCCTGGAGCAGATCCGGCGCACCGGCGCGCGGGCCGTCCCTACCTACACGGCCGTGGACACCGGCCGCATCGGCTTCGGCTGTCTCGCGCCGGAGGTCTCGGATCACGTCCACGTGCTCGAGGACTGGCACGTGGTGATCCAGCCGGGCGGGGCCGGCGCGCGACCGAACGCGCC
>QHRT01000122.1:0-9708 GCA_003220195.1 Candidatus Rokuibacteriota bacterium | reverse complement strand
CGGCGACCGGCCGTTGTGACTGCCCGATGGAGCGCCAGGGGTGGACCACACGACTGCACTCGATCCGGAGCTTCGAGAAACTGACCGCGGGCGGGATGACGTTTCTCGACGTCGACGTCATCCGCGTGCTGGACGAGGTTCTGCCGGCGCGCTTCGGTGGTGGGCCGACCGACTACCAGCTGGTCGAAGAGGAGGCGGAGGATGGCCGGCCGCGCGTGCGGCTGCTGGTCCACCCCCGCGTCGGCGAAGTGGACGCCGACACGGTTGCGGACGCGTTCCTGACGGCGATCGGAGAGCACTCGGAGAGCGAGCGCCTCATGGAGCTCCAGTGGCGCCAGGAGCGGGTGCTTCGGGTCGAGCGGCTCGCTCCGCGGACCACGCGCACCGGAAAGATCCTGCATCTGCACGTCGAGCGCCCCGGCGCGGCCGCATCGATTCGCTAGCGTCGACGAAGGCGGCAGCGCGGAGCGTCCCGCCGAATCGGGACGCTCCGCGAGCGCACACTCTTCCGTCCGGCACGCTGCTCGAGGCTACGGCGACGACGTGCGCGGCGGAACGAACTGCGCCGACGCGGTCTGCTTCGGCTCGGCAGGATCCGCGTCCCCGTGCATCGTCAGCCTGACCGTGACGGTCCGCTGATTCACGGCCTTGCCGTCCGAGCGCGTCGGCCCGAGTCCGATCGCGTGGATGCGTGAGAGGTCGATGTCGCGCAGCGCGAGCCAGCGGCGCACCGCCTCGGCCCGGCGCTGGCTGAGCTGAACGTTGTAATCCGTCGCGCCCTGCCGGTCCGTGTGCCCGATGACGTCGACCGAGAGTCGCGTGTCCGCCTTCAACTGCTTCGCGATCTCGTTGAGCGCGGTCTGCGCACCGTCGGCGAGATCGGCGCGATTGAACCCGAAGCGAAGCTCGGTGGCGCTCACGGTGCGGCGGTCGTACCTGCCGTCCGAGAGCTGGCTGACGCGGCGATCGGTCTGATCGAGCCGCTGGATCGTCGTCGTTACCCGCTGCGACTCGGAGTCCAGCCGCTGACCTTGCTGGCCGATCGCGCCTTGCAGCCGCTGACTTTCCAGGCCGACGTGCTCCCTGACCCAGCCTCTCGTCGCGCAGCCGGACAGAATCATGCCGGCCACCACCGCTGCCGCAGCGTATCCGACGTATCGCATACGTTCGCTCCTTTCGTGGAGACCCGCTCGGGTCCTCGTTTCCACGGGAGCAACTCGGCTGCCAGATCTATTCGGTTGGGCGATTCTGTACTTACGCGGCAGCCCGCAACGAGGAGCCCACGCCTCGCGCGGGGATCTACCCACCGAGAGCAATTGCCTGCAGACGCTCTGCGCTACGCGAGCGGCGAAACCTCCACCCGGGCGTCGAACGCCGCCTGGCCGCCGGAGAACGCTCCGAACGCGTCCACCGCGTCGTCGGGCAAGCAGGCGTGCCCCGATGTCACGACGTTCACGCCGTCCCAGCCGTCGCGCATCCACACCGTCCCCGCCGGAATCTTCGCGGTGACGTTCGCGCGCGCCGTGAACGCGCCGCGCTCGTTGCCGATCCTGATCGCCGCGCCGTTTGCGATACCGCGCGCCGCGGCGTCGGTCGGCGAGATCCAGAGCAGGGGCTCGGCGGCGATGCGCGCGAGCGTCGGCAGCGCGCGCCCGTGATCGTAGAACCCGTGAAACGCGGCGAGCGTGCGGCCCTGCCGGAACACGAGCGGATAGCTCGTCACCGGCAGATCCTCGTGCCCCGGCAACGCCGGCAATCCGAGCTCGACGGCGCGCTCCGAGTAGAACTCCACCTTGCCGGAGGGCGTGGGGAATTTTCGATCGGGATGCGCGACGTGGGAGATCGCGAGCTTCCGGATGCCACCCTCCGCGCGCAGCGCCGCAACCGTCGCACGACCCGTCGAGGGATGATCGAAGATCGCGTCGAGCGCCTGCTCCTCGCTGTCCCACGGAAAGAAGTCCTTCACGTCGAGTCGCGCGGCGAGCTCGCGCAGCAGCCACGGAAGCGGCCGGCATTCCCCGGGCGGCTCGAGGATTTTCGGCATGAGATAGAGATGGGTGTTGGTGCTCTTCGCGCCGAGCTCCTCCAGCCAGGACGTGCTCGGCAAGACGACGTCCGCGAACCGCCGCGCGGTGTCGTTCAGGAAGAGGTCGTAGCTGACGACGAGGTCCGTGCGCGCGAGGCCCTCGGCCACCTGGCCGGCGTCGGCGAACGACGACATCATGTCGGTGCCGAGGAGCAGCATCACGCGGACCTTCCGCTCGAGCAGAGCTTCGGTGATCCGTGGCATCTGGTTGGGCACGTAGTCACCCGGCGGCCGGCGATCGAGCGCGACGATGCTCGCGAGACCCTGTCCGTGCGTCGCGCTGCCGTGGCGTGGGCCGAGCCCTCCGCCCGGGACGCCCAGATTCGCCGTCAGCGCCGGAAGACACGCGATCGCTCGGCCCGGCTGCCATCCGTTCGCACCTTTGTGCATCGAGCTGCCGCCGAGCACGATCATCGCCGGCTTCGTCCTGGCGTAGCGGCGCGCGAGCGCGACGATCCGCTCCGCCGCGATCCCGGTGACGGGGGCGGCCCAGGCCGGCGAATACTTCTGGACGTCCGCGGCGAGCTGATCGAAGCCGATCGTGTGTCGCGCGACGAACGCCTCGTCGTGCAATCGCTCGCCCACGATCACGTGCATCATCGCGAGCGCCAGCGCGGCATCGGTGCCGGGCCGGATCAGGAAGACGTCGTCGGACAGCGACGCCGCCTCCGTCTCGCGCACGTCGATCGTGACCAGGTGGGCGCCGCGCCGGCGGGCCGCGGCCAGGTGCGGCCCGGTGTTCGGCTGCGACGCGAGGTTCGCGCCCCACAGGAGGATCAGGGACGAGTTCGCGCCCATGTCCTCTTTCGTATTCGTCTCGAGCACACCGGTGAGCCCGAGGCCGAACGCGCCGAGGCCCCAGCAGATCATCGTGGGGTTCCACCACTGGCAGCCGTAGAGGTTCGCGAACCGACGCAGCAGGTGCGAGTGGAGCCGCGTGCCGTAGTTGTTGGCGAAGAGCCCGTGGCCGGACCACGCGCCCACGGTTTCGCGTCCCGCGCGCTGCATGCGATCGACGATCCGGTCGAACGCCTCGTCCCACGTCGCGCGCCGCCAGTCGCCGGCGCGCGAGTCACGCACCATCGGATGGGAGAGCCGCTGCGGGTTGCCGATGATCTCCGGCGACGCCTGACCGCGGATGCAGAGGAACCCGCGGCTGTCCGGATTGTCCGGGTCGCCGCGGACACCGGCGAGGCGGCCGTCGTCGACGTCCACGAGCATTCCGCACAGCGTGGGATGACAGTTCATCGGGCACATCGTGCGAACCGTCCGACGGTTGCGGTGGCTCACCGGGATCCTCCGTGTTCCAGCGCCACAGGATAACGCACGGGACGCGGCTCGGGACGGCGGATCGTCAGCTATAGTGAGGCGCGGGAGGTGGCGCGCTCGTGTACTTCAATCGACAACTGTGGGCGTTCACGTCGGGTGTTCGGTCGCGGATCGCCGGCGCCGCGGCGCTCGGACTCGTCGGAGCCGGTCTCGGCATCGCGCGGCTCGCGCTGCTCGGCTGGCTGCTCGCGCGCGTGTTCTCCGGCGTCGGGCCCGGCGCGCTCGCGCTGCCGATCGCCGCGGTGATCGCCGTGATCGGCGTGCGGACGATCATCGAGTACGCGCGCACGATGGTCGCGCACGGGACGGCGTTTCGCGTGCAGGCGCGCCTGCGCCAGAGGCTCTACGAACACCTCGTCACGCTGGGCCCCGCCTACCTGACTCACGAGCGCACCGGACCGGTCGCGACGTCGATGGTGGAGGGCGTGCAGCAGCTCGAGGTGTACTTCGGCCAGTTCCTGCCGCAGCTCGTCGTCACGGCGGCCACGCCGATCCTGATCTTCGCCTTCGTCGCCTTCGTCGACCTGCCGGTCGCCCTCGTGCTCGTCGGCGCGGCGCTCGTGACGCTGGTCGCGCCGGTCCTGTGGCACCGCCGCGAGGCCGGCGCGAGCTACGCGCGCAACCGTGCGTACGCGTCGTTCGGCGCCGAGTTTCTCGACGCCCTTCAGGGACTCGCCACGCTGAAGGCGTTCGGGCAGAGCGGCGAGCGCGCGCGCCTGCTCGAAGAGAAGAGCCACGCGCTGTTCCGCAGCACGATGTGGGTGCTGGGCGCCAACGTGATGAGCCGCGGGATCACCGACGCCGGCATGGCGATTGGCGCCGCCGCGGCGCTCACGCTCGGCGCATGGCGCGTGAGCACCGGCGCGATGGAGCTCGGCGCGCTCCTCGTCATCCTGATGCTCGGCGTGGAAGTGTTCCGGCCGCTGCGCGAGCTCCGCATGCTGCTGCACGCCGGCATGCTCGGGACCGCGGCGGCGCGCGGCATCCTCGACGTCCTGGCGGCACGCCCCGCGGTGACGGACCACGCGAGCGCCGCGGACGACGGTTCCCTGACGCCGAGCGTGACGTTCGAGGACGTGACCTTCGCCTACCCGGGCTCGCGGCGCATCGCGCACGACGGCACCACGTTCAGCGTGGCGGCCGGCGAGCGCGTCGCGTTCGTCGGTCCGAGCGGCAGCGGCAAGTCCACGGTCGTGCGCCTGCTGCTGCGCTTCTACGATGCGGACAAGGGCCGCGTGCTGGTCGGCGGGCGTGACGTCCGGCAATTGCCCCTCGCCGCGCTGCGCCACCGCATCGCGGTCGTGAGCCAGGACACGTACCTCTTTCACGGGACCGTCGAGGACAACTTGCGGATGGGCAAGCCGGACGCGACGCCGGCGGAACTGGACGCGGCCGCGCGCGCGGCGAACGCGCACGAGTTCATCGCGAGATTGCCCGACGGCTACCGCACCGTCGTCGGCGAGCGAGGCGTGCGGCTCTCCGGCGGGCAGCGCCAGCGCATCGCGATCGCGCGAGCGCTCCTGCGCGACGCGCCGATTCTCGTGCTCGACGAGGCGCTCTCGTCGGTGGATGCCGAGAGCGAGGCGCTCATCCAGAACGCGCTCGACCTTCTGATGGAAGGCCGGACGACGCTGATCTTCGCGCATCGCCTGTCGAGCGTGATCGGCGCCGATCGCATCGTCGTCCTCGATCGGGGTCGCGTCGCCGAGACCGGCACCCACGCCGAGCTGATCGCGCGAGGCGGGCCGTACTGGCGGCTGATGGCGCCGCAGATCGAGACGGCGGCGCGCCCGGAGGCGACGCTCGCGGTGAACGGTCCGCGCGCGGCGGTGGACGGTGATGGCCGTGAAGACGGCGAGCGCGTCATCACCGGCGACGAGAGCGTCGTGCGCGCCACCGAGCTCAGCTGGCGGCAGGCGTTGCCAGTGCTCGCCCGGCTGATCCGGGGCTATCACGTGCGGCTCGGCGCGACGTTCCTGCTCGGCGTCGCGCGCGTCGCGGCGCTCATCGCCGTCGGCGTGCTGAGCGCGCTGGTCGTCCGCGCCGTCAAGCAGGGAGCGCCGTTCGGCGGATGGCTGATCGCGCTCGCCGTCGCGGCGCCGCTCGCCGGGCTGCTCCACTGGCTCGAATCGTGGCTCGCGCACGACATGGCGTACCGGCTGCTCTCCGATATGCGACTGGCGCTGTTTCGCCAGCTCGATGCGCTCGCTCCGGCATATCTCACGCGGCGCCGCAGCGGAGACCTGGTGTCCGTCGCGACGCACGACGTCGAGCTGATCGAGTACTTCTTCGCGCACACCGTCACGCCGGTCTTCGTCGCAGTCCTGGTCCCGCTCGTGGTGCTGGCGACGCTGGCGGCGTCCGGATGGCTCCTGGCGCTGGCGTTGCTGCCGTTCTTGACCTACGCCGCGCTGTCGCCGCTGATGCGCCGGGCCCGGATCGACCGGCTCGGCTCGAGCGCGCGCGAGGTGTCCGGGGACCTCCACGCGCACACGGTCGACTCGATCCAGGGCATCGGCGAGATCGTCGCCTTCCAGCGCGAGCGCGCGCGCGGCGAGGAGCTCGCCACGCGCGCCCGCCGCTACCTCGAGGCGCGCTGGCCGTTCCTCGCCGACCTTGCGCGCGAGAGCGCGCTCCACGAGGCGGTGACCGGCCTCGGCGGCCTCGCCGTGATCGCCGCCGGCGCGTCGCTCGCGGCTTCCGGACGGCTCGATGCCCCGATGCTGCCGCTGCTCACGCTGCTGGCGCTCGCCGCGTTCATTCCCTTGTGGGAGGTCGCGCAGGTCGGCCGGCAGCTCGCGGATACCCTCGGCGCGACGCGCCGGGTGTACGCGATCCACAGCGAGCCGGTGCCTGTCCGGGACGGGCCCGGCGTGGCGCCGGCGCCGTCGCAACGGGCGCGACGGCAACACCCGGCGATCCAGCTCTCCCGGGTCACCTTCACCTATCCCGGCCGCCATCGCCCCGCGCTGGACGGCGTGTCGCTGACGATCCCGGTCGGGAGCACCGTCGCGCTGGTCGGGTCATCGGGCGCGGGCAAGACCACCATCGCGCATCTGTGTCTCAGGTTCTGGGACCCGGACGCGGGCGAAATCCGTCTTGCGGGGCACGATCTCCGCGCGTGGCGTCTCGACGATCTGCGACGCGAGATCGCGCTCGTGGCCCAGGACACCTACCTCTTCAACGACACGCTGCGGGCGAACGTGCTGCTCGCGCGACCGACGGCCACCGACGCAGAGCTGCAGGCCGCGCTCGCGCGCGCGTCGCTCGACGATCTGATCGAGGCGCTGCCCGACGGCCGCGACACGGTCGTGGGCGAGCGTGGCATGCAGCTCTCCGGCGGCCAGCGCCAGCGCGTCGCGATCGCGCGAGCGTTCCTGAAAGACGCGCCGGTGCTGATCCTGGACGAGGCGACGTCGCATCTCGATGCGGTGAACGAGGCGGTGGTGCGCCGGGCGCTGGACGCGCTGGCGCGCGGCCGGACGACGCTGGTGATCGCGCATCGCCTCTCCACCGTGCGCGACGCCGACGCGATCGCGGTGCTGCACGAGGGACGGATCGTCGAGACCGGCCGCCACGACGAGCTCCTCGCGGACGGCGGGTTCTACGCGCGGCTGGTCTCGCGTCAGGTCGCCGCGGTGTCCTGAATCGATTGAGATCGGGGGGAGCGTTCCGGCGCTCCTCCGCCGGAGCGTCCGCGCTCCGCCCGATGACCCCCCATCGGGGAAACGAGCCTCGATTGCGCGGGCACGCCCGCGCTCGAAGGCAGCTACTTCCCGATCTTCACCAGCGTCACGGTGTTCACGAGACTGTTCGCCAGCACGAAGTCGCCGTCACGCGTGACCGACGTGTTGCGGACGATGTTGCCGCCGCCCGGAAGCTGCCAGCTCTGGAACTTCGTCATCCTGGGATCGAAGCGCACGATCGTGTTCGGCGTCGTGCCGGACTCGCTGTACCAGATCACGTCGTGGATCGCGGAGATGCCGTACGGCTCCGACTTCGGGCCGCTCGGTGAAGGCCACTCGGTGACCTTGCCGGTGGCGGGGTCCAGACGGCCGAGATAGCCGCGCGCGTAGTCGGTGTACCAGACGACGTCGTCACTCGTCATGGCGATGCGCCGGGGTCGCGCGCCCGGATCGGGCAGCGTGTACTCGCGAATCTCGAGCGTCTTCGGATCGACCGCGCCGACCTTGTTCACGCCGAACGCCACGTAGAACACGGTGCCCTTCGAGCTCACCGCCATGCCATAGGGTCGTGACTTCGGCGTCGGCGGCGTCAGCAGCTTGATCTCTCCGGTCCGCGGATCGAGCCGCCCGACGCGGTTGGCGTTCTGCGCCGTGAACCAGAGGATCCCCTCGTGGTCGAAGATGAGCGTGTGCGGATCCTTCACGTTGGGGTCCGGCATCCGGTACTCGGTGACCGTCCCCGTTTTCGGATCGAGCTTGCCGATCAGGCCGGCGGCATTGCCCGTGTACCAGATGTTGCCGTCCCGGTCCTCGTCGAGGCCGTGCGGACCCGAGTGCGGCGTCTTCAGGGAGAACTCCTTCATCGTGCCGGATTTCGGATCGAGGCGGCCGAGCGCGTTCACCATCTGGCCCGTCCACCAGATCGATCCGTCTCGCGTCGCGAGCGGATCGTGCGGCCGCGACCCCGGCGTCGGCACCGGCCACGACGTGATCGACACCGTCCCCGGGCCCGGGACGACGGCGCCGGCAGGCTTGGCCTTCTCGGGGAAGCTCTTCGTCAAATACGCCGTCATCGTCGCAAGCTGATCGGGCGGGATCGCGACGCCGTGGTTCTGCATCATCCGCATGACCGTGCGCCATCCCTCGGGCGTGTAGCCGGAGCCGACCCGGGTCGCGGGATGACAGCTGTTGCAATGCGCGGCGACCAGCTCCCGGCCTTCTCCGGGCGGCAACTCCTGTGCCCACGTGGGCCCCGTGACGAGAAGCAGCAGCGCGGTGACGAATGAGAGTCGAGATAGGTTGGACATGCCTTCTCCAGTAGCGCCCCGGTTGCGGACTGTCAAGGCGGAGAAGCCTGGAACGCTTGCCCGGCCGCGCGCCGCTGACTACACTCCGCGGAATACCGCACGAGGGAGACGCCGATGTATCCGCATCAAGCCGAGCGACTCACGGAAATCCTGGACCGGCACGGCCTCGAGGCGCTGGTCGCGTCACGCGAGGCCAACGTCGCCTACGTCACCGGATTTCGCGGCGTGAGCCACACCGTGTTCGAGGCACCGCAGTACGCCGTGTTCACGCGCCGGGGCACCGGGCTCGTCGTTCCGGCGGTCGAGATCGCGTCGATCGTCGCCGATGGGATCGAGGTCGATCAGACCGCATGCTTCGGTGACGTCGTCGCGACGTACGACGAGCGGGCGGAGCCGAACGTGAAGCGCATCCGCGATCTCTCGGAGTCACGGGTACCCGACGCGGTGGAGGCGCTGGGCCGCGTGCTGGACGCTCTCGGCGTGCGCGCGGGCACCGTCGCGCTCGACGAAGGCCGCGTCACGCATGAAGCCTGGCAACGGATCGCCGCGCGGCTCGAGGCCCGGCGGCTCGTTCCCGGTGCGGAGCATTTTCTCTCGGCGCGCCGGGTCAAGGGGCCGTGGGAGATCGAATGCCTGGTCCGTGGACTCGGCATCGTCGAAGAGGCTCTCAACGAGGTGATCGCGAAGATCGCGCCCGGGATGACCGAGCGCGAGGCCGTCACGCTCTACCAGTCGGAAGTCCTCAAGCGCGGCGGCGAGCCGCGACCGGAACACGGACCTGGATTCCGCGGCCGCGCGCGACGGATCGCGCGCTGCGCGCCGGCGAGATCGTTCGCTTCGACGTGGGCGGAGTCTTCGATGGGTATCAGGCAACGGTCGCGCGCACCGCGGTGGCGGGTGACCCCCACACGCGTCTGGACGAGGCGTATCGGGCCGTGCAGGCCGGACTCGACGCTGCACTCGACGCGATCAAGCCTGGCGTGCCCGGGTCACGCCCTCACGCCGCGGCGCTCGAGGCGACGCGCGCGGCGGGGCTCACGAGCTTCACGGTCCGCGACGTCGGTCATGCGATCGGCCTCGAAGCGTACGAGCCTCCGATCCTGGCTGATGACGTCGACACGCCGTTCGAGGCCGGAGAAGTCCTGCTGATCGAGCTGCGTCATTTCGAGATGGGTTGGGTGGGTCTCCACGCCAAGGACACGGTCCTGGTGACGACCGGCGGCGCGCGATCGCTCAACCGATCGAGCCACGGGCTGGTGGTCCTGGATTAGGACGCGCGTTCACAAAACTTTACGTTCGG
>QHRT01000121.1:19462-22535 GCA_003220195.1 Candidatus Rokuibacteriota bacterium | reverse complement strand
GGTGATAGTGCCGCGGAATGTCCAGCAAATCGTAGAGCAGCCCGTCGATGCGGTAGCGGATCGTGGTCCGCTCCTCGAAGGGCTCCACGTGGATATCGGAGGCTCCATCGATCGCCGCCCGCGTCATCAGATGGTTCACGAGCTTGACCACGGGCGGATCGTCGGCCTGGGTGCGCAGTTGTTTCAGGTCGAGCGCCTCGTCCGACGTCGCGACCGTCGTGATCGTGAGACCGAGATCCTGGCGAAGCTCCTCGTCCGCCTGGTCTCCGTCCGGCGCGTGGTAGTGACGCGGGATCGCGCTCTGGATCGCCGCAGAACGTTGAGCGGGTCCGCGATGGCGACGACGAGCTGTCGGCCGGTTCGCTCGACCGCGATGACGCCGTTCTGGAGCGCGGTGGCTTCGGGGATGATCCGCACGACTTCGGCTGGCAACGCGACCAGGTCCTCCTCGGTCATCAAGAGCTTGTCGAACTGTGCCGCGAGGCACTCGAGGAGCTGGTCCTCGGTGAGGAGCCCTTGATCGACCAGGATCTTGCCGAGCCGCTGGCGAAGGTCGGGCTGACGCTCCAGCGCTCGGCCCACATCGGCTTCCGACACGAGACCACGCTCGACGAGGATCTCGCCGAGCTTCTTCCAGCCCCGCCGCGGCTTGTCGTTCGGGATCACCGCGCTCGCCTCGTCATACGTCCCTCCGTCGGTACGCGTGCTTGACCGTGCGCGCCGAGATTGGGCAATGACGATGCCAAGCGGGATTCGCTACAAGATTGCGGAGATTTGACGCGCGGACGGAACCCGCGGGACAGTTTGTCCCGCGGGTCGGACGATTCCTGTCACTGGCGGGCGCTACTTGCCCTCGTACACCTCGCGGCGCGCGACACCGCGCTGGAAGGTCAGGTACTGCTCGCGGGTCATCGGGGGCTTCGCCGCCTGAAGCACCCTGCGGGCTTCGCTCGCGCCATCCGCCAGGAGGTCGACCGCCATCGTCGCCAGCGCCTTCGCGGTGGCGAGGTACGCGAGCGGCTTGTCGACGATCCGAAAATCGGGGCCGTGTCCGGTGCCTTCCGCGCCGCCGATGTAGGGATGCAGGATCGGCATCACCTGGCTCAGGTCCCCATGTCGGTCGATCCGGTCCGATGCGGGATCACGCGGAAGTGCTCCTCGCCCACCAGGCGCGCCGCGTTCGCCTTGAAGAGCTCGGCCATCTTCGGATCGCACGCCATCGGCATGTAGCCGGGCAAGGTCTCGATCTCCACGGTGGCGCCGAGCGCCAGCGCGCCGGCGCGGAGCGCGCGGTCCACCTTCTGCTGCGCGTCGAGAATCGCCTCGACCGTGCGGCCGCGCACGTACGTCTCCAGGCGGACGTCGCCCGGGATCACGTTCACCTGCGAGCCGCCGTGCGTGATGATGGGATGGACGCGGATCGTGTCCTCGTCGCGAAACGTCTCGCGGATCGCGTTGATCGCGGCGAGCCCGATCTGGGCCGCGTAGAGCGCATTGATGCCCATGTGCGGCGCGCCCCCGGCGTGCGCGGCGCGACCGACGTAGCGGATCGTCTTCACGATGCAGCCGTTGTTCGAGACCGGCACGCCCGCCTTGCCGTCTTCCGGCCGCGCCGTCGTGTGGATCATCATCGCGAGATCGACGTCGTCGAAGTGGCCGAGCCGCAGCAGCTCGGGCTTGCCCCCCAGGAACTCGAGCTTGCCCTGGCGCGCCTGGTTGACGCGCCATTCGATGTCGCCGTACTCCTCCGCGGGCACCGCGAAGAAGACCAGGCGCCCGGCCAGCTGGTCGAACGCGCCCGCGTCGCTGAGCCCGATCGCGGCGCCGAGCAGCCCGGCGATCTGCGCGTTGTGGCCGCACGCGTGCGCGGCGCCGCTCGCCGGATCGGCCTCGGGATGGCCCGCGACGACCAGCGCGTCCAGCTCGCCGAGCAGCGCGAACGTCGGCCCGTCGCCGCGGCCCGGAGCATCCGCGCGCACGCCGGTCATCGCGAGACCGGATTTCGGCGCGAGCCCGATCTTGCGGAACGTCTCTTCGACGAGCCGCGCCGTCTTCACTTCCTTGAACCCGAGCTCGGGGTGACGGCGAATCTGCTCGCCGAGGCCGATGATCTCGTCGCCACGGCGATCGATCGCCGCGAGCACCCGCTGCTTGAGCTCGTCTCTCGTCATGTCCCCTTCTCCTTCGTCGCGATGTGTCGCCGAGGTCCCTTATAGACGAACGAGCCCCGTCGTCACAAGACGCGGCGCGCTGACGCCGCGGGGACGCGGGCTTGCGAAAATGAGCATATGGTTATATAAGCATCGCGAGGAGGCTGGCGACATGGCGACCCTGACCCGTCCCGCGACGCTCTCGATCGAAACCTTCCGTGCCCCGGGCGAAGGCTGTCTCGGCTATCTCGTCGTGGATGAGCCGAGCCGCACCGCCCTGGCGATCGATCCTCGCCTGGACCAGGTCGGCGCGTTCCAGGAGACGCTCGCGGCCCGCGGCGTCCGCCTCACGCACGTCCTCGATACGCACACCCATGCCGACCACCTGTCCGGTGTGCGCATGCTGGCCCGGCGAACGGGCGCCACGGTCATGGCGCACGCCGCGTCGAAGCTCGCGGGGACGGTCGAGCGCGTGACGGGCGGCACGACGTTCGAGCTCGGGACGAGCCCCGTCAGCGTCCTCGACGCGCCCGGGCACACTCCCGACTCGCTCGCGGTCCTGGTCGACGGTCACCTGTTCACCGGCGACGCGCTGTTCGCGCGCGGCGCCGGCCGCACCGACCTCATGGGTGGAAGCGCCTCCGATCTCTACGACACGTTCCGTCGTTTCGAAGCCCTGCCCGATGCCACGGTGGTGCACCCGGGCCACGACTACGTGGGACAGGCGACCACCACGATCGGCGAGGAGAAGCATCAGAACCCGCTGTTGCGCGAGCGCGACCGCGCGGCCCTGGTCGCTCGCCTCGCCGTCAAGGGCGCGCCGCCCGCGAACATGAGCGCGGTGCTGCGCCACAACCTCGGCGAGAGCGAGTCGCCCACGGTGGCCCCGCGCGATCTCGCGCCGCTGCGCGACGCGGGCCCCC
>QHRT01000121.1:570-19408 GCA_003220195.1 Candidatus Rokuibacteriota bacterium | reverse complement strand
TGCCGACATCGTGGTCGTCTGCCGCACGGGCGTGCGAGCCACGATCGCCGCCGAAACGCTCGCGCGGGTGGGGCGGCACGCGCAAGTCCTGGAAGGCGGCATCCTCGGGTGGCGTCGCGCCGGGCTCCCGCTGCGCGAGGGCAAGAAACGCCTGCCGGTCGACCGACAGGTGCAGTTGATCGCGGGCACGATGATCCTGACGGGGGTCGCGCTGGGCACGCTGGTGAACCCGTGGTTCCTGGCGCTGGCCGCGTTCTTCGGCGCCGGCCTCACGTTCGCCGGGGCGACCGGAACCTGTGGCCTGGCGCTCGTGCTGCTCCGGATGCCGTGGAATCGGCTGTCCGCGATGCCGGCCGACGGCACGGCGACGTGCGCGGCCGGCGCCGCGTCGACGTGCGCGGCACCGGCGACGCCGGAGAAGTAATCGTGGGCAAGCCGCGCGTGAAGCCGGCGCTCTCGCCGGAGGCGCTCGAGATCGTCGCCCAGCGGTTCCGCGCGCTGGGCGACCCCACCCGCCTGGCGCTGCTTCAGGCTCTGTTTGCTCGTGAGCGTACCGTCCAGGACCTGTGTGGGGTGGCGGGTTCATCGCAGGCGAACACGAGCAAGCACCTCGCGCTCTTGCTCGCGTGCGGGCTGGTGGCGCGCCGGCGGGTCGGCGTCCACGTCTACTACCGGATCGCGGACGCGAGCCTCGAACAGCTGTGCCGCCTGGTGTGCGGGTCTCTCGCCGAGCGGCACGCCTCCGTGAGGGCCAGCCTGGCCGGGCTCGCGTCGTAACGTGGCCCCCACCGGAGACGAGCGCCTCCGCTCGCTCGACGCGTTCCGCGGCCTCACGGTCGCGGCGATGGTGCTGGTCAACAATCCCGGCAGCTGGCGCGCGATCTACGCACCGCTTCGCCACGCCGACTGGCACGGGTGGACGCCGACCGACGTCATCTTCCCGGCGTTCGTGTTCATCCTCGGCGTCGCGATTCCGCTCGCTTTCGGCCGCCGGGTCGCGCGAGGCGAGTCGCGCGCACGAATCGCCGGACACGTCGTGCGGCGCGCGGCGCTCATCTTCGCGCTCGGTCTGCTCTTGCACGCCGTGCCCCTTTTCGATCTCGCCAATCTCCGGATCCCCGGCGTGCTGCAGCGCCTCGCCGTGTGTTACCTGGCGGCGGGGCTCCTCTTCCTCGTGGCCGGCGCGCGTGTGCACATCGCGGCGACCATGGCGCTGCTGCTCGGCTACTGGGCCCTCATGACGCTCGTGCCGGTGCCCGGCTTCGGCGCCGGCGAGCTCGGTAAGGAGGGCAACCTCGCCGCGTATCTCGATCGCCTGGTGCTCGGGCCACACATCTGGCAAGCCGCGCGCGTCTACGATCCTGAAGGCCTGCTGAGCACGTTGCCGGCGATCGCGACCGCGCTGATCGGTGTGCTCAGCGGCTCGTGGCTTCTGTCGGCGCCGACGCCACGGGCCGCGGCGCTCGGCTGGCTCGTCGCCGGGATCGCCGGCATCGCGCTCGGCGAAGCGTGGGGCGTCGTCTTCCCCATCAACAAGAGCCTGTGGACCAGCTCTTACGTGCTCTTGACCGCGGGCCTCTCGCTGGTGCTCCTCGCTCTGTGCCACTGGCTCATCGAGTGCCGCGGGTATCGACGCTGGGCCGCGCCGTTCGTCCTGCTCGGCGTCAACGCGCTGGCGGTGTTCTTCCTGTCGAGCCTGCTCGCGCGCCTGCTCTACACGATCCGGATCGAGAAGTCAGGTCAGCTGGTGACCCTGCACTCGATCGTGTACGAGCGCGTGTTCGCCCCGTGGGGCGCGACCGTCAACATGTCGCTGGCGTTCGCGGTGGTCTACGTCGCGCTCTGGTGGTCGGTGACCTGGGTGCTCGACCGGAGAAACATCCACCTGCGGGTGTGACGCGACGTGGGCCGCGTCACACGCGCGAGCTCAGGCACGCGCGACCATTGGACAGCCCCTTCATGCACCGGCTACCCCCAGCTTGGTCAACTCCTGCTGGATGCCGGAGAGCGCGCGGCCCCTGTGCGGCCCCGCCACGAGCCCGTGGGGCGACTGGATGTTCCGGTAGTGCTGCATCAGCGCAAACGCTACGGGCCGATCTTCCAAGGCCGCGACAGGACCACCGCTCTCACCGTGATGCCAACCGACATTCAGTTCGTACACCGGCACGCCATCGATGACGTATTGGGCCGAGACGATTCCTTCGTTCGCGTGGCTCTTCAGGAAGAACTGGCCGCCGCGAAAGTTCCCTTGAGCGTCAACGTTCAGGCCCATGATTTCAGGTGCAGGATAACCGACGGTGACCACGCGGGTGCCGTCAGGTCGAGGCGCGAAAGAGACGGCAAGCGAAGGAATATGAACACCGGCGGTTTCGCAGGGCCCTATTTCGAGAACCGCGAGATCGAGATCGGGACGCTCGACCGGGAAGCCCACTATCGGAAAGTGGAAGGCCGAATCCCCATTCCGCGGCACCACGAACGCGTAGAACCGATCGCCAGCGCTCCGGGGTTGCCCGTCGTTCAGGACGTGAAATGCGGTGATCAGGTACCGGTCTGTGACGGCGCAGAAGGCACTGCCTCCGAGCGCGGCCTGAAACTGAGCGGGCTGGAGCTGCCCCTTCTGGACTGTCTCGGGGCGCGTCATGCGAATGCGCAGGATCGCTGCGGTGCTCTCGCGCACGCTTGGAATCGCGGTCATCAGGGTTACGTCTCGGGCACCTTCCGATGGCTGTCCGACGCTCACGCTTCGCGCGACCAGTAGACGAGCCGCCAGAGCGGGCCACTGAACGGGCTGAAGTCGAATCCGCGCAGCGAGCTGGCGACGCCGAAGGCGGCGTGCCGGACGAAGATCGGGATCACCACGACGTTCTGCACCACCAGGTCGTTCATGCGGATGAACAGCGCGGCGCGCTTGGCGGCGTCCATCTCGGTCTCGGCGGCGCGCCAGAGCCGATCGTACTCGTCGTTGCGCCAGCGGGCCAGGTTCACGCCCGCCCACTTGTTCGCCTTCTGCGCGACTTCCCACGAGCAGAACGCGCGCATGTACGCCTGCGGATCGGGCTGTCTCAGAATCTTGCCGGAGAGCTCGAGATCGGCATAGAAGTGGCTCTCGGTGTCGGGGTTGCCGGGATCGGACGAGAAGTAGACGGAGCCCACGACGGATTTCAGCTCGCACTCGATGCCGGCGCGGCTGAAGGCCTGCTTGATGATCGACTGCATCTTCTGGCGGATCGGCTGGTTCACGGCCTGGAACAGCACCTTCATTCGCTTGCCGTCCTTCGCCCGGACTCCATCGTCGCCTCTCTTCCACCCGGCGGCGTCGAGGATCGAGTTCGCCTTGTCGACGTTGAACTCCCACCGCGTGTTCGGCGACGCCCACGGCGGCCGGTTCATGAAGTTCCCGGTGGCGTCCGCTTGACGGCCCCAGAGATCTCGCTGGATGCCCGTGCGATCGATCAGCAGCGCGAACGCCGAGCGGACCGCCGGATCAGTCAGGAACGGGTGCGTGGTCTTGAGGCTCGAGCGCTCGCCGTCGACCTCGCGCCAGGGGTCGGCCTGGTTCAGCTGGACGTACTCGAGGTTCGCCGTCCGGCCGATGACCACCCGTCCCTTCGCGCTGTCCTCGAGACGCTTGAGGATCTCGTGCTCCATGTTGATGCCCCAGGCGTAGTCGTACTGTCCGGTCTGGAGCACCGCGCGCGCGGACGACACGGGATCGCCGCCGCCCTTCATCTCGACCGTGTCGAAGTACGGACGATGAGGGACGTGGTAGGCCGGATTGATCTCGGCGTGCAGGACGTCGCCCGGTTTGAAATCGCTGAACCGGTACGGCCCGGTCCCGATCGGCCGGAGATTCGCCGGCGCCTCGCGCGACCTGCCGCCCCGGAACGGCTCGAAGACGTGGCGCGGTAACACCATGCCGGCCGCGCTGCAGATGTGATCGTCGATCCGGTCGATCCGGTCGATGCCCTGGTACGATCCCATGCTTGGCGCCGCCGTCGCCGGATCCGCCGCGTATTGCCACGTGAAGATCACGTCGTCGGCCGTGAACGGCTTGCCGTCATGCCACGTGACGCCGCGCTTCAACCGCCACACGACCCACGTGCCGTCGGCCCCGACGCCGCCGTTCACCGTGCTCGGAGTCTCGGCCGCCAGCACCGGCACGATCGTGCCATCGGTATCGATGTCGGCAAGAGGCTCGTAGAAGAGCTGCGACGATTCGAAGTCCTTCGGGGCCACGGCCAGGTGAGGATTGAGCATCGTCGGCGCCGCCCAGTACAGCATGCGCACCTGGCCTCCACCGCCGCGACGCACCGGCGCCGCCGCCGTCGATGGTCTGGACTGGGGCTGGGCGTGCGCCACGCCGGCGCCGCTCAGCAGCGTGCGCGCCATCGGAGCCGTCAGCCCGACCCCGACCATCGTCCGGATGAAGCGTCGCCGGGAGAGCCGTCCGGTTTTGACGTCGGCGACGAGTTCTCGAATCACGTGCTCGTCCATCGCAATCCTCCTGCGCGCGATCGGTCAGAGCGCCGGTTCCGGTGGAGTCTCTCACCGGCGGCGGGTGATCGCGCGAATCGTTCCGACGATCGCCGCGGTGACCGCGACGATGCCCCACACCGTCCCTTTCGGCAAGCGCCACATCTCGCCAAGCGCCACGGCGAAGCCGGCGAGGACGATCACGGCTCCGGACGCGACGAGCCCGGCGTGCGAGCGCCGAGACCGCGACCGGCGGCGCGGTGGCAATGCGTTGGGCTCAGCCAAGGAAGCGTCGGATCCGCTGCATCACCCTGCGAACATCAGGGTCGGCAGTTTCGCGTGGTGTGACGACCTGCGTCTCGACGCCCGGAGCCCACGACTGCCACCGGAGCTTCGCGGACGACGTGAACAGCACGACGCACCGGGCGCCGACCGCAGCCGCCAGATGGCTGATGCCGGAATCGGTGCCGAGAAACAGATCCACGTGGGTGAGCGCGCCGGCCAGCACCGGCAGCGCGGGGTTGTCGAGTCGATGCACGGACGCTTCGACGCGCGAGTGCACCGCGCGCACCGCGTCGCCGTCGAGCGGGCCCTCGTGAAGGACGATTCGAGTGCGCGCGCCGAGCGCGGTGATGACCCGGGCGAAGCCCTCCGCCGACCATTGCTTTGCCGGTCCGCTGGCGCCGGGATGGATCATCACGAGCGGGCGGCCTCCGTCCCAGCCGATCTTCGTGAGCACCTGGCGTCCTTCGGCGACGAGCCGCTCGGGAACGGCGATGGGCGCGCGCTCCGGATGTTCGGCGGACGCGCCGGTCGTGACCGTTCCGAGAAGATGCGCCCACACGAGACCGTGGACCGGGACCGACGGGACCGACGGCGCGACGGTGACGTCCGGCGCCAGAGCCCGAAGCTTCGAAGCGAACCGTTCGTCTCGCGATCCGAACCAGCTCACGACGCGATCCACGCCGCGGAACGGTTCGATCGGAAGAGCGGACGGAGTGTCGGCGAAGAGCGCCTCGAGGCCGAGGCGATCGAACCGGATCGTGTCGTCGACGACGCCGAGCGCGAGGAGCAGCGCGCCGACTCGCGGCTCCGACGCGAGCGTCAGTGGCTCGCGCACCGAGCTTCCGCGCGCGTCCTCGGCGAGAGCTCGCGTCATGGGCGCCGCCGCTCGCAACGCGCGCAGCGCGGGCACGGCGAGCAGAACGTCCCCGAGCGCGCCAGGATGGATGACGAGTGTGCTCAGCCGCGAATCCGGGCGAGCGCCGCGTCGTGGAGATGCCCGTTCGTCGCCAGCGCGGTGCCGGTGTAGATCGTGTCGCGCCCCTCCCAGTCGGTGAAGCGGCCGCCCGCTTCCTCCACGAGAATCTTGCACGGCGCGAGATCCCAGGGCTTGAGATCGACCTCGGCGTAGATCTCGGCCTTCGCCTCGGCGACCAGCGCGTAGCCGAGGTAATCGCCGAAGCCGCGCTGGCGCTCGGTCGCATCGACCAGTCTCATGAAGCCGTCCCAGTGGCCCGCGCTCTTCACGAGCCCGAGACCCGCGTGGAGCAGGAACGCCCGATCAAGCTCCGCGACGTCGGACACGCGGATCGGCCGGCCATTGAGCACCGCGCCTCCACCGCGACGCGCGGTGTAGAGATCGCCGGTCGGTGGCACGTGGATCACGCCGGCCGTGATCGATCCTCGCTCCTCCAGCGCGATCAGCGTGGCCCAGATCGGGATGTGGCGGATGAAGTTCCGGGTCCCGTCGACGGGATCGATGATCCAGCGCGCGTCGGAGGTCCCGTGACCGCCGAACTCCTCGCCGAGAACACCGTAGTCGGGAAAGCGGTGCGTAAGAATGTCGACGATGGCGCGCTCGGCCTCGCGGTCGGCCTGCGTGACCGGCGACTGATCCGGCTTCAGCGTCACGTCGAATGCCGAGCGGTAGTACTTCATCGCGATCTCGCCCGCCGCGCGCGCCGCCTCGATCGCGACGCCGAGCGCCGCGTCGAGTCTCTCCTCCGTCATCGTCGGTTCGGCCTCCTCGCCGCAGCGTCACCTCCCCGGGACCTTTCGGCCCGCGGTCGCGACCATCGCGCGCAGCACTTCGGCGACGCTCCAGGCCTGCGCGATACATCCTCTCGCGACGTGCGGGGCCTCGGCGTCGAAAAATCTCGCTGATCGTCCCGACGCCCGCGTCCGGCAGATGCTCGCCGAAGCTCTCGAGGAATTCCGCGCCGTCCGGCTCGCCCGGGTGCGCCTTCCGCCACGCATCGAAGAAGTGACCGATGAGCCAGGCGCAGACGAAGCCTTGATGATACGCCGCGTCGCGCGTGCGCAGATCCCCTTCGTAAGACGCGTGAGCCGGACGACGACGCGATGTCTCCGTCAGACCTCGTTCAGCCGTCCCACTCGCCTCGCTCCTTCAGCACGTCCACGAAGACGTCGAGGGCCTCGACGACGACCGGCATCCCGCCGTACGTCACCTGTTGAAAGATGACTTCGCCGATCTCGCGACGCGTGGCGCCGACGTTGAGTGCGGCGTGGACGTGCGCGGAGAGCTCCTTCGGCCGATGCAGCACGGTGAGGGACGCGACCGCGAACAGCTCTCGCTGCTTCTGCGAGATGACCTCGCGACTGTAGAGCTTCCCCGTGAAGAACATGCTGAGCTCGCGCGCCAGGTCCTTGTCGATCTTCTTCCACGTCTCGAACCCCGTGCCGCCCTTCACCGTGTGGAAGAGCATCTGCGCGGTGGCTTTGGTGCGCTGCCGGAGCTCTTCGTCCATCGTGTTACCCTCCTTGAGAAATCGATCGTTGTGGGGCCCCGAGGGGCGCGCGGACGCGCCCGTAATGGCCCCACACCCCCAACGTTCGGACGCGCCCCGGCGAAGCCGCGGCGCGCCTCGGGTTCACACAGGCGTCGACCGCTGACGGTAGCCGAGAAGAGAGGACCGCACAATGCTGAACCCCCACATCTTCCGCGCGTACGACGTGCGCGGCCGCGTCGGCGACGATATCAATGCCGACACGTTCCGTCAGGTCGGCCGGGCGTACGCGACGCTCATCCGTCGCAAGGGCGGCCGGGTCATCGCGGTGGGGCAGGACAACCGGACGTCCTCGAGCGAGCTCAAAACCGGATTCGTCGACGGGGTCCGCGTGGCGGGGATCGACGTCATCGACGTCGGGCTCGTGACGACCCCGATCCTCTACTTCGCGACGGCGCACTGGTCGCTCGACGGCGGCGCCAACGTGACGGGCAGTCACAATCCGATCGAGTACAACGGCGTGAAGATGGTCCACCGCGGCGCCGCGCCGCTGACCGAGGACGAGATCCAGTGGCTGCGCAAGACCGCCGAAGCGGGAGACTACGAGAGCGGCGCGGGCACGCAGTCGACGCGCAGCCCGCGGGAGGACTACTTCCAGGCGGTCAAGAGCCTCGTCACGCTCCCGCGGCGGCTCACGATCGTCGCCGACGCGGGAAACGGCATCGCCGGCGTCTATGCGCCCGAGCTCCTGCGCCAGATCGGCTGCGACGTCCTCGAGCTGCACTGCGAATCGGACGGGACGTTCCCGAACCACCTGCCCGATCCCGAAGACCCGAAGAACGTCGTCGACGTCCAGGCGAAGGTCGTGGAGGTGGGCGCCGACCTCGGCCTCGCCTGGGACGGTGACGCGGACCGCGTCGGTGTCATCGACGAGCGCGGCCGCCGGCACGAGGCGGATCTGATCCTGGTCCTGCTCGCGCGCGATCTCCTGTCGCGCCATCCCGGCGCGAAGATCGTCTTCGACGTGAAGTCGTCGCAATCGCTGATCGACGACATCCGGCAGCACGGCGGCGAGCCGGTCATGTGGAAGACGGGCCACTCTCACTTGAAGAGGAAGATGCGCGACGACGGCATCCTGCTCGGCGGCGAGGTGAGCGGCCACATGTTCTTCGCCGAGAACTACTACGGCGTCGACGACGGGATCCTCGCGGCGGCGAAGATCCTCGAGATCGTCGCGCGAGCCGCGGGCCCGGCGTCGTGGCTGTTCGATTCGATCCCGCACCTCCACGCCACGCCCGAGCTCAAGGCGATGTGTCCGGACGCCGAGAAGTTTCGCGTGGTGGAAGAGCTGGTCGCGGAGCTCAAGACTCGCTACGACACCGTCGACATCGACGGCGCGCGCGTGCTCTTTCCGAGCGGCGGCTGGGGGCTGGTGCGCGCCTCCAACACCAACCCGTATCTCACGCTGCGCTTCGAGGCCAGGACCGAGGCAGAGATCGCCGCGATGAAAAGCGCCATCTACGACGCGCTCCGGCGCTATCCGTTCGTGACGGTCCCGGCGGAGTAGCGTTCCACCACGAGCCGGACGGCGCTCAGAACGTCGACCGCCACGAGACAGTCCCGCTCGCCCCAGCACCCTTCCGGATCGAGCAGGATCGCGTCGATGCCCACCGCCCGGGCGCCACGGACGTCGATCGAGTACATGTCGCCGACGTACACCGCCTGGGCAGGGCCGAGCTGCATCCGGTCGAGCCCGAGCCGGAAGATCCGCGGGTCCGGCTTCTCGACGCCGACCTCGAACGAGTCGATCACGAGCTCGAGATGGCGCGCGAGGCCGAGCGACGTCAGCGACGAGCGGATCGAGCCGTTCGAATTGGAGATCACCGCCGTGCGCAGGCCCGCGGCGCGCGCGAGGGCCAGCGCCGGTTCCGCGTTCGGCTCCGCCAGCTCCCAGAGCCCGACGGGCACGTTGTAGTCGCGCCGCCACCCGGCGAGCGCCGTGACGAGCGCGTCGTCGACGATCCCGACCTCGTCGAGCACGTACCGCAGATACGCGTCCTGCGTCGACCGCGTCTCGGTGCCGCTGGTGGAACGCGCCAGGTGGCCCTCGTCGAGGCGCACGCGCGCGCGGCGCTCGGCACGGATCAACGCGTCTGTGGTCACCGTCACGCCGAGTGCGCGCAGGCGATCGGCGACGGCCGCGAAGTTCATGCGCACGAGCGTGTTGCCGGCGTCGAAGAAGATCGCCCGGACATCGGCGCGGCGGGACATCGGGCCCAGAATACATGGGACAGCGGCGACGGGTGTACGCTCTCCGCGTGACGAAGGTCGCGGGGGCGCTCGCGCTTCTTCTGTGGGCGGGGTTCGCGTGCGCCGCCGATTCGAAGGCCGCACCCGCCGAGTATCAGGGCACCGGAATCGTGCTCGCCGTCCTCCCGCCGCCGTCGGACCTGCACAAGACGCGGCCGGTCATCGTGATCGAGCACGAGCCGATCCACGGCCTGATGGACGACCGGATGTCGATGCCGTTCATCGCCGCGTCGACCGATCTCTTTCGCGGCCTGCGCGTCGGTGATCGGATCGCCTTCAGCCTCAAGGACACGCCGGACGCGTTGCTGGTCGTGACCATCCAGCGCCTGACGAAGTGACGGTCGCTCCGCGTCTCGGTCCGGCCGTCACGCTCGCCGCGCTGCTCGCGGTCGGCGGCGCCGCCGGGGCGCACGCGTTCCTCGAGCGGGCGGAACCTCGAGATGGCAGCGTCGTCCGCGAAGCGCCGCGCGAGGTGAAGCTCTTCTTCACCGAGCGTCTGGAGCCGGCCTACAGCTCGGCGCGCGTCGTGGACGCGCAGGGGCGGACCGTCGACCGCGGAACGAGCGGGGTGGACCGGGAGAATCGCGCAATGCTCCGCGTCCCGGTGCCGTCGTTGCCGTCCGGCGTCTACAAGGTGCTGTGGCGGGTGCTGTCGGTCGACGCGCACATCACGGAAGGGCAGGTCACGTTTCGCGTGAGCGCCGGTCCGTGACCATTGCGGCGTGACGACGATCGGGTTCGGGCTCCGCTTCGCGCATCTCGCGACGAGCGTCCTGCTGGTCGGCGCGTTCTCGACCATCCTGCTGGCCGGACGCTCGGATCGCCCGACCGCCGTGCGGTGGGAAGCCTCCCTCGTCGCCTGCGCGCGGTGGCTCGCGCTCGTCGCGATCGTCTCGGGTGTCGGCATTCTTATGCTCCAGACCGTCGTGTTCGAGTCGCGTACCAGCGCCGCGCACGATCCACGCGCGATCGCGCGTGTGATGCTCGACACGCGCTTCGGCCTCGTCTGGGTGGCGCGTCAGGCCCTGCTCGTCGTGCTGGGCGCGCTGTTGCTGTTCCGCCTCGACCTCCGGCGACTTCCGGACTGGGTGGTGATGCGCGAAGAGTCGCTGCTGCTCGGCGCCGTCGCGTTGGCGCTGGCGAGCTTCGCCGGCCACGCGGCGGCCGTCGCGCCGGGCATCACGGGAGCGATCGTGGTCGACACCCTTCACCTGCTCGGCACCGGCCTGTGGGCCGGCGGGCTCATCCCGCTCGCGATGCTGCTCTTCGTCGCGAGCCGCGCATCCGGCGCCGATGCGCGTCCTCTGAGCGTCCTGGTGGCGCGGCGCTTCTCGCGGCTTGCGCTGATCGCGATGCTCTCGATGCTGGCGACCGGCGTCGTCAACACGATCGTGGAGGTCGGCTCGCTTCCCGGTCTGATCGGCACGGCGCACGGCCGACTTCTTCTCGTGAAGCTCGGGCTTCTGCTGCCGATCCTCGCGCTCGCCGCCGTGAACCGTCGACGGCTCGTGCCGGCGCTGTCCGGCCCGGCGGACACGGTCGGGCGGCCGGCGATGCAGCGGCTGGCGACATTCGTCAGCATCGAGGCGGTGCTCGCGCTGGCGATCCTCGCGATCGTCGCGGTGATGACGACGATGGCGCCGGCGCGGCACCAGCAGCCGGATTGGCCGTTGCCGTTCCGTCTGACGTGGGATGCCGTCGCCGACTCGCCCGGCGCGCGAGCGCGCGTGATCGTCGCGACCCAGATCGCGGTGCTCGGCGTCGTCGCGGCGCTGGCATCGCTGGTCCCGGGCCGCCGCCGATGGGCGGCGCTGGCCGCCGGCCTCGTCGTCGCGGTCCTCGCGGCGGGCGCTGCCGTCCCTGCACTCGCCGTCGCCGCGTACCCGACGAGCTTCTGGCGCCCGGCGGTGCCGTACACCGCGGTGTCGATCGCGACGGGCCGATCGCTCTACACCGAGCACTGCGCGCGATGTCACGGCGCGACGGCTGACGCCGCGAGCGACGGCGTCGACCGTCGTGGCGCGACGCCACCGCGCGCGACGACCCCGACCGACGCCCGTTCGATGAAGTTCCCAACGCTTCTCTCGCGACAGACCGCGAGAAGAACCGCGGGGGATCTCTTCTGGTGGATCACTCACGGCGATGCCCGGTCGGGAATGCCCGCGTTCGGGGCCGAGCTCGGGGACGCGGAGCGATGGGATCTCGTGAATTTCGTCCGGGCGTTCGGGGCGGCGGACGCCGCGCGCGGTCTCGGGCCCACCGTCGGACGCGAGCGGCCGTGGCTCGTGGCTCCCGATTTCTCGTTCAGCGTCGGGCCGACGCCCGCGCGCGCGCTGCGCGACCGCCGCGGCAGCCGTGTCGTCCTCCTCGTGCTCTACACGCTGCCGGGCTCACGGCCGCGGCTGGCCCAGCTCGCGGAACGCTATGCGCTGCTCACGTCGCTCGAGATGGAGATCATCGCGGCGCCCACCGATGCCGCCCCGGACGCGATTCGCCGGCTCGGCGACGAGCCGCGGGTGCTGTTCCCCATCGTCACCGACGGCGCCGCCGACATCGTGCGGACGTACGGGCTCTTCGCGCCGCGAGCCCCGCACGCCGAGTTCCTGATCGATCGCCAGGGCTACATTCGCGCCCGCTGGACCGCGAGCGCGGACGAGACGCGCGACGTCGCTCTGCTGCTGGCCGACGCGGAGCGGCTGAACCAGGAGAAGCCGGCGGGCGCGCCGCCGGACGAGCACGTGCATTGAGAGTGTGGCAGGCCATGCTGCTCTTGAACCTCGCGCTCGTGATGGGCGCCGGCTGGGGCTACGCGTGGTGGGGCCGACGCGCGGCGGCGCTCGAGCAGGAGCTCGGCGCCGAGCGCGGCAGGACTGGAGAGCTCGAGCGCGAGCTCGCTGCGCTGCGCGCAACCCGTGGAGCCGCGGCGCCGGGCGTCCAGCGCTGGGACGTGCGGGGCGTCGTGCGCGCGGTCCTGCCCGAGATGCAGCTGATCGTCATCACGCACGAGGCGATTCCCGGGTTCATGGCGCCCATGACGATGGGGTTCCGCGAGGCGTCCCCGACGCTCCATCAAGGACTGCGCGCCGGTGACGCGGTACGATTCACCGTCGAAGGGATACCGCCGAACGTGCTGATCACGGCAATCGAGAAGACCAGTTGAATTCGCGAACGGTGACGCTGGCGCATCCGCGCGGGGTCATGACGCTGGCCCTGGCGCTCTTCGTCGCGCTCACGCTCTTCGTCGCGATCTCGCGGACGGTGCCCGGGGACATCGCCATTCGGGAGGCCGTGCTGCACGTCTCCTCGCCACCGCTCGTCGTCGTGATGCGCGTCGTCAACATGGCGGGCGACTGGCGCCTCCTGTTCCCCGGAACGCTCTTGATGTTGCTGGTGTTCGATCGGGCGCGCCGGCGATGGTGGCTCTGGGCCGGTCTGATCATCGTCGCCGCGGGCCTTCCCGACGTGGTGAAAGCGATCGTCGGCCGGCCTCGCCCCGAGGCCACGTCGTGGGGATTTCCGAGCGGGCACTCCACGGCAGCGGCGGCGTTCTTCGGCGCGATCGTCTATCTCGCCGGCGCGTTCCGGCCGGTCGCGTCCCGGCTCGTGCGCGCCGCGGCGCTCTTCGCCATCGTTCTGGTCGGGCTCGCGCGGGTGATACTGCGCGCGCACTGGCCGTCCGACGTCGTCGGCGGCATCGCGCTCGGCCTCACGCTCGCCGCCGCGGCGGCGGTGATCGACGGGATCGTTTCCGAGCGAGGATAAGGAACGTCAGGGGCCATGGTCAGTAGCTTTTCGGCAGGCCGAGGACGTGCTCCGAGAGGTAGTTGAGCACCATCTGCTGTGACACCGGCGCGATCTTGTAGAGCCGGACCTCGCGCCACAGTCGCTCGACGTAGAACTCCTTCGCGTAGCCGTAGCCGCCGTGTGTCTGGACCGCCACGTCGCAGGCCTCGAAGCCCGCCTCCGCCGCCATGAGCTTCGCGGTGTTCGCCTCGGCGCCGCAGGGCCGCCCGTTGTCGAAGAGCCACGCCGCCTTGAGACACATCAGCTCGGCGGTCTCGAGCTTCGCCCATGCGAGCGCGAGCGGATGCGCAATCGCCTGGTTCTGGCCGATCGGCCGGTCGAAGACCACGCGCTCCTTCGCGTAGGCGACCGCGCGCTCTAGCGCGGCGCGGCCGATACCGACCGCCTCGATCGCGGTCATGATCCGCTCCGGGTTCAGCGAGTCGAGCAGATGATAGAAGCCGCTGCCCACCTCACCGACGACGCGGCCGGCAGGAATCTCGAGACCGTCGATGAAGATCTCGTTCGAGTCCACCGCCGCGCGGCCGAGCTTGTCGATCTTCCGGACGGTGATACGCGAGCGATCGAAGTCGGCGACGAAGAGCGTCATGCCCCGGTACGGCTTCGCGTCGTCGCGCGGCGCCGTGCGCGCCAGCAGGAGCATGTGGGTCGCTTGCTGCGCGTTCGTGTTCCATACCTTGCGGCCGTTCACGACGAAACGATCGCCGTGACGCTCCGCGAACGTCTGGATGCGCGACGTGTCGGTCCCGGCATTGGGCTCGGTCACTCCGAACGACATGACGACGTCGCCCGCCGCAAGCCCCGGCAACACCGCACTTTTGAGCGACTCCGAGCCGTGCTTGACGATCGGCATCGGCGGAAACATGTAGAAGTGGATCGGCGACGCGCCGGAGGTGCCGGCGCCGGCGGCGCAGATCTCGTGCAGGAGAATCGACGCTTCCGTGACGCCGAGCCCCCCGCCGCCGTATTCCTCGGGCACGATCATCCCGAGCCAGCCGCCGGCGGCAAAGGCCTTCACGAACTCCCACGGGTACTCTTCCTTCCGGTCCTTTTCGAGCCAGTAATCGAGCGAGAAGGTGCGCGCGAGCGCGGCGACCTCCTTGCGGATCAGTTCCTGTTGCTCGGTCAACGCGAAGTCCATCGGCGGCTCCCGGGAGAACGAATTCTTCCGATTCTACGGCCCTGCTGACTCTCTCACCAGCCGACGGGCCGGCAGCCGCGCGCCGGGCTGAAAGTCTCGAGCGCCGGGAAACGGCGTCGAGCCCTCGACCCACTCCGTCGCCGGACCTTCGAGGCTCGCCACGTAGGCGCCGTCCTCACTCTCACTCCAGCGGAAGACGTGCACGCGCACCGGCGGCGGCGTCGGATTCGTCCACCGGAGCGTGTGCGACACGAAGCCCGGCGTCACGGCGTATGCCGCAGCCAGGTTCGAGGGATGGAGGACTCCGTCCGCAGCTTCCGCCACCACGGAAAACCAGGAGTACCCGAGGTCGAGCCATCCGCTGCCCGACGGCCCTTGAACGGTAACGGAGAGATCCTTGATCCCGTCGGCCTGGCGCACTCGGGCGAAGTCCCCCGGCGCCGACGTGAGCATCCGACCCAGCACCGTCGCCAGTCCCGCGATGTCGTCGTACGAACTCGCCAGCACTCGTTCGGCGCCAGTCGGCAGCTCGGTCCGGACCAGCTCGGTCTTCCGGACATCCTCGTAGCGGTCCTTCTCGACTGTCCGGAGCCAGAGCGCCTGCGCTGGCGAGCCGCTCACGAGGATCGGCTCGACGCGGACGAAGTCACCGCCGGGGCCGCTGCGCGGCGGCTCGAGTATCGTCACCAGCTGCCCCAGCCCGTTCATCACGAACGTCGACATGCCGTAATGGATCGGTACGCTCTTGTTCTCCCTCGGATCCGTCCAGACGGACACCATGTATCGCGCCAGTGACGGGTCTCGATCCCAATGCATCACGCGGATGTCGCGCAGCTCCGTCCCGTTGATCAGCCGCTGGTGCGCCACCGTCGTCCCCTCCGACAGCAGAACGCCGAACGGGCTGGTCTGCTCTGTCGACGGAGACGCGGAGGTTCCGAACCAGTCGATCGACACGCCCTCGGTGAACGCTTCCTGCCAGGAGGGGGTATCTTCCGACGGCCAGAGTGCGCCGGGCGCCATCCCCTGCCGCTGGAACGCCTGATCGAGGAACGCCATCCCGACCGGGTCCTGCATGTGGCCTCGGGAGAGCGCGACCCAGTTCGTCGACAGGTCACCCGTCTCCCCGAGCTCGATCGCGGCGGTGTTGACCGTGTCCACGTACGTCCGCGGTGGATCACCCGGATACGACCGCAATCCGTCCACCTCCTTCACGTCCGTGATCTCGACCGTGAACGACCCCATGATGTCGAAGGTGATGACGTCACTCGCGAACTCGCCGTAGTCCGCGCTGCACGTCGGGCATCGAGCCGCGTCGTGCGTCGTGAGCGTCGTGAACGCGCCGGTTTCCAGATTCACGTCGACCGTCGCGCCCGTGATGTGGCGCCTCACGTCGAGCGGCACGTCGAGCGTCGTGCGGTACTCGTGGCGCACGGCGCGATCGACCGACGCGTCGAAGACCGTGAAGGGCTCTCGAACCGTGACGGTCGCCGTGTCATCTGCGACGTCGATGCTGTGCGTGATCGTGTGACCTGTCGCGACGACCACCTTCGCCGTCTGCGAACTGCCAAGCCGCACCGCGGAGTTGGACAGATCCGTGCACGCCGGCGTCACCCGCCGCATGATCCTGGTGCCGGGGTCCGGGCTGCTCGTGCAGCTGATCGTGCGGGTCTTTGGCTGCCAGAAGTACGCCGCCCGACCGGTCGCTCGCTCCTCGATGACGGCCTGGCTCACATCGTCTCGATAGTCGAACGTCGCCGGGAGACGGAAGGACCGCCACAGCCAGCCGGCCTTCGGGGTCCACACGCCCGCCAGAGGATCGGCTATCTCGACTCCGCTGCCGGCGCTCCTTGGCGGCGTCGTGATCGTGACACGTCCTGATAGCTCTCATGGGCGAGCGTCAGGTTCGGGAGCAGCGTGAGCGCAAACACCAGCTGGCCGTCCTCGTCGAGCCAGGTGTCGCGAATCGTGGTGTCGAGGAAATCCGTGCCGTCGGCGGCACTGACGTCCTTGATCAGTCGACCGCCGCTCGCCTGGTCCACCTTCTGTCCTGCCCAGCCGGGAAACGGCGTATAGAAGAGGTCGCGCATCGTGTAGCTGCGTCGCTTGCTGATCGTGCCGCCGAGAGTGGCGGAGGCCGGCGTCACGATGTAGCGGACGGTGTCGCAGCGATCGCCGACGAACTCCGTTGGTGTGGCGATGGACCAGAATTGCGTCCCGGTGGTCGTGACATTGACCGCGACGTCCATCGCCACGTTGTCGCTGTCGAATGGCTCCTCGCTTCGTTCCCAGGTGGCCGTGATATCGGCGCGTCCATCAGCCTGGGAACGATTCAGCCGGAAGATGTGATACTCCCACCCGGCAACCCAGACGGCGAACCGGCGGCCGTCGACACTCCACGCGACGCCAAGGGGACGTTGACCGCCGAGCTGCGGGTTGCGCGCAACGCCCAGCGGCAGGTTGTCCGTGGCGTCGCGGAACCACACGTCGTCGACGCCGCCTTGCCCGAGCATGCCCTGATACACTGCGACCAGCCGAACCGCATCAGGCGGGAGAAGGAACGAGGCCGACTGGAACGGATCGCGACTCACCGTCAGAGAGATGAACCCGCCGACTGGAGTCCGGGTGCCGTCCGCATCGTCGGCGTACAGCGTGATCGTGCCGGCGGCGAGCTCATCAGTGGGCGTGCCGTCGCCCGATGTGACGTTGACGGCGCCCCGCAGCACGAACCGCGTGCCTGTGCGGTCGTCAGGGTCCGGCGCGACGGACGCATCCAGACTGCCGCGGAAGAAGTAGTCGAGCAGGCCCGCGGAGTATCCGACGGCGCGCGGCAACAGGACGTCGGCCATGGAGTCGTAGTTGTACGTGTTCAGTGAGAACTTTCCCGTGCCGCCCTTGTCCTTCAGATGTTGATCCCAGAGCGAACGGCTCGACACGCGGACGCGATCCACCTTTCCTGTCACTCGATCCGTAATATTCGCGACGTAGAAGCCCACCGTTCCGGTCACTGATCGCCCGGTCACCGAGAACACGGGAACCCGGATCTTCTCGAACTCATAGAGTGCCGGGGCACAGACGGGCCGCACGAGGCCGCCACATGGCTGCGTCGGATCGTTGCTCCCGAAGTTCGTTCCGGCGGAGAAGAAATTCGTGCTGGAGTACTCGGCCAGTCCGGAGTGGTTTGCGTTGGCCCAATAGTCTCGATCCGCGCGAAAGCCCACCGGATCATATCCCGACAAGACGAGAGGCCGGCTTGGGGCACTGCGTCCACGGTAGTTCTGCCCCAGCGCGCGCGTCTCGGTGTACACCTCGTACCAGCTTCGTTGTCCCCCGATCGTCTCGAGCGTCGGGATGCCGCAGCCCATATGGGGATCGTTTCGGGTGTGCTGCGGCTGAGCCATGTCCTGGAGCACGTGGATCACCTGACCGAGAGCACGGAACATGCGCGCAGTCTTGAGGTCCCTGTCCAGCCGGGTGGTTGCAATGAAGGAGTCGAGCTGATAGCCCCGTGCGTCGATCAGCGAGAACTGGTTTTCAGTCTCTCCAGGGCCGCGCCCGTCGAGGCCGAGCGCCCAATCGCGCGCGGGCGTGCCGAGGCGAACGTCCACTGTCAGTCCTCTACCGCCACGCTGCACGTCGAAGAAATGGTTCGTGGGACGATTGATCGCCGATTCGGGATTCTGAGGCGGCTGACACTGCAACGGCTGCTGAGCGTGACTCTGCCGGTAGTCATCCTAACGGATGACGCCTTCGATCATCCAGTCGCGCGCCGTCCCGACGTTGACGAACTCGGCCAGCTTCCCGGGCGGCGAAGCGGCCTGCGGATCGAATCTGGCGTCAAGACGGAGACCCACGTCGCGGAGATAGCGCTGGAGCGCCTTCGACGCATCGAAGCTCTCACCCGCCACGCTCCCGTGGGTCCGGACGTCATACGCATGAACGGTCCGCATCGGGAGAAGAACGAGAACGGCGATGCCGACGGCGGCGTTCAGACGAACGGCGTCTCTCATTGCTCTCTCCCCTGGAGCCGGGTCAGCTCTCTGTCGACGTGCCAGAAAAAGCCGCCGGGAGCGTGCTCCTTTGCCGTGAATTTGTTGCCCTCGGCCGAGATTCGGTTCAGGCGATTGAGGTACACGGAGCGGAATTTGCGGGTCTCTTCACCGCTTCTCGGAACCGCGATGCCGAACGCCACGCGACCCAGCTGTTCGAGCCACTGTTCCGGCGCTCCGTGGAACGGTTCCATGGCATACGTCACGCCGTCGTGCGCACTTCTCCGCACGCGTTCTTGCTCTTCACCCGGCGGATCATATTGGTTGTTGACCAGGAACGCCCGGTACCCGGTCTTGAACAACGTGATGAACGG
>QHRT01000121.1:0-502 GCA_003220195.1 Candidatus Rokuibacteriota bacterium | reverse complement strand
CGTCCGGTCGACCATTGGCGCCCACCATCTGCCATTCGGCCAGCGCGTGCACGTCGGCCAGCGGCTGACCCGTCCCGGCATCGACCACCGTGAGCTTGAATGGCGGCGCCTCGAACATGCAGGGCACTTGCATGAATCGACACGGCTGATCTCGCCTGACACAGGCGGGAATCACGAGGATCACCATCAGCAAGAGCAGCAGCGCAGTCGTCGATCGTTCGCGCATCGTCTTACATCTCCTCGATCAGCCAGCGACCCAGGCCGTCCCGGCGGAAATAGATGAAGTACAGAAAGGACGCGAGATCCTCCTGACGCACGATCGCCGTCTCGGCCAGATCGTCGAACTGCTCCACCACGAAGAGATCTTCGAGACTGGCGCCGACCGCCGGCAGATCGGACCCGAGCACCTGGAAGACCTGTCCGAACTCGGTGTGGATCGCCGGTGACAGATACGTCAATGCTCCGGTGACGTCAGCCGCCACCAGCCGCGCCTTGAAACTGG
>QHRT01000419.1:7954-9068 GCA_003220195.1 Candidatus Rokuibacteriota bacterium | reverse complement strand
GATCAACACCGGGGTCCCCGAGAGTCATAACCCGTTCGCCGCGATCCTCTCCTGCGCTGATGCTCGCCTCTCCCCGGAGGTCATCTTCGACCAGGTGATGGGCGATCTGTTCATCACACGGATCGCCGGCAACTTCGCCTCCCCGGAGACCATCGCCAGCCTCGAGTACGCGGTGGCTGTGCTCAACGCCAGGCTCATCCTGGTGGTCGGGCACGGGGCGTGCGGGGCCATGTCGGCGACGGACAAGCGCACGGTGGTCCCGAAGACCGCGATCAGCGCGCTCTATGCGCCCCTCCGCGTTGCGGTGGAAGCTGCCCCCCCGGGCGCGAGCGTCGACGCCAAGGCCAGACTCAACGCGACGGTCCAGGCGGCCCTCATTCAAAACTCCTCCGCGCTCATCGCCGAGCGCGTCGGGGCCACCCCGCGAACGCTGCGTGTGGTGCCGGCCTACTACAACCTCGTGCCCACACCGCCCGGACCGCCTCCCGGTGGACCACCGAACGGACAGGTCGATTTCCTGCCGGACTTCCCGCTGACTCCCTGACGGCGAGGAGGAGCTATCCCTTCAACTCCTTCTTCAGCTCGTTGATGAAGCGCAGATCGCTGCCCTGGGCGATGATCTTCTGCGGGCTCGACTTGATCATCCCCGCCTCGTGCAGGCGGAGCGCGTAGAAGCGCAGCGTGTCTTCCGAATCGTAATCGCGCCAGCGGGCGTACGGCAGCTCCTTCACCACCTGCAGCGCGTAGTCGTATTGCTTCACGACGCCCCGCTCGACGAGCACCCGGGCGACGCGCTCCGGCTCTCGCGCGCAGATCGCCGCGGCCTTGACGACGGCGCGCGCCATCCGCTTGGTGGCCACGGGATGCTTGTGGACGAACTCGCGACTGGTGACCATCATGCAGCAGAAGTATTGCGACCATGGCCGATCGGTCGTGCTATCGACGACGACGCGGCCGATCTTCCTGGCGCGCAGCTCTTGCGCGAGCGGCGGGAAGCCCATGATCGCGTCGACCTTGCCATCCGCGAAGAGCCGGATCGCCTCGTCGACCGGGTGCGCGACCCACGTGATGTCTTTCGCGGGGTCGAGGCCGACGCGCCGCATGTGATTCATCA
>QHRT01000419.1:0-7811 GCA_003220195.1 Candidatus Rokuibacteriota bacterium | reverse complement strand
GTGGTCGCGTGCACGCGCGGCGATCGCGCCGTGACGCTCGCGCGCGAGCGCGGTGAACGCGGCAACGGCGTGGGCCCTCCACGGAGCTCGAACGGAAACGTGATCCTGGTCGAAGGCGCGTAGAACGCGCGCGCGATCTCACTTCACGAACACGAACAGCGCCGTGCGAGCGTGCGGAAGCCCGAGATAATGCGCCAGCGCCACCAGCGGCACATCGTGCTGCTCGATCATCGTGAAGCCGGCCCCGGTGAACAACCCGGCGATCGACTCCGGGGGAAAGTACCGTCCGCGGTCGCAGTGCCCGACGATCGCCTCCATATAGATGTACGTTCGCTCGATCTCGGCGGCGGAGGCCCCGGGCGCAAACACGCCATCCATCAGGAGCAGATGCCCGCCCGGCGGCAGGAGCGCGGCAACGGCGGCGCAGACAGGAGCGTGAGTCTGCGTCCTCATGGCATCCAGACAGTCGTGGAACGAGTACGTCCATAGAATGAGGTCGACCTGCGGCGGAGTCGCCTCGAGATAGTCCTCGAGCGACCTTTCGACGATGTGTCCGCGGACCGTGCCGGCCGGAAGTTCCGCGAGGATCCGGTGGGCGCCCGACGCGGCGATGTGACAGGCGCCGCTCCCGATTCCGCAGCCGATGTCGAGCACGCGGATGCCGGGTCGCAGATAGCGAGGGAGCAGCTCGCGCAGCGCGCGTGGGCCCGGCGCGCACTCGAGAAGCTGGTACCGATCCTGGATCGCCGCTGGATAGCAGCTCGGCGGCCACGCGATCGGGGCGTCCCGCGGCTCGCCCATCGCTATGTCTCCCGGCGCGCGCTGTCGGGCTCGGTCACGCGCTGGAGGAGCGCAGCGCGGTCCAGCTTTCCGGTGGGGCCGAGCGGCCATTCGTCGAAGACGCGGAGACCCACGGGCCAGAACCGTCGCGTGACGCCGTGCTGCGCGAGAAGCTCTTCGATCTCGGGCAGGGTGAGTGACGCCCCGGCGTGGAGCTGCGCGCACGCGATGGGCACCTCGCCAAGACCGAATCGCGAGTCGGGAGCACCGACGACCACCGCATGCTGCACCGACGGGTGACCGGCAATCAGGTTCTCGAGAAGAGCGACGGGCACGGTCTCGGCGCCCCGACGGATGACGTGCCTGGCGCGGCCGGTGATGCGGAGAAACCCGTCGGCGCCGATGAAGCCGAGATCACCGGTGTCGAAGAAGCCGTCATCGTCGACGACGTCCTCGTCGACGCGATCCTCGGCGAGATACCCCGCAAACAGAAATGGCCCGCGGGCGTGGAGCCTGCCCTCCCGGCCGGACCCGAGCGGCGTGCCGTCGCTGTCCAGGATCCGGAGCTCCATCTCGGCCTGCGGCGACCCCACGCTGTCGATGCATTGCTCGAGGGGCGTCGTCTCGTCGGTCGCGGTGACGTGTCCGAACTCCGTCATCCCGAAGACGCGCGAGATCCGGAAAGGGAGTTGCTCGACGGCGCGCCGCATGACAGAGGCAGGCAACGTGTCGCCGCCATGGGTGAAGAAGCGGAGACGGGTGAGTCCGCGGCGGTATGTCGCGGCGCCGCGGAGCAGCTCGAGCACGAACGCCGATGGACCGAGCGAGATCGTGATGTCGTGGGCGTCGATGAGCTCCAGCATGCGCCGCGGGCGGAAGCGTTCCTGCAGCACCATCGCGGCCCCCGCCTGGAGTGCGCAGCGGACGCCGTAGAAGTATCCGAACGTGTGGCAGACGGAGACGGCGACGTGAATCACGTCGCCGGGGACGATGCGCTGGCGGCGGATCGTGGAATCGACGGCCGCCAGCGCCGTGTCGTGAACGTGGACGACGCTCTTGGGCTCGCCGGCGGAGCCTGACGTGACCGCGATCTCGAGAGGCGCCAGCCCCGCGGCGCCCTCGACGGCCGTGTCGACCGATGGCCTTTCGGTGGAAGCCAGCCAATCGTGGAATGGGGTCGTGCCGGCCGGCGCCTCTCGACTTCGGATCAACACGGCGCGCAGCGGTGAGCTCACGCCATCGAGAGCACGTCGCACGAGCTCGGTCCGATCCACTTCGCCTTCGGTCGCCAGCGTGGTGAACCAGAGCCGCGGCCGGATCAACGCGAGCGCGCCGGCGGTTTCGCGCAAGCCCCAGTGGACCGGGCAGAAGGCCAGCACGACGCCGGCGGTTTCCGCAGCAACGGCCAGCGTGACGAACTCGCGCCAGTTGGGCAATTGCGCGAGCACGACGTCGCCTCGGCCGACTCCGGAGCGCCGCATCGCCTCCGCGTAGTGCAGGGCGCCGGTCC
This sequence comes from Candidatus Rokuibacteriota bacterium, assembly GCA_003220195.1. GTDB lineage: Bacteria > Methylomirabilota > Methylomirabilia > Rokubacteriales > CSP1-6 > AR8. The sequence continues at coordinate 5,521 of QHRT01000419.1, read as the reverse complement.
AGAGATCCACGTAGCGATCCGCGCCGTCCTCGTCGACCACCGCCATCCTGGCCGGATCGGTGCGCGCGATCTCGCGGACGCGCCACCAGAGCGGTGGCTGTCCCCACCAGCCGTTCGTCTCCCAGAGACGTCGCGGCCGGAGCGTCAGGCGGGTGAGATTGGCGAGCCGTGAATCAGGCGTGGGTCAGTCTCTCGATGCCGGGGTGCTCGTCGTCGCTCCGCGAACGCCAGAAAGTAGCACTGTTCCGGGAATCGCCTGACGTGATCGGTGAGCAGTCGACCGAGCGCTTCGCGGCAGACCTTCAGGTCGTCTCCCGGGTCAGCGACGGGGGACGGAAGCGCGGGATGAATTGTCACCACTTGCGTATGCCCCTCCATGTGCGAGAGCACGGGAAGCACCGAAGCGCCCGTGGTCTGCCGGAGCAGGAGCCACCCGGCGCAGACTTTGGCCGGACCGCCGGGCAGAGACAGCTCGAACGCGGCCTGCCCGGCGCCATCGGCGGTGATGAAGATGTCCCGGCCGCGCGTGAGTAACTGGCGCGCACGGTACAGGGCACGCACTCGCGCCTGCCCGCGGTTGGAGGGCCGCGTCTCGAGCGCATCGTGCTCGCCCGAGCTCGCGTAGAGTTCCTGGATCTCCGGCGGTAACGCGTTTCTCTTCTGCGCCCAGGAAGGCCAGGCGCCGATCCAGGTCACGCGATGGCCCGCGAGTCGCAGCGCGATGTCCGGGCTCGTGGGCCCCAGGTGAAATCCGAGAAAGATGCGCCCGCGTCCCGCCGCGGCGGCGAGATGCTCTTGCCCACGCAGGCGGACGAGCTGGCGTAACGTCACGAGATCCTGAATGCCGGTGACCATCGACCGCGCGACGAAACGGCCGTGATGGAAGCACAGGGAGATCGCGAGAGCCCAGCGGCGCCGCCCGCGGCGCTGCTGCGCCGAGGCCCAGGCCAGCGCCTGGCGCAGACGCTCGATGCGAACGAACGCCTTCGCCACGAAGCAGCAGGCCATGATGTTCTCGCCCCAGGGCCACGGCAATCGATCGAGCGCGAGGATGAGCGCCCAGGTCTTGCGAGGAAACACCGGTGTCGGCCGGTCGGCCCAGGCGGCACGAAGGCGTCTCCGCGCGCCCATGCGCTCAGCGCCGCTGTTTCGAGCGGATCAGATCGAAGAGCGTCCGCACCGTCTCGAGAGTCTGGTCGGTGAAGTCCGTGTCCGGATCGAAGCTGGATTCACCGAGTCGAGCTCGAAGCCGCCCTCGGTCAGGGGCGTCTCGGGCCCCGCGTCAAGCGGACTCCGATCAGCGATGTGCACGACGATCGCCCGAACCGTCTCGAGCGTGGGCTCGTCCGGATCGCTCGCTTTCACAGGGGCTTACTCTGTCACGCGACCCGAAGTCGGGCAAGACGCGTTGCCGCTCGAAGCGGAGCTATGATCACGCGAGGAGGTCGACGATGAAGTTCGGGATCTTTCTCTTGATGCAGTCGCCCGACATGCGCCCGTCCCAGGAGACGTACGACCACGCGATCGAGCAGGCGGTCCTGGCCGATCAGCTCGGCTTCGACTACATCGTCGGGGCCGAGCACCATTTCTCCAGCTACGGGTTCCTTCCCTGTCCGCTGCTGCTGGTCCCGACGCTCGCCGAACGGACCCGGCAGATCCGCTTCAGCACCGCCGTCGTCGTGCTTCCGCTGCGCAATCCCATCCAGCTCGCCGAAGAAATCGCGATGCTGGACATCATCACCAGGGGACGCGTGGAGGTGGGCTTCGGCACGGGGTATCAGGAATACGAGTTCCAGAGGTTCGGCGTGAATCTGGCGGAAAACCGGGCGATGTTCGAAGAATCGCTGGAGCTTATCACCAAGCTGCTGAGCTCGGAGAACGTCAGCCACCAGGGCCGTTACTGGAACCTGCCCGAGACCACGACGCTGCCGCGCCCTCTCACCAGGCCGCATCCCCAGTTCTGGCGAGCGACGTCCAGCGTGCCGACGATGACGTGGTCGCTCGAGCGCGGCATCAAGGTCATCACCGGGGGGACCGCCAGCAGCATGGGCCGGGTCATCAACAACTGGTACCTGTTCCAGGACGCCGTCGAGGCCGCGAAGGTCAGCTGGCCCCAGGAGTTCATCATCAATCGCGGCGTGTACGTCTCGGACAGCGAGGCCGACGCGAAAGCCATGCTTCCCCATGCCGTCTGGCATACGCGAACGGCCCGTGGCCTGGCCTCGAACGCGTTGCCCGTCCACGCCGGCCGGGCGATGACCGAATTGACCGCGCAGCTCGCCGAGCAGGACGATCCGGAATTCCTCTACAAGGACTGGTTCTTCGGGACCCCCGATCTCGTTGCGGAAAAGATCTATCGCATGACCCGGTACGTCGGCGTCACCTACTTGAACTGCACCTTCAACCTCGGCCAGATCCCCCACGAGAAGATCATGAGGTCCATGGAGCTGTTCGCGTCCAGGGTCATGCCCCACTTCCGCGACTACATGCCCGACCAGGCGCAATACCCGCGCAAGGAACACGCTCCCGATCCCAAGGGGTATTTCGCCTGGGAGGAAGGGACGCCGTTGACCTTTGCGTGATCAGGCATGGATGCCGATGATCTTTTTCCAGTCGGTCGCGTGCTGATAGGCGTACGCGACGCGCATCAGGAGCGGATCGTCGAAGAAACGCCCGATCAGCTGCATGCTCACCGGAAGGCCGGCGGAGGACTTGCCGACGGGGACGGCGAGCGCGGGGTGGCCGGTGAAGTTGAAGGGCTGGGTGTTGCGTGAGCCGCCACGGCTCAGCGACGTGAGATTGTCCTCGACGGCTTCGAGGTAGCTGCCTGGCCGGTGGTTCCTGGGCGCCGTCATGATGCAGGTCGGCATCACGAGCACGTCGACGTCCGCCAGGGCGGCGTCGTAGGCCTTGATGTACGCGGGCCGCACGTTCTGGGCCTTGGCATACACGCGGCCGTGATGATCGCGTCGACTGAACTCGGCGGCGATGAGCGAGAGCTTGGTGCGCGGCGCCAGCACGTCGGCCTGCGAGGCCCACAACTTGTTGATGGCCGCGATGATTGCGGCGGGGTAGTACGTCCTGGTGAAGGCGCCGAAGAACCCGGTCTTGAACACGGCCAGGGCGCCTTCGGCGTTGAGCGCAGCCTGGGCCGTGCGGATCGCGTGATGCGCGGGGACGGACACCTTCGACACGTCGGCGCCCGTCTTGGCGAGGACGTCGACCGCCGCGAGCACCCGGTCGCGCACGTCGTCTTCCGCATCGTCGAAGCCTTCCTGCACCACGCCGACGCGCAGTCCGGTGATTCCGTCGGCGAGCCGGCTCATCACGTCGACGCGCACGGGGACATCACGCGTCTGACGAGGATCGTAGGGGTCGTACCCCGCCGTGGCCTGGAGTGCCGCCGCCGCGTCTTCCACGGTGCGGGCCATCGGACCCGTGTAATCGATGCTCTGGTCCGACCCGAATCCGATTCCGAAGTGCGACACGAGGCCGAACGTCGGCTTCAGGCCGATGATTCCGCAGAACGCCGCCGGGATGCGGATGGAGCCACCCTGGTCGCCGCCGAAGGAGATGTCCACCTCGCCAGCGGCCACGGCCGCGGCGGAGCCTGACGACGATCCGCCGGTGACGTGCTCGTGGTTGTGGGGGTTGAGGGGCCGGCCGTAGTCCCCGATGGCGCCGCCGGTGCCGAAGCCGCCACTCAGGCCGTTACGCCTTGGAGGGCGAACGAGCCAACGCTCATGGGCATCCCGGCGTCAGCAATGTGGTCCTTGTAGCTGACGGTCTTGCCGGCCAGTACGCCGTTGGCCGCCCCAGCGATGCGGCACTTCCACGTCCACGCGTTCAGCGGGTCTTCTTCCGGGCTCGGCCGGTACCCGGGGGTCCGGGCGGTCGAGACCATCGGCGGGGCGGGCTCTTCCAGCCGCGCTTGCACGAACGCATCGAACTCTTCCAGTTGCTTCACGAGGTGCTTCCGGTACAGGAGGGCCTCGTCCGGGCTGAGATGAATCCCCAGTTCTCTGGCCACCGCCACGACGTGATCGACATCAGGCACCGTGTACATGGGCGCATCTCCTCTGGCTCGGGGTTGATTGTCGAGCGCATCTCGGACATAGCCCAAGAACCTGCTCGCCGCAATACCTCGATCGGATGTGCGGCACAATCAGGGTGTCGACGCCGCCGGGAACGGCCGGCCGTTCGTTGACACGGGTGAGTCCACGGCCTACGATTCGGCTCACCAACCAAACGATTGGTCACACGGCGACAGGAGCGCACATGGCGAAGCCGATCATCTCCGCCGACTCGCACATCACCGAGCCGCCGAACACGTACGTCGACCGGATCGACGCGAAATTCCGCGATCGCGCGCCGCGCCTCGTCAGCGATCCCGAGCGCGGCGACCTCTTCGTCATCGAGGGGCTGGCGAAGCCGATTCCGATGGGGCTGGTGGCCGCGGCCGGGAAGCGTGCCGAGGACCTGACCGTGTTCGGCATCCGGTTCGAGGAGCTCCATCGCGGCGGCTGGGATCCCGACGCGCGGCTCGCCGACCAGGATCGGGACGGCGTCGCCGCGGAGATCCTGTACCCGACCGTCGGCCTGATGCTCTGCAACCATCCGGACTTCGACTTCAAGCACGCCTGCTTCGCGGCGTACAACGAGTGGATCGCCGAGTATCAGTCGGCGCATCCGGACCGTCTGCTGGGTATCGGGCAGACCGCGATGCGCTCGGTCGACGACGGGATCCGCGATCTCCAGCGCATCAAGACGCTCGGACTGCGCGGCGTGATGATGCCCGGGAACCCCGCGCTCGCGGACTACGACGATCCGATGTACGACCCGGTCTGGGAGGCCGCCGTCGATCTCGGGCTGCCGCTGTCGTTCCACATCCTCACGAGCGCGAGCGACACGTTCAAGACGCGGGGACCGAAGATCAACGCGTTCATGTCGATCATCCGCGGCTGCCAGGACGTCATCGGACTCTTCGTCTTCGGCGGCGTCTTCGAGCGCCACCCGAAGCTCAGGCTCGTGTGCGTCGAGGCCGACGCGGGCTGGGTGCCGCACTTCATGTACCGCATGGACCACGCGTGGGAGCGCCACCGCTACTGGCTGACGGGCGGGCCGCTCACCAGGCTGCCCAGCGAGTACTTCCGCGAGCACGTCTACACCACGTTCCAGGACGACTGGGTGGCGTTCCAGGTGAAGGATCTCTGCAACGTCCGGCGGCTCATGTGGGCGAACGACTTTCCGCACAGCGATTCGACCTGGCCGGAGTCGCAAGCCGTGCTGGCGAAGCAGGCCGCGCACCTGACCGAAGAAGAGCGTGACCTCGTGCTCCACGACAACGTGGCGGAGCTCTACGGCCTCGACGGCGCGCAGCGGGGAGGAGCCGCATCGTGAAAGACACGACGTACGACCTCGTGATCCGCGGCGGCACCGTGGTGGACGGCTCGGGGCTCCCGCGCTACCGCGCCGACGTCGGCATCCGTGGCGATCGCATCGCGCGCATCGGCACCATCCA
>QHRT01000418.1 GCA_003220195.1 Candidatus Rokuibacteriota bacterium | reverse complement strand
CACGGTGAACGTCATGGTTTGTCCGGCCGTGAAGACCGGGGCGTTCACGCTCGCCGCGAGGCCGAGGACGGGGCACGTCGGGTCGTGCGGCGCGACTTCGCAACGGTTCTCGATGCGAAAGATCGTGCCGGCGAGACCCACCAGATACACCTCGCCGTCCTCGTCTTCGCCGAACGACGAAATCGCGACGGCGGTGTCGAGCGCGACCGTCGAGACACCGCGACGAGTAGGGTTGCGCCCCAGCGGGATGATCGACGTCGATGCGGAGCATCTTGCCGAGCAGTTGAGACAGATCCTGCGCGCGATTCCCCGGGTCGTTCCCCGCGCCGCCGTCGCCCATGCCAAGGTAGAGGTACCCGTCCGGCCCGAACTCGACCATGCCACCGTTGTGATTGGCGAAGGGCTGCGCGATCACGAGCAGCGTCTTTTCCTCGGTGGCCGCGACGTTCGGATCCGTCGCGGAGACCCGGTACTCGGCGATCACCGTCGCGCCATCGGGCGTGCGCGTGTAGTTCACGAAGAGCCGGCCGTTCTCCTCGAACTGCGGATGGAACGTGAGCCCCAGGAGGCCTTGCTCGCTGCCGAGCAGCACGCGCGACGTGATGTCCAGAAAGACCGTCGGCGCTACGGCCCCGGGCCCGAGGACCTTGATGACCCCGCCCTGCTCGACGATGAACAGGCGTCGGCTGCCATCGTGCGCATTGGTGGCGAGAACGGGGATCTTGAGATTGGTGACCGCCGGCACCAGCGAGATGGATGCCCGGGCCGCGGCGGGAAGCAGCAGACCCGAGGTCACCAGGATGGCGATGACAGGGCGGACCAGACGTCGCCGCACGTAGTACCCTACACCGCCGGCGGAGACGTCAGCGACTCGTCAGCGTCTCCGCGACCTCCTCGACCTGGAGCCGGCCGACGTCGAAGAAGCAGATGATGCGACACGGGCACGCCTCGCCGCCCTCGAACTTCCACGGGAACGCGCCGATGATGCAGCGCTGGTTCAGCACCTTCTCGATGTCGCCGCCGACGTTCTCGGCGTGGATGCAGCCGTCGGGGAACGCGAGGTAGTGCAGCGGGAAGATCTCCTCCTTCACCAGGCGCCCGCTCTTCTTGTGGCGATACTCGTACTCGCCGAAGAAGTCACGCACGGATTTGCCGACCTTCTCCTCGAACCGTCGCGTCAGATCGGGGCGCATGTAGCGGATGGTCGTGTTCATCGGATGATCGCCCGATCCCGCGTCGATGCCCCACCACTGGAGCTCCATCTCTCGCATCCAGTTCGCGAGCTCGACCGCGCCGCCGGGATGCATACAGAAATAGCGCGTGAGGTCTTGCTGCGGCTTGTCGACGTAGTACCGGTGATACCCGGTGTGGATGATCAGGATGTCGCCCTTCTTGACCTCCACCTTCGACGTGATGTGCTTCGGCGTGATGATGTCCCAGTCCCCGACGTCGCCCGACACGTCCACGATCACGCCCTCGTGGACCAGCTTCGTCAGCGGCAAGGACGCCATGTCGCCGGCGCCGTCGGCCGCGTGCATCGGCCCGTCCAGGTGCGTGCCGACGTGCAGCGAGGTCTCCACGCGCTGCGAGACGATGCGGTTGGTCTGGAGCGTCTGCGTGTAGTAGATCTTCGAGCCGGCGTAGCCGACCCAGCCCGGCGTGTGCATGTTCCAGGGATGCGAAAGATCGACGAGCTTCATGACGAGGCATCCTCCTTTTCGGCCGGCTCGAGCTCGCGAAGCCACAGGAGCGGCATCGTCTCCTTCATGCCGAGCAATCTCCCGTCGGACGTCAGACGGTAGACCTGCTCGGTCCCGTGGGTCGGTCGATCCACGTTCAGAACCCCGCGGATCTCCGGCTCGTGCGGCTCGTTCGTCAACGCGAGACCGAGATCGCGCACGGCGCCACCATCCGCGACATCGAGCGCCGGGACGGTCAAAAGTTCCCGTGCTGACGATCGCTGCGCGAACACCAGAGGCCACAGGGTCGCGGTCACGCGCTCGCTCGGCAGCATCCGCTCACCGGGCACTCGTCCCTCGGACTTCCATCCGTCCACTTCGGTCACCTGAATGATGTACTCGCCGGGCGCCGACCACTCGATTCGCCCGACCTCTGACCCGGCGAACGAGTCGACCGTGTACTCGCATGACCGCATCGTGAAGTTCGGATCGAGGACGAGTCGGGTATTGCGGCGTTCGACATGCCGTCTCGGGACACCGACCACATGGCTTTCTTCGACGAGCCAGCCGCCATCGGGAAGTCGTGAGTGCCGGTAGACCACGCGGCCCGCGTCAGCTCCCGCGATACGCTCGTTCCAGGTTCCTTCGGCGACGATCCGGCTCTCCCCGCTGACCCGCGCGAGATGGACCCGCGGCAGCACGGGCGGCGCGGCCGCGCACGCCGCGCGCTGCTCCAGGAGACGATCGAGATCCGCCCGCGTGAGGTAGTAACCGTTCGCGCACACCGCCTGGATCTCGCGCAGCGCGCCGACGTCCCGTAGCGGGTTTCGGCCGACGATGACGAGATCAGCTCGCTTGCCGACCGTGACCGTTCCCCAGCGGTCCGCTTCGCCGACGAACCGAGCCGCGTCGGCCGTGGCACAGCGCAGCGCGGCGAACGGAGTCATCCCGGCGTTGACGAAGTTCTGCAGCTCCTCGTGCAGCGAGGTCCCCGGCACGTTCCAGGGATTCAGCGAATCGCTCCCGGCGAGCAGCGGCACGCCCTCGTCGTGAAAGATCGCGACGACATCGGCGAAGCAGCGCGCGCGCTCGCGCGCCGCGGCCCGCCACTCCTCGACGGAGAGCTTCGCACGTCGCGCCCAGCGGATCAGCGTCGACTCCCAGTCCGTGATGCTCGATCGCGAGACGTACTTCAAGGCGGGGTTCGCCATCCCCACCTCGGGGGACTGACCGCCTCGCTGGTGAAAGATCAACGTCGGCACGTTCCAGGTCTCCCGCTCCGCCATGAAGCGCGCCAGTCTCCGGATGGCTCCGAAGTCGAGACGCGTTCCAGGGACCGGATCGAAGCGGTCCCAGAAGGGAGGCTCGGGCGCGTCGCTCCGCAGATGCCCACGAGCGACGTTGTGGAGCTGCTCGAAGCACGTCACGCCGGCGTCGACCGCCTCCTCCATCGTCATCGCGTTGGGGCAATTCGCGACGAGACGCACTCCGGCGTCGACGGCCGCTCGTCCAAGCGCGCGAAGATGCTCCGGGCGCAGGAGCGAGAACGCCTTGATCTGGTGGTAGCCGCCGCGCACGAAGCGCTGAACGAGAGGCTCCGCCTGCTCGCCGGCCGTCATCGCCGCGCCACGCGGCATGTCCGTGCGGCCGGTTGGCCCCACCCCGTCGATCGGTGGACTGATCGTGATCAGCCGGGGGCTCGGGAATTGACCGCGTTCGGCGACACGCTCCATCGCGAGCTGGAACGGCGTCCCCACCGTGCGGACGGCGGTGATGCCGCTGGCCAGATAGAGCGGGAAATCGGTGGG
>QHRT01000417.1 GCA_003220195.1 Candidatus Rokuibacteriota bacterium | reverse complement strand
GGTGAACAGCACGGCACAGATCATGAAGAAGCGCCGCCGGCCGAAGCGCGCCGAGAGCCAGCCCGTCGCGGGGATCACGATCGCGTTCGCGGCGAGGTACGACGTGATGACCCACGACATTTCCTCGACGCTGGCGGAGAGCGATCCCTGCATGTGCGGGATCGCGACGTTGGTCACGCTGGTGTCGAGCACCTGCATGACCGTGACCATCATGACGGAAAACGTGATCGCCCACCGGCGTGCCGGCGAGAGATCTGCGGCGGTGATCGGGCCCGATGGCGGCGTTGCGGACCTCAGCCGAGGCGCGCGGGCATGAGCCCGGTCATGAAGTGCTCATAGCTGGCCCGAATCGCCCCAGCGTTCGAGCAGCTTCCGGTACGTTGGATCCTCGTAGCGGTCGAGACGAAACGCCGGCGCGTAGTGCGGCAGCGATCGTTCGGTGATGTAATCGGCGACCAGGTCCGCGGCACCGTTCGCCGCCATCAGGCCGTATCCGGACAGCGCGCCGACGACGTACGCGCCCTCGACCGGCAGCGGCCCGGCCAGGAATCGGTTCTCTCTCGTCTTCGTGTAGTACCCGCCGTCGACGAAGGCGCGCGGCAGGCGCGACAGATACTCCTCGAGCGCCGGAATCATCCGCGTCATCCCACGCAACGCGATCTCGGGATACGCCGGATCGAACGCCGGAGGGAACACTGGCTCCACCGGCTTCACGTCGTACGTCCAGATCAGGAGTACCGAGCGGCTCTCACCCGCGCCTTCGGGACGGCCGTGCACGCCGCCCGGAAGCTCCTCGAGCAGGTGGCGATGCGCGTCGGACGCCGCGAATGCCTCCCGCTCGTCGTCCGACCAGGGCAGCCGCACGGGATCGGTCCAGATCAGCAGCGGTGCGTGTCGCGGAATCGCTTCGCGCGTGTCGTCGAAGGCGACCTTGCCGTGAAGCTCGGAGAAGATCGGGAGCTCCACGCCGAGCAGACGTGCGACGCGCTGAAGAAACGGACCCGCGGCGTTCACGAACCGCGGCGTCGCGATGGTGCGCTCGCCCTCCCGCCCGTTGACGTGCACCGCGCGCACGCGACCGCCGGTCGTGTCCACGCGCGTGACGCGGCCGTCCACGAGCTGGACGCCCTTGTCACGCGCGCGCTCGAGAAGGTACATGCCCAGCTGCTGGCCGCTGAACCAGCCGCACCGGCGCGCGTGGAGGACCGCCACCGTGTCGCTCGCCAGGTACGGAAAATGCGCGCGGATCAGCGACGGCCCGGTGATCACGTCGCATCCCGTCGGCTGATCTTCGAAGCCCTCCGCTCCGGACGCGCGGTAATCTTTTCCGGCCGTCTCGTGAAGGCGCAGCGGTCCGGCGCCGAGCTGCGCCGCCTCCTGCCCGGCGGCGACGAACGCCGGGACACGGTCCGGGTTCGCCGTTGCGAAAAGATAGCCGCGGCGATTCATGCGGAAGACGTTGTCGCTCTCCCGCGCCAGCTCCTCGAGCAGATCGATCGAGCGGTTCATCACGGAGACCATCGCGTCGCCCGGGCCGGGCCACCAGTTGCGATAGCACTCGGTCGACTTGTCGCTGGTGAGCGTGAGCGGTGGGCGCTCGTCGACCAGCACGACGCCGTGGAGACCCCGGCGCACCGCGAGGTGATACGCCGTCGCGACGCCCGCGATCCCGGCGCCGCAGACAACGAGTTCCGCGGTGGATCCAGTCAATCGACCGGCACGAAGATGCAGTTCCGGACCTTGCCGTCGATCGCCTTCGAGAGATGTCCCTTGCCGCGGACGTCCTCGACCAGGATGACCTCGCCGGCGCCGATGCGGCGCTTCTCGCCGTCGCTCGCGGTGATCTCGACGCCGGCGTCGAGGTTGATGATGTACTGCCGCCGCGGCGCGGGATGCCAGTCGAGGTCGTAGTCCGGCTGGACCTCGCGGAAGATGATCCCGGTGGCGGGCAGCCGTTTCGAGAGCCGGCCGGCGCGGCCGGTCTCGACGTACTCAACTTCGACGTCCCGGAAGTGCGACTCGCCCTTGTCGTCGACGTACAGGTTGTGGATTTTCATGAACGCGATGATAGAGACGCCGACGGGGAGAGGCAAGGTGTCGCGGCTATACTCTTCGCCATGAAACCGTCCGTCGGGCTGGTCGCGGTCGCGGGGCGCCGGCGGGCGACGCTCGACCTGGCGCAGCGTCTCGAGCAGGAAGGCTTCACCGGCATCTACTGTCCGAGCCCCAACGACGGGCTCGCCCTGTGCGAGGCGCTCGCGTTCACGACCCGGGAGATCCCGGTCGGCACCAGCATCGCCAACATCTACACGCGGCACGTCTTCGAGTACGCGCAGACGGCCGCATTCGTCCACGAGCTCTCGGGCGGCCGATTCCGCTTCGGCATCGGCGTGAGCCACGGGCCGACCCACGCGCGGCTCGGGATCGAGACCGGCAAGCCGCTCGAGGACATCCGGAAGTTCGTCGCCGATCTCCGCGGCTACGAGCGCCAGGTCGGCGGCTTGCCGCCACTCGTGCTCGCGACGTTGCGCCGGCGGATGGTCGAGCTTGCCGCCGAGATCGCGCAGGGCGCCGTGTGGGCCAACGCGGCGCGATCGCACATGGAAGCGTCGCTCCGTCACGTGCCCGACGCCCGGCGGAACGACCCGGCGTTCTTCGTCGGCAACATGGTCCCGACCTGCGTCGACGAGGACCGCGCGGCCGCGGCCGCCGTCCTCCGCCGCGCGCTCGTGAACTACGTGCGGCTACCGAACTATCAGAACTACTGGATCGAGGCCGGCTACGAGCAGGAGATGCTGGCGATCAGGGACGCGATCGCGAAGCGCGAGGACGATCGCATCCCCGCGCTGATGTCCGACCGCTGGCTCCGCGACGTGACGCTCTTCGGCAGCGCTCGCGATGTCCGCGAGGGCGTGGAAGCCTGGCAAGCGGCCGGCGTGCGGACGGTGATCGTCGTGCCGTCGTCGACGCGCGGCGGCCAGATGGTCGCGTACGAGGAACTGATCCGCGCCTTCCGGTAAACCGGCGGGGGCCGCCGAGGAGCAGACATGACGAAAGTGGAATTCGATCCCGCGATCGGTGCGCTCGTGCTGCGCTACGCGCGCATGATCGTCGCGCGCGGCTACGTCCACAACTCGCTCGGGAACCTGGCGATCCGCGTGCCGCATCCCGACTTCGAGCACGGCGTCGTCTACACCAAGCACGCGGAAGTCTCGCTGGAGGAGATGACGATCGAGAACGTCGTCATCACCGACGTGCCGACGCCGACCTTGCTCCACGGCACCGTGCCGACGAGCGTCGGCCACAACCTGAACCGCGAGATCCTGAGATTGCGGCCGGACATCGGCGCGGTCATCCACGCGC
>QHRT01000422.1 GCA_003220195.1 Candidatus Rokuibacteriota bacterium | reverse complement strand
GTCGCCCACGGGCCGCGCGCGATGGACTTGATGATCTGCACGGCGACGTTGCGCTCGCGGCAGATCCGCACGACTTCCTCGAACGTTTCTCGATACCGGTCGCTCTGTGCCATGAAGAAGTTGTAGGGCAACAGCACGGAGTCGAAGTCGAAGCGCGCCAGGCTGCGCTTGTGCATGGCGGCGATCGTCCAGCCGTGGCCGGTCACGCCGATGAAGCGCACGAGGCCCTGCCGGCGGGCCTCGCCGGCCGCTTCCAGCGCGCCGTCGGGGCCCATGGTCGTGTCCCAGTCGTCGGGGTGCATGAGCGAGTGAAACTGGAGGAGGTCGACGTGGTCCACGCGGAGCCGCTCGAGCGAGCGGTGGATGTCGTCGCGCGCCTCGCGGGCGGTGCGCGAGCCCGTCTTGGTGGCCAGGAAGAAATCCTTGCGGTGGCGGGCCATCCACGGCCCGATGCGCAGCTCCGAGTCGCCGTACCGCGCCGCGGTGTCGATGTGGTTGACCCCGTGGTGCAGCAGCAGCTCCAGGGTGCGGTCCGCGTCCGCCTGGCACGGGCGGGCGAGCGCGGACGCACCGAACAGCGTCACCGAGCTCTGATGACCGGTCCGTCCGAACGGACGTCGCTCGATCATTTCGGCGCGGGCGTGTGCTTTCCGGACGTCTGCGGCGTCGTTCCTTCCTGACCCTTGTTCTGCCGGTCGAGCCGCGTCTCCCGCGACCACGCACGCTTCAGGTCGTCGCGGATGTTGAACTTGAGCCGACCGACTCCTTCGCACTCGAGCTCGATCACGTCCCCGTTCTGGAATCCGGACAGCCCCCGGTGGTTGGTGCCGGTCGCCAGGATGTCGCCCGGGACGAGCGCGTGGATCGAGCTGACCCACTCGATGCAGCGCGGAATCTGGTGCGCCATGTCGTCGGTGTTGAAGTTCTGCTTCAGCTCGCCGTTCACCCAGAGCTTGACCTGGCGCTTGTGCGGATTCGGGATCTCGTCGGCCGTCACGATGTAGGGGCCGATCGGCGCGAACGTGTCGCGCGACTTCATCTGGTAGAACGTGTTCCCCGACGGCGGCAGCCCGCGCGCCGAGCCGTCGATGAAGTTGGTGTAGCCGAAGACGTAGCTCATCGCGTCCGCCGCGCGGACGTTGGACGCGCGCTTGCCGATGACGACCGCCAGCTCGGCCTCGCCCTCGAAGATCGTGGCCGGCACGTCGGGCAACACCATCGTCTCGCCGGGGCCCAGGATCGAACTCGGTGACTTGAGGAACGCGTTGATCGGCGCCGGCTCCGAGCGCGTGCCGTCTTCCATGTAGTTCACGGCCATGCAGACGATGGTGGTCGGCTTCGGCAGCGGCGGCCGCACGCGCACCTGGCTCAGCGGCACGGCCTTGCCGCTGGTGGCCGCCTGCTCGAGCTTGCTCTTGTACTCATTCCACTTCTCGATCACGGCGTTGATGACGTCTTGCGGTCCGACATGCGGGATCCCCTGGACGGCTGACGAGACGTCGACCACCTGATCGCCCTTGAGCACGCCGAGCTTGAAGTCGTCGAAGAAGAGAAGTTTCACGGTGCCCTCCTGATCTGGTTGTTCTGGACTGCCGGGCCGGTTCGCGCCCCAAGCCTACTCCGGCGCGCGCCGGTCGTCGAGCGGACCTCTTGGGGATCGCTAATAAGCGTAGATGCGCTCGACCGACACGCCCACTCGCTCGAGGGCGCGGCTCGTCGCGGCCAGGCGAACGATCGAAACGTCCAGTCCGACCCGGCGACGGTCGGGCCGTGACTGGATCGGCGCGCTGAAGACTTCCCTGACGCCGGTGAGCGCGGGAAGCGACGTGCGCGGCGCCAGCACGGTCACGAGGATGTCGTCGTTCCCTGCGATCTCGGTGATGTCCCGGCCGCGACGCGCGAGGTCCACCACGAGATCGGTGTAGAGCTGATGTCGCGGCGTCCGGATGAGCGTGCGGCCGGCGCCCAGGTCTCGCAGCACCGTGATCCTCGAGTCTCGCGCCACGTCCGCCCCGGTGAGTCCCAGGACGATGGTGTGGGTCGTTGCATCCGAAGTGGCCGCCGCCGCGCGCGAAACCAGGCCGCTGAGAACGGCGAAGACCGTGTCCGTGCCATAGGCGACGGTGACGACGGCCCGACGCTCGAGCTTCCGGAGCTGGCGATCGCCGCCCCACGGCATCTCGCGCCAGAACGCCAGCAGGCGCGAGCCGAACGGGTACTCGTACCAGGGTGTCCGCCGGATGAACGTGGCGCACGCCTGTGTCTCCTGCGCGACGAACCGGCCCTCGGCGGTCTTGCTGGGCCCGCGGAACCACTCGAACAGGCGTCCCAGCGTCCGCTCGTACGCGCCCTTCAGGCCGAACTCCGCGGTGAAGCGCACGCCGGTGTTGTAGAGCCTCACCTTCGTCTCGAAGCCGACCGGGGACTGCGCGGTCACCAGACGGTTGAGTCGGCAGAAGCTCGTCCAGAAACCGACGATCTGTCGGAAGGAGGTGAAGTCGCTCTCGTCGCCCTGTCGCAGCACGCCGGCGAGATCGTCGTACGCGTAGACGACGTGCGATTTCGGGTACGAAAGGTAGCTGTCCGACTCGGGCCGCCGGGCATATCCGGGCTCGTTGGGGAACGACAGCGGCTTCGTGGCGCCCGGATCGCGCGAAGCCGTGCAGGCACTCTCGATCCACACGATGGGGATCGCGAGCAGCACGATCAGCGCGAGAAGCGTGACGCCGAGCCGTTTCGCCCACCGGCGCATTCAGCGCTCCAGCCGTCGCTACACCGCGAGGAGACCGCCGTCGACGACCAGCTCGGTGCCCGTGATGTACGACGCCTCGTCAGATGCGAGGAACAGGACGGCGTGCGCGACTTCCTCGACGCGGGCCTCGCGTTTCAACGGCACCGCCCGGAGCACCTTGGCGCGTCGCTCGGGATCGGCGGAGGCCTTGGAGGTGCGCATCGGCGGCATGATCCCGGGATGCACCGAGTTGACGCGGATCCCGTCATTCGCAAACTGCACGGCGGCGGACTTCGTCATGAGCCGCACCGCGCCTTTCGAGGCGTTGTAGCCCATGTGGACCCAGTCCTGCCCGACGAAGCCGGAGATCGACGAGATGTTCACGATCGCGCCGCCGCCGGTCTTCCGCATCGCGGGGACCGCGTGCTTCATGCCGAGGAACACGCCCTTGGCGTTCACGTTCATGAGCGCGTCCCACGCCGTCGTGCTGGTCATGTCCGGATCGAACGTGCCGCTGATGCCCGCGTTGTTGACCAGGATGTCGAGCTTCCCGAACGCGGTGACGGCGGCGGCGACGGCCGCTTGCCACTCGGCCTCGCTCGTGACGTCGAGCTTCTGGAATCGCGCCTGTCCGCCGGCCTTGGTGATGCGGTCGACGGTGTCCTTGCCCTGCGCCTCGAGCACGTCCCCCACGACGACCTTCGCGCCTTCCC
>QHRT01000421.1 GCA_003220195.1 Candidatus Rokuibacteriota bacterium | reverse complement strand
CGACAAGTACTGGGATCCCGGCAAGCCGCACCTGGAGAAGCTGATCTTCCGGATCGTGCCCGACGCCTCCGCGCGCGCGGTGGGACTCGAGAGCGGTGATCTCGATCTCGGCGGCCCGTGGCCGGTGCCGATCGCCGATCTCGCGCGGCTCGGCGGCCTGCCGCACCTGGCGCTCGAGACCCGCGGCTACGGGATGGTCTCGCCGATGTTCTATCTCGAGTTCAACATGCGCGACCCGATGTTCAAGGACGTTCGGATCCGCCGGGCCGTCGCGCACGCCATCAACACGGCGCAACTCGCCGAGGTCGTCTGGCAACAGTTCGCGGTGCCGGCCACGGGCCCGATCTCCGACCGGCTGACGCGCTTCTACTCGCCGAACGTCCCACGCTACGAGTACGCGCCGAAGAAGGCGGAGGCGCTCCTCGACGAGGCCGGCTTCCGGCGAGGGAGCGACGGCGTCCGCATGCGCCTGACACTCGACGCCGCACCGTACGACGACAACTACCTGCGCTCTGGCGAGTTCGTGCGCCAGCAGCTCCGGCAGGTCGGCATCGAGGCCTCGATGCGAAGCCAGGACACAGCCACGTACTTCCGGCGCGTCTGGACAGCGAACGAGTTCCAGCTCAACCTCTACGGGATCTCCAACACGCCGGACCCGACGATCGGGGTGCAGCGCGTCTACTGGAGCAAGAACATCGTCAAGGGCGCGCCGTTCACGAACGGGTCCGGCTATAGCAATCCCCAGATGGACCGCATCCTCGAGGCAGCGCAGGTCGAGGCCGATCCGCAGAAGCGCCGCAAGCTGTGGGAGGAGTTCCAGCAGCTCGCCATGACCGACCTGCCGATCATCCCCCTGCTGCGACCCGAGATGGTGACCGTCGTCAACCGGCGCGTGAAGAACCTCGTCGCCGGCGGGCTCGGCGTGTACGACACCTTCGCCGACGTCGCCATCGACCGGTGAGGCTGGCGGCGCGCCCGCGCCCTGAACGGCGCTGAGGTGACCTGACGGTCGCGCGCCGAGCGATCCGTCCGTGAAGCACCGGCTCCCGCGCTTCCTCCTGCGGCGGTTGAGCCAGGCCGTCCTGATCGTGGTCGGCATCGCTATCGTGAACTTCCTGCTGGTGCACCTGGCGCCGGGAGACGCTGTTGACGTGCTGGCCGGCGAGTCGGGCGCGGCGGATGCGGCCTACGTCGCGGAGCTCAGGGAGCGGTTCGGCCTGGACCGGCCACTCCCGGTCCAGCTCGCCCGCTACCTCTGGAACATCTCGCGGCTCGACATGGGCCATTCCTTCCGGCACGAGATGCCGGTGGCGCGGCTGATCCTGCAGCGCCTCCCGCCGACGTTGCTATTGATGGTGGCGAGCCTTGCGATCGCGTTCGTCGCCGGGCTGGTGCTCGGGGTCACGGCTGCGCGGCGGGTACGGTCGTTCACCGACACGGTCATCTCGGTGGCGGCCTTGCTCGCGTACGCGACGCCGCTGTTCTGGCTGGGGCTGATGTTGATCGTCGTCTTCACGCTCAAGCTGGGCGTGCTGCCTGCGGGAGGTATCTCCGCAATCGCGGCCGCCCAGACGCCGCTCGAGCACGCGCTCGACGTGCTACGCCACCTCGTCCTGCCCGCGACGACACTGTCGCTGTTCTACATGGCGACCTACACGCGCCTCATGCGGGCGTCCATGCTCGAGGTGCTCGGGATGGACTACGTGCAGGCGGCGCGCGCCAAGGGCCTCTCCGAGTGGCGGGTCGCGTACCGCCACGCGCTGCGGAACGCGATCTTGCCGATGGTCACGGTGCTCGGTGTCCAGGTCGGATCGTTGCTGGGCGGCGCCGTCGTGGTGGAGGTCGTATTCGCCTGGCCGGGGCTCGGCCGTCTGGCCTTCGAGGCGATCTTCCAGCGGGACGTCAATCTGTTGTTGGGCATCCTGCTCCTGTCGTCGTGCCTGGTGGTCGCCGCTAACGTCGTCGTGGATCTCCTCTACTCGTGGCTCGACCCCCGGATCGCCGTCAGGTGAGCTGACGATGGCACCGGGGTTCTGGCGGCGGTACCGCGCGAACCGCGCCGCGCTGCTCGGGCTCGCGTTGTTCGCCACCGTGGCGGGGACGGCGATTGGCGGGCCGCTGCTCCACCGCGGCGACCCGTGGGCGCTCGTCACCCGGCCGTTCCTCTGGCCCGGTGACCGGCCGGGGTTCCCGCTCGGATCCGACGCCATGGGCCGCGACGTCCTCGCCGGGGTCATTCACGGTGCTCACGTCTCGCTGATGATCGGCTTGACGGCGACGGCGGCGGCGCTCGGCATCGGCGTCGCGATCGGCGCCCTCGCCGGCTATTTCCGCGGCTGGGCCGACGACGCGCTGATGCGCCTCACCGAGGTGTTCCAGACGATCCCGAACTTCCTCTTCGTGATCGTCCTCGTCACGATCTTCAAGCCGTCGATCCGTACCATCGTGGTGGCGATCGGTATCGTGTCGTGGCCGCCGATCGCCCGGCTGGTCCGCGCGGAGTTCCTGACCCTCCGCGAGCGCGAGTTCGTCCAGGCCTGCATCGCGGTCGGGATGAGCGAAGGGCGGATCATCGCACGGCAGATCCTGCCCAACTGCCTTCCGCCCGTGATCGTGCTGGCCTCGATCATGGTCGCTACCGCGATCCTCGTCGAAGCGGGGCTCGCCTTCCTCGGCCTGGGCGATCCGAATGTCATGAGTTGGGGAAAGATGATCGGCGAGGGCCGGGGGGCGCTCCGCAGTGCCTGGTACCTGTCGGCCATCCCGGGGGTGGCGATCCTCGTCACCGTACTGGCCCTCAACCTCGTCGGCGAGGGGCTCAATGACGCGCTCAATCCGCGCCTGACGAAGTAGACGAGAGTCGGACGCCGACGAAAGAGGTCCCGGGCCGCGAGAAGGGCCACGGTCGCAGCCACGAGAAGCTCGAGTCCGCGCGTGGCTCGCTCGACCTGCTGGACGCGATCGCGAGGGCCGGCTCGTGGTGGTCGATCTCAAGACGTCCGGGCGGAAGTACACTGATCTCCAGGTCGAGGCCTCGCTGCAGTTGACGGTGTACAGCTACGCGACGGCGATGAACGGGCTCGCGGACCAGGAGGACCTGCGGCTCCGGTTCGACGTGCTGACGAAGACGCGCGTGCCGGAGCTGCTGCGCTATCTGACGTCGCGCGACCGCGCGGCGAA
>QHRT01000420.1 GCA_003220195.1 Candidatus Rokuibacteriota bacterium | reverse complement strand
CGCCATTCGCCCGCCCGATCCGCGGTTTCAGTCTCACCAGCACGTTCGAACAGCCCGGCCCCGCGGTCTCCCGGCGCGGCCGTGCCCCGCCACCGGGATCGTTCTACACCGCGCGCTTCCCGGGCGCCGCAGAAAGCCTCCGACGCCGAGCCGCGACGCCCATGGCCGCTTTATACCGCAGTCGTCCGGCCGGTGCATCGTCGCCACCGTCGGCGCCCGTGCGCTTGCCGTGGCCCGCGGGCGGTGGTAAAGCAGCGCATCTGACGACGGTCGCGGCGACGGAGGACGAACATGATCTTGATCATCGGCGGCATGGGATTCATCGGGCTCAACACGGCGCAGCGGCTCGTGGAGGTCGGCGAGCAGGTGGTGATCACTCAGCACAGCGCGCACCGCGTGCCCGATCTGCTGAACGACAAGATCGGCACGCAGGTGTTCACCGCGCGCATGGACGTCGCGAACCCGTACGAGGTCTTCGACGTGGTGCGACGCCACAAGATCGACAGCATCATCAACCTGATGGCGCCGCCGGCGCGGAGTCTCTCGACGCAGTCCGACTATCAGCTCTACACGATGGCACTCCAGAACGTGTTGCAGGCGGCGCACACGTTCGGGCTGCGTCGCGTCTCGCTCGGGAGCTCGGTCGGCGTGTACGGCGGGCTCCCGGCCGGACCGTTTCGCGAAGACGTCGGCTTGCCGATCCCGTCACCCACGCAGGTCTCGGCGTTCAAGAAGGGCATGGAGATGCACGCGCATTTCTACGCGGCGCAGCTCAAGCTCGACGTGATCGCGTTGCGCATCGCGAGCATCTACGGCCCGCTCTACTACAGCATGCACAACCCGATCGGCCGGCTGTGCCACGCGGCGGTGAAGAAGACCGAGCCCGATTTCAGTGATCGCCCCGACGGGAAGATCTTCGAGGACGACCAGGCCGACTGGACGTACGTGAAGGACGTCGCGCGCGGCATCCAGATGCTGCACGCGGCGCCGACGCTGAAGCATCGCGTCTACAACATCGGCTCCGGACGCGCCACGTCGAACAAGGACATCTTCGACGCGGTCCGGAAGGCGGTGCCGGGCGCGACGTGCTCCGCGCTCAAACCGGGCACGTCGCCGACGGCGCCGATGAACCCGGCCACCGATCTCTCGCGCATCGATGGGGAGATCGGCTACAAGCCGGAGTTCACGCTCGAGTCCGGGATCGCGGCGTACATCGAGTGGCTGAGGACCCATCCGCAGTAGAGACGAATTCGCGCAGAGCTGTGGAACGTCATTTGCACCTCCTCGGCCGCAGCTTCTTCGACAGCGGCTCCCCGGGAGGTCGCCATGCGGACCATCCTCGCCTGCGGCTGCTTCATCCTGACGATCATCGCTGCGTCGACAACTCTCGCGACGGCGGCCGTCTGCGAAACGCTCGTCACGCTCCACCTGCAAGACGGTGTCATCACCTCTGCAGTCTCGGTGCCTGGTCCGAGCTTCACCGGCCCCGATGGACGCACGTACAGTGAAGTGCGACCGTTTTGCAGGGTTACGGCAACGCTGACGCCGACCAGCGATTCGCTGATCAACGTGGAGGTCTGGCTCCCCGCGTCGGGCTGGAACGAAAGGTTCGAAGGGACCGGAAACGGTGGGTACGCCGGCAACGTCGCGATCGACGTCCCGGAAATGATCGATGCCGTGAATGCGGGGCGCGCGGTGGCCGCGACCGACATGGGAACCACGCCGTCGACGAACAACGATGCCGACGCGCTCGTCGGCCATCCGGAGAAATGGATCGACTGGGGCTCCCGCGCCACGCATCTGATGACGGTCGCGGCGAAGCAGATCATCACCGCGTTCTACGGACGCGGCCCCCGCTACTCGTACTTCAACGGCTGCTCGACGGGCGGCCAGCAGGCGCTCATGGAAGCGCAACGCTTCCCGGACGATTACGACGGGATCCTCGGCGGCTCCCCCGCGAACAATCGGACCCACGTCCACACCAACGCGGTGTGGGTCTACAAGCAGTTTCACGCCACGGCGGCAAGCTATTTCACACCCGACAAGGTCGACCTGGTCACGAAGAGCGTCGTGGCCGCCTGCGCGGTGAAGAGTGGTGGCCTCGCCGCGGATGGTTTCCTGACCGACCCGCGCTTCTGTGACTGGGACCCCAGTACCATTCAATGTCCGCTACTCGACGGCCCGGACTGCCTCACGGCCGATCAGGTGGCTGCGGCGCGCGCGATCTACGACGGGCCACGCAATCCCACGAACGGCCATCTCATCTATCCGGGATCCGTTCGCGGCAGCGAGAACGCCGGCGATCTCGGCTGGAACGCGCTCGGCTCCACGCCCGAGCCGCAGTTCGATTCGCTGTTCAAGTGGGTGTTCGGCCCGACCTGGCTCTGGCAGACGTTCGACTTCGACCGCGACATGGCCGATGTCGATCTGGTGCTCAGGCCGATCCTGAACGCGACGAGCACTGACCTCAGCGCGTTCAAGGCGCGCGGCGGAAAGCTGCTCATGTATCACGGCTGGGCGGATCCGATCATCCAGCCGCAAGACACGATCGACTACTACTACCGGGTCGTGGCGACGCAGGGGAAGCAGCCGGCGAAGGCGCTGAAGGCGACGCAGACCTTCTTCCGACTCTTCATGGTGCCGGGGATGAACCCCTGCTCGAGCGGGGCCGGCCCGGACGCCTTCGGCACCCGCTACAGCGCGCACATCGTCGTGCCAGGACCGCCGGTCGCGGAGGCCGCGAACGACGTTCGGCTGGCGCTCGAGCAATGGGTCGAGCACGGCGTCGCCCCGGACCGTATCGTCGCGACGAAGTACGTGAACGACGACGCCAGCGAAGGCATCCAGATGCAGCGGCCGCTCTGTCCGCTGCCCCAGGTGCCGCGGTACTCCGGCGTCGGCGACACGAACGCCGTGGCGAGCTTTGTCTGCGTGGACGACCACGCGACGAACAACGTGTCCGCCGCGCCGGAGTACCTACAGTGAGCTGAGGGGCGGCGCCGGAGCACGCCATCGAGATCCGAGGCATCTCAACCTCGCCGTCCTCCTCGGCCCGCCCGCCTCGGCCGTGGCCCGAAGCGTAGCAACTGGCTGTGGACAATGACACTGGC
>QHRT01000416.1:9254-9766 GCA_003220195.1 Candidatus Rokuibacteriota bacterium | reverse complement strand
CACGAGCTTCGCGCGCGCAACCTCGAACGAATCCCCGGCGGCCACCCCGTAGGCGTCACGGAGCAATGCCGCCGCCGTCCCGTAGGTCTGCTCACCCAGCGACGAGCAGGTGGCGTGTCGGATCGTCGTGCCCTCGAGCTGGCCGGCCGTTTCGAGGCGGGTGAAGAACTCGCGCTGCAGCCGCGTCTTTCCGGCGCCGGGCTGACCGATGAGGCTCACCACCTGCCCGCACCCGGCCTGCATCGCGGTGAATGCCTCGTCCATCCGGCGAAGCTCGCGTTCGCGCCCCACCAGCGGCGGCGACAGGCCCAGGCCTTCGAGCCCGCGCGCCGATCGCGGGGCGCTCAGCGCACTCAGGAGCTGGTAGACCGCGACCGGTTCGCTCTTGCCCTTCAGGCGGACCGCGTCGCGCGGGGCGAAGGCGAAGGCGTGCTGGGTGAGTCGGTAGGTGGTGTCGCTGACGAAGATCTCCCCCGCCAGCGCCGCGCTCTGCAGGCGCGCGGCGGTGTTCA
>QHRT01000416.1:5020-9246 GCA_003220195.1 Candidatus Rokuibacteriota bacterium | reverse complement strand
TGTTGATACCGACGTGCAGCGCAAGCGGACGACCCACGCGCGGCTCCCAGCGGCGGTTCAGCTCTCGCATCCGTTCCTGCATCAGGAGCGCGGCGTGCAGGCTGCGTTCCGGATCGTCCTCGTGCGCCCGCGGCGCACCGAACACCGCCATGACCGCGTCGCCGACGAACTTCTCGACGAAGCCTTCGTACCGCTCGATCGACGCCGACATCGCCCGGAACAGATCCCCCTGGATCGCGCGCACGTCCTCGGGGTCGAGACCTTCGCTGAGCGAGGTGAACCCCGCGAGATCGGCGAACAGCACCGTGACGAGGCGCCGGTCGCTTTCGCGGGCAACCGGCTTGGGCTGTGGAGGAGGGGGTGTCGACGTGGCGGCCGTCAGGCGGTTGCCGCAGCGCGGGCAGAAGGCGAAGTCGGTGGGCGCCTCGAAGCCGCAGCCCTCGCACGTCATCCGGCAGTTCCGAGGTTGACCAGTGCTCCGCTCCCCGTCAGCCTAGTGTAGCGCCGTCGCGTAGGATGCCACGCCGGCCGCTCGACGCGTCGGAGAATCCGCACAAAGAGCGCGGCTAGCGCCGGTCGCGCTGCCAGGGAATCACCAGCCTTTCCAGCTCGTCCAGCAGGAGCGACAGGACGTAGCCGAGGAACGACACCACCACGAGACCGACGAACAGGCGCTCGATGGCGAACACCTGCCACGACTCGTAGATCATGACGCCGATGCCCGAGCGCGCGCCGACGAACTCGGCGGTGACGAGCACGATCAGCGCGACGCCCATCGCGAGCTTGAGCCCGGTGAAGATCGCCGGCAGCGCGCCGCGCAGCACGACGCCGAGATAGAAGTCGCGGCGCGAGGCGTTGAAGTTCCGGGCGACGTCGAAGTAGATCGGGTCGATCTGCACGACGCCGGCAATGGTGTTGACCAGGACCAGGAAGAACACCGCGATCGCGATGATCACGTACTTGCTCATCTCGCCGAGCCCGAAGATCAACATGACGAGCGGCAGGATGGCGACCTTCGGCACCGGATAGAGCGCGTAGATGATCGGGTTGGCAAACGCGCGGACCATCCGCGAGAGTCCGAGCCCGAGACCGAGCACGAGCGCGGGAACCGCGCCCATCAGAAAGCCGGCGCCGATGCGGGTGAGGCTGACGCCCACCGCGCTGGCGAGATCACCGCTCCGGATCAACGCCCAGAACGTGCCGACGATCGACGTCGGCGCCGGAAAGAACCGCGCGTCGACGAGATTCGCGCGGACGACCACTTCCCAGGCAATCAAGACCACCAGCGGCGAGAAGATCGACATCAAGATTTCACGGTGCCGCGTCGTCATGAACCGCACGCGTCCCGCGGTGTCCTCCCGCGCCCGCCAGACGATCCGCGGGCCGTTTCGCTCGACGACGGTGCTCATGGCAACGATTCCTCCCCTCGGGCCGATCCGCGTGACTCCCGCGCGCGCGAGACTTCGTCGCGCAGCGCGCTCCAGATGTCGTAGACCAGCTCGCCGAATCGCGCGTCACGTCTGAGCTCGGGGATGTGACGTGGCCTCTTGAAGTCGACCGGCACCACCTGCTTGACCTTGCCCGGCTGCGCCGTCATCACCAGCACGCGGTCGCCGAGCGCGACCGCCTCGTCGATCGAGTGGGTGATGAAGACGACGGTCTTCCGCGATTCGTCCCAGATGCGGAGCAGCTCCTGCTGGAGCAGGAGCTTGTTCTGCTCGTCGAGCGCGGCGAACGGCTCGTCCATCAGGAGAATTTCGGGATCGGTGGCGAACGCCCGCGCGATCGACACGCGCTGCTTCATCCCGCCGGAGAGCTGGTAGGGATACGCCCGTGCGAACGGCGTCAAGCCCACCTGGTCCAGGTAGTAGCGGACGATGTCGCGGCGGGTCGCCGCCGGCATCGGCTGACTGCGCAAGCCGAACGCGATGTTGGCCTCGACCGTCATCCACGGGAACACCGCCTCCCCCTGGAAGACCATCGCGCTGCGCGGCCGGCCGTTCGCGTGGTAATGGATCGCGACGTCGCCACCCGTCTTGGTCTCGAGGCCGGCGAGGATGCGGAGAATCGTCGTCTTGCCGCAGCCCGACGGTCCGACGATGCAGAAGAACTCGCCTTCGCGAACCTGGAAGCTGACCCGATCCAGCGCGACGAAGCTCCCCGTCGGCAGCGTGAATCGTTTGACCAGGTCCTCCACGACGATCTGGACGTCGTCGAGCATGCTCGCCTGCCTTCCGCACGCGCCGGCTGCGCGCGGCAACGAAAGTGGGCTGCCCGGATGTGAAAGTCAAGGGCCGCCCGACGCAGAGAGCCCGGCCAGGGTTGACATTGGCCCCCGGGAGCGGTCACTTTCTCGTCATCAAGGAGGCAGGCATGGCGCCGAGAGGTTCCGCACGAGGACGTCGAGCTGACGCACGTCGGCCCCGGCACACCGTGTGGCGAGTACCTGCGTCGCTCGTGGCATCCGGTGGCGTTCTCGGAAGAGCTGAAGGATGTGCCGATCGCGATTCGCATCCTCGGCGAGGACCTGGTCGTGTTCCGTGACGGCACGGGCCGCGTGGGCCTGCTGCAGCCGCATTGCGCCCACCGCGGCAGCTCGCTCGAGTTCGGGCTCGTCTCCGAGCGCGGGATTCGCTGCTGCTATCACGGCTGGCTGTTCGACGTCGACGGAAAGATTCTCGAGACGCCCGGCGAGCCGGCGCACAGCACGCTCAAGAACCGACTCTGCCAGGGCGCCTATCCGACGCACGAATACCAAGGGGTGGTCTTCGCGTACATGGGGCCGCCCGACAAGAAGCCGGCGTTCCCGCAGCTCGACACGTTCAACCTACCGGGGTATCGCTGCCTGCCCGGTCGACGGCACCTGATCTCGTGCAACTGGCTCCAGGTCAAGGACAACTCGATGGACCCGGTCCACAGCCAGTTCCTGCACACGATCGTCAGCGGCGCCCAGTTCACGGAGGAGTTCGCGATTCTCCCGGAAATCGAGTGGCACGAGACGAGCTGCGGCATGGCGTACGTCTCCACGCGGCGGGTCGGTGACATGGTGTGGGTCCGCACCTCGGATTTCATTCCGCCCAACATTCACCAGTTCCCGCCGACCTGGGAGCACGCGCAAGAAGAAAAGATCTTCAGCCGTCCGTACATGACGATCTGGGCGGTGCCCGTCGACGACACCGCGACGATCAACACCGGGTACCTCCACATCCCCGACACGATGGAGGTGAGTCCCGAACGGCTCGTGAAGCTGAAATTGAGCATCGGCCAGATCGCCGATCGACCGTACGAGGAGCGGCAGCGGCGTCCTGGCGATTACGACGCCCAGGTCAGCCAGCGACCGATCGCCATCCACGCGCTCGAGCATCTCGGTCAGAGCGATCGAGGCGTGATCATGCTGCGAAAGCTGATTCGCGACGGGATTCGCGCCGTCCAGGCCGGCCGTGATCCGCAAGGTGTCGCGTTCTCGGGCAGCCGGCCGATCTCGACGTTCGCGCAGGACACGGTGCTCCGCGTGCCGCCCGCGGCGACGCCCGAGGCGGAGAAGCAACTGCTGATCGACATCG
Organism: Candidatus Rokuibacteriota bacterium; assembly: GCA_003220195.1. Taxonomy (GTDB): domain Bacteria; phylum Methylomirabilota; class Methylomirabilia; order Rokubacteriales; family CSP1-6; genus AR8. The sequence goes on along the minus strand of QHRT01000416.1, from coordinate 5,683 downwards.
GCCGCCGTGTGCTCGATGGCTACTACGTGAAGAACCCGCCGCCGGGAGTCGTGGTGCCGTCCTACGCGCTGGTCGGCGCGAGCTGACCGGGGGGAACGCAAGAACCGACCGCTGCAGGGGTTCGGAATGGGGTGGGAGCTCGACACCGGCAGGCCGGCCGGCACCGGTGCCGCAGGGCGAAGGCCGTTTGACTCTGACCCACGATGTGGTCACAATAACCACATGTCGGATCCGGACGGTCATGGCGCGCGCGGCAGGAGGGTCGTCGGCGTCCGCGAGCTCAAGACCAGACTCGGACGCTACCTGCGCGAGGTGCGGCGAGGACGTGTCATCGTCGTGACCGACCGCGGAGAGCCGGTCGCCGAGCTGCGGCCGGTCTCGATGCCAGCGTCCGGTAAGGATGCCGCGCTCGAACGGCTCGTCACCCTCGGGATCGTCACCCGCCGCTCTGCGAAGCGCATGACGCGCTTTCGCCCTATCAGGCACAGAGGCGCCTCGCTGTCGGACGCGGTGGTCGCTGACCGCGAGGATCGGTTCTGACGGTCTATCTGGACGCAAGCGCGCTGGTCAAGCGGTACGTCGAAGAGGGCGGAAGCTCTCTGGTTCGCCGGGTCCTGGCCGATCACGCAGTGGTGACGAATCGGCTCTCCGAGATCGAGGTCG
>QHRT01000416.1:0-4934 GCA_003220195.1 Candidatus Rokuibacteriota bacterium | reverse complement strand
GTGAACTCGCTGAAATGGCCATCGCCCTTCTTTCGCGTCATCCGCTCCGCGCGGGCGATTCGGTACAGCTGGCGTCATGTCTGTACCTGCGCACCCACCTCGAAGACTTGCGCGTCCTCGCCTTCGACGACCGGCTCAACGACGCCGCCCGCGCGGAGGGATTCCTCCTTGTGAGCGGCGCCGAACACGGCTAAGACGTTATTGCCAGGCGATGATTGCGGTTGACGGGATCGAGCGGCATCTCGTAGGGTGAGCGCGATGAACCTCCTTCCACGCTGCGGTCGGCATCGCGGCGCGCCGGCTGCCTTGCGGCGGGACGGCTGAGTGGCGCCCCGCAAGAGACGGCGCTCCTCCTTCCGACACTTCTCCTCGGGCGAGCCTGACTGGATCGATCCCGACCTCGACGACGACGACGATTTCCTGGACGATGACGACGTCGATGATGAAGATGTCGTCGACGACGACGTCAAGGCCGCGCCGCTTCCCCGGTGGCGCCCGTTCGTGTCGCGCGTGCCGGCGCTGGCCTGGAAGACCCAGGTCGACGAGATCGCCGCCGTGATGCGTGCGTCGGCCGCGGCATCATGGCCGCCGGAGCGCGAGCTGCACTACATTGTCGCGGTCCCGGTGACGATCGCCGGTGGAACCCTGGCGATCGACGTCGGGTGTCGTCAACGCGCGAAGAACGGGACGTGGCGCCAGGTCAGCACGTTCAGGCTCGCGCCCCCTGAAATCGCCCGGCTGCCCGATCCGGTCGACCGGGAAGTCCTGGCGACGCTCTCGGGCGATGGGTCCGTGTACGCATCGTTTGGACGCTCGACGCGGCCGGGGTGGCCTTACATCCGCTACCATGTCCCATCGGTCCTGCTCGCCTCGTTGGTCCCGCTCCTCGCTCGTACCGGGCGTGTGTCGCTTCTCGCCGGCGCGTCCGGCGTCGCGACACCCATCGCGTGGGACGACGGCCCGTCGTGGCAGTTTCGCCTCGAGGTCACGAAGACCCCGGCCAGCTACAAGGTCACGGGCGTCCTGGCGCGGCACGACGAGCGTGTTCCGCTCGTCTCCGCGGCGCTCCTGCTCGAGGGCGGTATCGTGTTCTTCCCGGATCGGGTCGCGAGACTCGACGCCGGCGGCGCGTTCCAGTGGATCGCGCACTTGCGCGCCGTCGGCGCCATCCGTGTTCCGCCGGGCCAGGCGGATCGATTCCTCGCCGAGTTGATGCGGATGCCCGCCGTGCCTCCGCACGATCTTCCCGTCGAGCTCGCCTATGAGACCGTGCGGCCGGTGCCGCGGCCTCGCCTCCGCATCCGCAAGGGCGAGCAGTGGGCGCCGAACGGTCTTCCCGCGGAGTTGAGTTTCGACTACGACGGCATGGTGATCGACCTCCAGAGAGAGGGCCGTGGAGTGCTGCACACCGATCCCCGGCGTTTCATCGAGCGCTCCGGCGAGGCGGAGCGCGCGGCGCTCGAGCGTCTGGCCGCTCTCGGCGTGCGCGGCACGTCACGCGCGCGTCCCGGCGTCGCGACCCCTCGCCTGGCGATCCGCGCTCCCATTCTGCCGCGCGTTGTCCGGGCTCTCGTCGAGGACGGATGGCACGTCGAAGCCGACGGCGGCGTCTATCGGAAGCCCGGCGCGATCCATCTCGCGGTGACCTCGGCCATCGACTGGTTCGAGCTGAGTGGCAGCGTGGAATTCGGCGATGCCATCGTTCAGCTTCCCGCGTTGCTCGCCGCCGTTCGCCGCGGCGACACGACGGTACGTCTCGGCGACGGCACCTTCGGGGTGCTGCCCGAGGAGTGGCTCGACCGGTACGGGCTCCTCGCCGGGCTCGGAACGCCGACCGGGGACCACGTGCGGTTCACGCGGACGCAGGTGGGACTGCTCGACGCGCTGCTCGCCGCGCAGCCCGAGATCGACGTCGACGCCGTGTTCACGCGCGCGCGCGACGACCTGCGACGCTTCGAGGGCATCGCGCCCGCCGATCCTCCCGCGGGATTCGCCGGGAAGCTCCGCCCCTACCAGCGCGACGGTCTCGGCTGGCTTCACTTCCTCCGCCGATTCGGCTTCGGCGGTTGCCTCGCCGACGATATGGGACTCGGCAAGACCGTCATGGTGCTGGCCTTGCTAGAATCGCGACGGGCGGCGGGCGCCGAGAAGCCCTCGCTCGTCGTCGTTCCGCGCTCGCTCGTCTTCAACTGGAAGCAGGAGGCCGGGCGGTTCGCGCCACGGCTCGCAGTCTTGGAGCATCTCGGCGTCGGGCGGCGGCCCGCCGGTGAGCATTTCGCCCGGCACGACGTGATCCTGACGACCTATGGCACGCTCCGTCGCGACGCGGCGCGGTTCACCGACGTCGACTTCGACTACGTCATTCTCGACGAGGCGCAGGCGATCAAGAACGCCGGCACTGACGCGGCGAAGGCGGCGCGTCTGCTTCGTGGCGACTGCCGCCTGGCGCTGTCCGGCACGCCGGTCGAGAACCATCTCGGCGAGCTGTGGAGCCTCTTCGAGTTTCTGAATCCGGGGATGCTCGGCGCCGCCTCGGTGCTCAAGCTCGACGGGGCGGGCGGCCGCACGCCCGACGAGTCGACGCGAGCCGTGCTGGCCCGCGCGCTGCGCCCGTTCATCCTGCGCCGGACCAAGGCGCAGGTCGCGCCCGAGCTACCGCCCAGAACGGAACAGACCGTCTATTGCGAGATGGAGCGCCTCCAGCGCCGGCTCTATGAGGAGCTCCGCGACCACTACCGCCAGTCCCTGCTCGGCGTCATCGAGAAGATGGGACTCGAGCGCTCCAAGATCATGGTGCTCGAAGCCCTGCTTCGTCTGCGCCAGGCCGCCTGTCACCCTGGACTGATCGACCGGCGACGGGTCGCCGAGCCGGCCGGCAAGCTCGACGTGCTGCTGCCGCGACTGCGTGAGGTGGTCGCAGAAGGTCACAAGGCACTCGTCTTCTCGCAGTTCACGAGCTTCCTCGCGATCGTGCGGAGCCGGCTCTCCGCCGAGGGCCTGCGGTACGAATACCTCGACGGGGCGACCCGCGATCGCGAGGCGCGGGTCACGCGCTTTCAGACCGATCCCGACTGCCGGTTGTTCCTGGTCAGCTTGAAGGCCGGTGGGCTCGGGCTCAACCTGACCGCCGCCGAGCACGTGTTCTTGCTGGACCCGTGGTGGAATCCCGCCGTCGAGGCCCAGGCGATCGACCGTGCTCACCGCATCGGACAATCCCGCCACGTGCTCGCGCTCCGCCTGATCGCGCGCGGTACGGTCGAGGAAAAGATCCTCGCGCTGCAGGCGACCAAGCGCGAGCTGGCGGATGCAATCATCAACGGGCAGAACAGCCTGCTCCGCACGCTGACACGGGCCGACCTCGAGCTCTTGCTGTCGTGACCCGTGCGGCGATACGGCGGCCTTCTCGCCGCCGTCACGTCCGGGTTGCGGGGAGAGCCTCTTGGCAGCCGGCCGATCTCTACGTGACGAATCCGCCGCCCGGAGTGGTGGTGCCGTCCGACGCGTTGGTGTGATGATACGCACGGCAGTCGTGACGCTTGTCCTGTGCGCCGTGCTGGTGACGTCCGCGCTCTTCGCGCCTCTCGTGACGGGACAGCCGCGGACGATCCCCCGCGTGACGTCGCCAGTCACCGTGAAGATGGGATCGACGGCGGGTTCGATGTCGGCCGCCGGCGTCTACATCGCGACCGAGAAGGGCTACTTCCGCGAGGCGAATCTCAGCACCCAGATCGTGCCGCTCGGCGGCCCGAGCGTCGGGCTCTTCAACGCGGCGAGCCGCGGGATCAACTTCAAGATCGTCGCCGACCAGAACAGCGCGTTCCCCGGCCGCTCGTCCTTCGCGCTGATGGTGCGCAAGGACCTGGTCGAGTCCGGCCAGGTGAAGGGCTTCGCCGACTTCAAGGGGCGTCGCGTCGCGATGACGACGCGGCGGACGACGCTCGAGCTGGACCTCCAGAAAGCGCTCCGCACCGCGAACCTCGATCTCAACGACGTGACGATCGTCACGATGGACTGGCCGCAGATCAACACCGCGTTCGCCAACAAGTCGCTCGACATCGGCTTCCAGCTCGAGCCGCTGGTGAGCCTGGCCGTGACGCAGAACCTCGCGGTCCGGTTCCGCGGCCTCGACGAGATCACTCCGAATCGACAAAACGCGTTCCTGGTCGCCTCGGAGCAATTCGCCGCGAAGCGTGACGTCGGCCGCGCGTGGATGGTCGCCTACGTCCGCGGCCTCCGCGATTACAACGACGCCGTGCTCAAGCAGAAGAACCGCGAAGAGATGATCTCGATTCTCCAGAAGCACTCGTCGGTCAAGGACCGCTCGATCTACGAGAAGATGGTCCTGCCGGGCATCCACCCGGACGGCGAGCCGAACGTGGCGTCGATCCGCGAAGCGCTCGACGCGTTCAAGGCGACGGGCGAGGTCAAGGCAGACGTCGACCTCGACAAGATGATCGACCTCTCGTTCGTGAAGTACGCGCAGGAAGTGCTGGGGCGTTACCAGTGAGCTGATCCTTCACCCGGCCGAGAGGGGAAGTCGCCATGGAAAAGAAGTTTGGCGTGATCTCCGCCGATGGACATTGCCGGCTCATGCACCTTCCCTTCGACTTGTGGACGACGCGCCTTCCGCGGAAGTTCCAGGACGCCGCGCCGAGAGTCGTGAAGAGCGGGGACGGCACCCGGCAGTGGATCGTCGAGGGACGCCCGTGGAGTGGAGTCGGCTGGAGTGGAGTGGGTCGAGGACCCGTCTCCTGCTACGCACGCGCAGGCGTAGCCGAGGAGCCTGAACCCGGGATCTTCCGAGCCGGCAACGCCAGATATCGCTGCGAAGACATGGACCGGGATGGCGTGGATGCCGAGCTCGTGAACGGTCCGTACGAGCAGATCTCGGCGATCAAGGCTCCGGAGCTCCGTGTCGCGTGCGTTCGCGTCGT
>QHRT01000415.1 GCA_003220195.1 Candidatus Rokuibacteriota bacterium | reverse complement strand
ACGGGTCGCCGCGCTGCTGTACTCTCGGTTCAGGGAAGGACGCTGATGTCGTCCGCCGCCGTCGTGCATTCCGTCGACGCTCTCATCGTGCACTCGGGCCACGTGATCGCCTGGGGATGGCTGCTCCATCGCGACGGTGTCGTGGCGTCGCTCGATCTGATCCTCGAATCGCCTCGCCGATCGGTTCGCGTGGAAGGACGCTACGGGATCATGCGCAACGACGTGGCGAGCGCTGATCTCGCCTCGTCGACCGTCGGATGCGGCTTCGTCGTTTCCGGCCACATTGGCGACGTCGTACCGAAAAAGGCGATGCTTCGAGCCACGCTGACCACAGGAGCGACCTGCGGGATCCCTGTCGAACTCGTCACCGTCGGGGATACGGTCGGGTACCCGCGGACGCTGCTCCGCGCGCTCGCGCCGCCGGATCTCGTCACGCGGATACGTCGCCGGTACCGGTGGGCGCAGGTCCTCCTGGTCCAGATCGCTCGACAGGGGTTTCACCGTTTGCTCTACAGCCGCGGGAAGAATTTCGCCCGGCTTCGGTCGGCTGCACGGCCCGAGCACCCTCTCTCCGTCGACGGCTTGATCGCCGCCTGGCGTGCGGCGACGCCGAGATCGCGTTCGCTCATCGTCGATCACGAGCTCGGCGGAGGCACGAACCTGTATCGAGCGCGGTGGATCGCTGACCGAACTCGAGAAGGCGGCGCCGTCGTCCTCCTCGGCTACGCCTTTCACCGGCTGCGGTACGACGTGAGGTTCGTCACCCCTGACGTCGACGAGTCGTACGAGACGAGCTCGCTGGAGTGGCTGCCGCTCCTCGCCGGTGCTGCCGGGTTCGATTCGATCTTCCTGAACAACGTGTGCTCGTTCCCCGACCCCCTCGTCGTCGTGGAACTGATGCTGCGGCTGCGCCGGATCACGGGGGCGACGCTGACCGTGCCGGTCCACGATTTCTTCAGCGTGTGTCCGTCATGGCACCTGCTCGACGATACGGGCCGGTTCTGCGCCGTGCCTGCGGTCGAACGCTGCCGCCGCTGCCTGCCCAGGATCGGCGGCGCTGTGCGCGCGCTCGGTGGAGGCACGGACATCGATCGATGGCGAGCGGCCTGGGGCCGGTGCCTGGAGGAGGCGACGACGGTGTTGTGCTTCTCCGAGGCGTCCCGGGCGCTGATGACACGCGCCTATCCACGGCTCGGCCGAGATAAGTTCGTGATCCGGCCACATGCCGTCGACGAACTGCCTCGACGGCTCGTCCACGTCAACGGCGAGGCCCCGCTCCATATCGGCGTGGTCGGCGAGATCACGGAAGCCAAAGGCGCGGCCGTGGTGCGGTCGATGGCGAGACTCATCCGATCGGAGCGGCTCTCGGCCCGGATCACCGTGATCGGTCAGTTACACGGCGCGCACGAGTCCCGAGAGCTGCGAATCCTGGGGCCCTATCAGCGCGAAGCGCTGCCGGATCTCGTCGAAGGTTGCGGGGCGAACGTGTTCCTGGTGCCCTCCGTGTGGCCCGAAACGTACTGTTACGTGGCGGACGAATTGATGCGGCTGGGCGTGCCGGTCGCCGTCTTCAACCTGGGCGCGCCGGCGGAACGGGTTGCACGGTACGAGCACGGCCTGGTGATCGAACGGCTCGATGCGGTGTACGCATTACGGCGGCTCGCCGCCTTTCACGCGGAGCGGCATCCGCGCTCCCGCTGGACCGGCTGAGGATCACACCCGTCCCCTGCGTGACGAACTCGGGGCCGAGCAGATCTTCAAGGACGAACACACGCGCTCTCGCCCTCGAACAGACGATTCACGACGTCGCCGCCTCAATAAGAGACCTTCGGCACGGTCGCGCCGAATCCGATGGGCGCGACGATAGCGACCAGAATGGCATGTGACGCCACGACGGCACATCGTCGTCGCGCGGGACGTGAGCCAAGGCCGCGTAACGCTGCAAGACCAGGTTGGCGTAGTTACTGCACCGAGCCCGGCGATTGTAACTCATCGGATGGTGGGAGGGCTCGATGCGACCGCGCTATCTCTTGCTTCTCGTCGCTCGGCTGGTGTTGCTGCCGCATTCCGGCAGCGCTGAGGAAACCTGCGCCTGTTCTAAACAGGGCGCCGTGCGACTTCCCCGCCGCCTGCTGGCCATTCTCGTCCTGGGCTGGCTCTTCCTGTCCGTGACCGACAGCTTCGCCGCCGGCGCGGACACGGCGGCCGCGGAGCAGCTGATCCGGATCCACATGAAGATGGGCATCGTCGTGACGCGTATCCAGGCCTGGCTCGCCGCCGGCGGGACGCCGCAGCAGGTCGAGGCGTTCGGTCAGGACGTCGCCAAGTTCCTCACCTCGGGCGAGCTCGCCAAGGCCGAGACCTCGATGGACAGCCTGTTCAACATCGTCGTCGGGTCGACGGCGCCGTCCGAGTCGGCGCGGATCACGACACTCGCCAGCCAGATCGTCGGCCTGCACTCTCCCATCGAGCGCTGGATGGCGGCGGGCGGCGACCCCGAGAAGGTGACGCTCCTCTGGGGGAAGCTCGGCGGCGCCCTGATGGCGGGGTCGCTCGACGACATCGCCACGCGGATCGACGACATCGACGCGCTCGTCGCGACCCCGGCCCTGTGCGACACGACCACGACGACCACCGCGCCTGCGACGACCGCGACCTTGATCGGCACGATGGTGTCGACGTTCAAGAACTCGGCGCCAGGGATCTTCGGGTTCCGCGAGCTCATGAATCTGGTCACCGGCGCCGGCGTGAACTTCTTCCTCTTCTCCGGCGACTGGGGGAACCTCGAGCCGTCACCCGGGACGTTCGACTTCCAGGGGCTCGTGCAGCCGCTGACCGAGATGGGCGCTCGCTATCCCCAGTTCAAGGGGTTCGGCTTCACGATCAAGATGTTGAACGCCGGGCGCCGCTCGACGCCGGCCGACCTGGACGCCCTGCCGTTCGACAACACGACGGTCCTGGAGCGCTTCGACGCGCTGATCGACGCGCTGGCCGCCGAGCCGCTGAGCGCGAAGCTCGGCTTCATCATCGTGGGCAACGAGGTCGACGCATCGCTGGCCGATCCGACGGACGCCGCGGCCTTCGTCACGTTCTACAGGCGCGCGGTTGACCGCATCCACCTGAAGCTACCGCGCGTGAAGGTCGGCACGATCCTCACGTCGGGGGGCGCGATGCGGACGGCGACCAAGCTCTTCGCCGACGTCAGCGCGCTCAGCGACTTCGTCGCGTACACGTACTACCCGATCGGGGGCACCGCCACCGGAACCTGGGTGATGCGGCCCGTGAGCGAGGTGAAGTCCCTTCACCGAGATCGGCTACTCGTTCTCGGCCGCCAACAACTCCTCGGAGCCCCAGCAGGCCGACTTCGTCCGCGAGGTCTTCGACGACCTCGACACGTATCGCACGAATGGGCGGCTCGCCTTCTTCCAGTACCACTCCCTGTACGATCTGCCGCCCGACATCTGCGACGCGAACACGATCGAGAACCCCGCCGTCGCGAACTCGATCTGCAGCTTCCTGAGGAGCGGGGGCCTGCGCTCCTACGACACCGGCCTCCCACGCGCAGCCTGGGACGCCTTCGTGGCCGGCATCGACCAGTGGACGAAGTAACGATGCCGGCCCCGCGCTGATTATTAAATAGACACCGGTCCGAGGGATGGAATCTCGACGGCCCGTCGCACGCGCTAGCCCTGGTAGTAGGCCGAATAGGGATGAGAACTGGGCCCGTGCACTCGCGGATCGAACCGGTTCATGACCACGCCCAGCACCCGGCCTCCCGCATCCTCCAGCCGCGTCTTCGTCAGCTTCACGTCGTCTTCGGTCGCGACACCGGTGTGCACGACCACGATGACGCCTTCGACGAAGGGCGCGAGACGGAGCGCATCGTCGGCGGCCAGGACTGGAGGTGAATCGACGAGGACAGCATCACAGATACCGGTCAAGTCCTTGATGGCGTCTCTCATAACCGGCTCCCCGAGCGCCTCGGCGAAGCCGGTGCCTCGGCCCGCAGTGATGACACTCAGACTCGCCTCGCCGACGTCGTCTCCGGCCGTCTTGACCGTCTGGATCACGTCACCCGCATGGGCGTGGCCCGCGAGCACGTCGCTCAGTCCGATCGTGTTCGGAAGGTCGAGGACCTCGTGAATCCGTGGTTTGCGCATGTCGGCATCCAGGACGGCGACACGACGGCCCGCCCGCATCGTGGCGAGGGCCAGGTTGACGATCACTGTCGTCTTTCCTTCGCGCGGCTGGGCACTGGTGGCGAGGATCGACTTGCGAGCGTTGGGACCCCGGGCGAGATGAAGACGCCCGCGGAGGGACGCATACTCCTCCAGTAATTCCGCATTCGACGTCAGACGCCGCAGCAGAACGTCAATCATCGTGTCGGCATGATAGCACCCGGTATGTCTCAACCAGATCCTGCTTGCAGCGTTCGCCGTCGACAGGCGACCCCGGCGGAAGCCGCGCGGGTCGCCAGCGAAGCCGGTCGACGATGCTGCCGTCGTCATAGGGGTCACAGACGGGCGTGCGGGGCGGAAGCAGATCGTGATGCAACGCGTACTTCGTGGTCGTGACGGGACACCCGAATTGCAGCGCCTCGATGTCCACCAGCGGGCTGACTTCGAGGAGACTGGCGTTCAGAAGAAAGCTGCTGTGTCGGTAGAAGGCCGCCATCTCCGGCCGCGGGACGCCGGGAACCCAGCGAGCATACCCGTTGGCGTCGGCTGCCCGACGGAACGCCGCCACGAAGACGCGTTCGTTCGGGTGCGGTCGACCGATGAAGACGACGTGACGCCTGGCGACGGCAGCGAGTCGGCAGATGCGCAGGCTGTTCTTGCGCGGTTCGACGCGGCCGACCACGATCACCGGGGGCTCGGGAAGCTGCTGGAACTGCGGGGGCGGCGAGGACGAGACGTCTTCGGCCTCCTCGACCCAGTTCGGCAGAACCAGCACCTGCTCGGGACGACACCGATACGCGAAGTCTCGCTCGAGATATATCCGCTCGGCCGGACTGGCGAGCGCGATCCGCGCCGCGTTCGCGAGCAACCACTTCACCCGGTTCGTCCACCACGGCACGACGGCGCCGAGATGTCTGAACCGCCGCTGTAGGACGAGCATCGCGACTTCCCGGATGGCCTCGCTCGACGGGATCGAGCGACCGATCGGACTTCGGTAGAGAAGCCGCCCGGGAAGGCCGGTCGGGGGCTGAAATCGCCGAAACCTGGCGAGCCACTCCTGCGGGTGGTGGATGGTGCTCATGACGAACGGAACCCGCGTCGCGTGGCTTCCGCCAGCTTCGGGTAGAGCTCGAGCGGGCGGTCGACGTTGAACGCATGAACGACGTCGGCCTCTGGCATGGGGGCGTCGTCGAACCATGTCGTGACGTTCAAACCAGCTTCGCGAGCCGCGCGATCGTACATCTGCCACTGGATCGTGTCGCCACCAGGCTTCGACAGAAAATCGATCCGCGCGACGAAGCACACGGTCTTCCGATCCCCGGAGTCTCCGTTCGACGCCACGAGGAACTCAATAGGCGCCGTCGCCCTTCAGGGCGACCAGGATCGTCTTCCAGAGGATCTCGAGGTCCAGCGCGAGCGACCGGTGACGGACGTATTCGAGATCGAGCTCGTTCGTCTGCAAAAATGACAACCAGCCCCGACCATTGATCTGGGCGAGCCCGGTGACGCCAGGCCGGACGTCGAGCTTGGCGCGATGGGCTTCGGGGTAATACCGGATGTTCTCGACGATGTCGGCGCGTGGCCCGACCACGTGCATGTCTCCTTTCAGCACGTTCACGAAATTCGGCAGCTCGTCCAGGCTCGTCTTGCGCAGCCAGCGCCCGAGCCGCGTCACGCGGGGATCGTCGACGTCGAGTGTGCCGTCGTCGGCCCGCGCGCGCTCCTTGCGGCCGACAAGGACCTTGATCGGGAGCGTCCGCAGCTCCTCCGGAGAGTAGTCGTACGCATAGAGATCGGGGAACCGTTGCTTCGCGTCCGCGAACATCGTGCGGAACTTGTAGAGTGTGAATGGCCGGCCGTAGAGATGCTCCTTCCTGCGTTCCGGATCGTGCTTCGACGTCGACGCCGTGCGCCGGCGGTTACGGCCGACACGCCGATGCTTGAAGAATACGGGGCCTCGTGAATCGAGCTTGATCGCCACCGCGATGCCGAGCATGAGTGGAAGGCCCGCCGTCAAGACGAAAAGCGACGCGGCGATGTCGAGAGCACGGCGACCGATCCGAGCGCCGACACCTTCCAACGGCTGCCGCTCGGAGACGATCCGCCCCTCCATACGACCCGTCGACTGCTCTTCCCGGAGAATTCGCGGTGGCGTCCGAAGCGCCGTCGGGCCCGACGTGTTCTCGTCCATCGGGATGTGTCCGAGTCACTGTCGCGTAGCGTTCGTGCGTTGTCAACGCCAGGCATCGCTCCGTCGGAGCGTGGACGGCGTGCTTTCCGCTGGCGCCGGATGTACCTTCGGTAGACATGCCGGCCACGACGCGCAGGGCGCTGTCGCTGTACATCGTCATCACGGTGGCCTTCGGGGCCGCGATCGCCCTCAGCCTTCAGCAGGGCATGGCCCTCGAAGCCCGCACGAGCAAATGGCTGACCCTGAGCCCGCCGCCGATCGATGCCAGCAGTCGGGCCACGAGCGTTCTGATGGAGAACCTGCACCATCCCGTCGGGCTGCTGCTGCTCCAGCTCGTCGTGATCGTCATCGTCGCTCGGCTCTTCGGCGCGCTCTTTCAGCGAGTGGGCCAGCCGGCCGTGATCGGAGAGATCGTCGCGGGAATCGTGCTCGGGCCGTCGCTCCTCGGCGCCGTGGCTCCCGGCCTCTTCCGCTTTCTCTTCGCGCCATCGTCGCTCTCCTGCTCGACCTCCCGAAGCTGCGGTCCATGGCACCTACGGCGCTCGTCGTGAGCCACACCAGCATCGTCGTGCCGTACGCGCTGGCGGTGCTCCTCTCGCTCTTTCTGTATCGAGAGCTCGCACCGGTCGGGATCACGTTCCTGGCCTTCGCGCTCTTCATGGGCATCGCGATGAGCATCACCGCGTTTCCGGTGCTCGCGCGGATCCTGATGGACCGCCGGATCGCGAAGACGCATCTCGGGACCACGGCCATCACGTGTGCGGCCGTCGGTGACGTGACGGCCTGGACCATCCTCGCGCTGGTTGTCGCCATCGTGAGTGGCCGCGGACCGGCAGCGTCGCTGATCACCGTGGGGTTCACCGCCCTCTTCGTCGCCGTGATGGTGTGTGGCGTGCGACCCGTGCTCCTGCGACTGTTCGAGACCTCGCACAGGTCCGAAGCTCCGGGAAGCACGGCCATGGCGGGCGTCCTCGTGCTCATCCTCGCGTCAGCTCTGATGCCGCGTGGTCCCGCGGTCAGAAGGGCCCTGACGGAGCGAATCGGCGAACTGAGCTCCGTCTTTCTCCTGCCCGTCTTCTTCGCATTCATGGGCTTGCGGACGGAGATCGGACTGCTCGGCGACGTGCGAAGCTGGCTCCTGTGTCTGCTGCTGATCCTCGTCGCCACGGCGGGAAAGCTGGGCGCCAGCATGGTGGCGGCACGGCTGACGTCGTTCGACTGGATCGATTCCTTCGCCCTCGGAGCACTCATGAACACCCGGGGATTGATCGAGCTGATCGCGCTGAACGTCGGCTACGACCTCGGCATCCTGTCGCGGCCGATGTTCACGATGATGGTACTCATGGCGGTCGTGACGACCCTGGCCACCGCGCCCCTCCTGTCCCTGGCCGACGTCCTGCGCCGACGTCGCTCGGCCCACGGCCTGGAAGGGTTCGCGCCGGCCCAGGATTGACTGCCCCTCAGCCCACGACAGCCCCGAGCACACGCTGCGATGGATGCGCGCGCATCGTGGGCCGCGCGTACCGCTTTCATGAAGAGGAAGGTCCACGCCTCAGGTGCCTCCGCTGTGCGCTGA
>QHRT01000414.1 GCA_003220195.1 Candidatus Rokuibacteriota bacterium | reverse complement strand
ATCCACACGTCGTCCAGCACGACGTCGCCGGTCTCGGTGTCGGCCGTGAGCTCCACGACGCACGCCGAGTACGAGTAGCACGGCGACGGCCCCACGCCGCCGCCCTTGTACTTGCCCGCGCGCTTCGGCGGCGCGTAGGAGCCCGCGAAGGCGAGCACGCCGTGCATCGCTTCTGCGAGCTCGACGGCCTGCGCGAATCGCAGCGCCCTGTCCCAATCGTCCGGAACGCCGACTCTGCCCTCGCGCGCGACGACCGTTTTCGGCTCGACTTCGAGCTTCCGCGCGACGGCGTCGACGACGACCCGCTTCAGCCGGTTCGCCGCCTGGATCGCTGCGACGCCGCACATGAGCGTGACACGCGACGAGTAGGAGCCGAGGTCGACCGGCGTCAGATCCGTATCCGCGGCGTGGACGCGAATGTCCATCGGCGCAATCCCGAGCACCTCGGCGACGAGATACGCGAGGATCGAGTCCGAGCCCTGCCCGATGTCCGTCGCGCCGCAGAGCACCGCCACGCCGCCGCTCCGATCCGCGCGAACGATCACGCCGGAATGCGGCATGTTGTTCCAGTAGATCGCCGTGCCGGCGCCAGTCATGTAGGCGGAGCAGGCGATCCCGACGCCTTTTTTTCTCTTGCTGGAGGAGGCCGCGCTGGCCCCCACGGGCGCTTCCGAGCGCCTCTCCAGGGCCTCCCCCAGACCCGATTGCGGCGGCGACGCCGCCGCTCGAACCGGCCGCTTCCATCGCGCGCGCTTTTCTCGCCAGCCGGATGCCTCGACCACGCGATCGATGCACTCCCGGAGTCCGATTGTCGTGATCGTGAGATGGTTCGCCGTCTTCGTGAACGGCTCGGCGACGATCCGCCACCGCATGTCGGCGGGGTCCAGACCGAGCTGCTCGGCGGCCTTATCGATCTGGCATTCGAGCGCGAAGCGTGGTTGCGGCGTGCCGTGGCCGCGCTTCGGGCCGCACGGCGGCTTGTTGGTGAAGATCCGGGCGCCCTCGAACTTGTACGCGGGCATCTTGTACGTGACCGGATTGATCACGCCGGTGTAGAACGTCGACGCGACGCCGTACGAGCCGTACGCGCCGCCGTCGAGCCAGGTCTTGATGTGCGAGCCGGTGATGTCGCCCTCACGGGTGAAGCCGGTCTTGAGCCACATGAGCACCGGATGCCGGCCGCGATGGACGTAGAACACTTCCTCGCGCGTCAGCGTGATCTTCACCGGCCGGCCGGTGAGCTGCGACAGCTTGCACACCGCGATCTCGTGCGCGAACGGATCGAGCTTGCCGCCGAAGCCGCCGCCGACCGGCGCGGCGATGACCCGGATGTGTGCGCCCGGGACGTCGAGAATCTTCGCGAGCATCCGGTGCACGTAGTGCGGGGTCTGCGTCGACGACCAGAGCGTCAGCTTGCCGTCAGCGCCCCACGCCGCGACCGCCGCGTGCTGCTCCATCGGCAGATGGGTGTTGCCTTCGTAGAAGAAGACGTCCTCGCGGACGAGATCGGCGCTCGCGAACGCGGCCTCCACGTCGCCGAACTGGAGCGAAACGTTCTTGTGGACGTTCGGCCCATCGCCGTACTCGTGGATGCGAACCTCCGGATGCGCGAGCGCTTCCTCGATGGACATCAAGGGCCGGAGCGGTTCGTAGTCGACCTCGATCAGCTCCGCCGCACGCTCGGCCGTTTCCTCGTCGACCGCGGCGACGGCGGCGACCGCATCGCCCACCATCCGCACCTTCTCGGTGCACAGCGCCTCCTCGTCCTGGGACACCGGGAGAATCCCGAACTTCACGCGCGGGAGATCGTGGCCGGTGATCACCGCGTACACACCCGGCACGGCGCGCGCGCGTGACGTGTCGATCCGCTTGATCAGCGCGTGCGGATGCGGACTGCGAAGGAGCTTCGCGTAAGCCATGCGCGGCAGCACGAGGTCATCCGCGTAGCGCGTCTCTCCGGTCACCTTGCCCCATGCGTCGATCTTGGGCAGCGGCTGGCCGATGACCGCGAACGCATCCTTGTTCATGGCCGCCCTCCAGTCGCCGGTGCTCCGCCCATCCGGAGCGCGGCGAGCTCGACGGCTTCCAGGATCTTCGTGTAGCCCGTGCACCGGCAGAGGTTGCCCGCCAGCGCCGCACGAATCTCGTCGCGCGTCGGGCTCGGAGTCTCCTCGAGCAGAGCCTGGGCCGTCAGCAGAATGCCCGGCGTGCAGTATCCGCACTGCGCCGCGCCGAGCTCCGCGAACGCGCGTTGCAGGGGGTGGAGAGCACCGTCCCGCGCCATGCCTTCGACCGTCGTGATGGAGGCGTCTTCGAGCTCGATCGGCAGGGCGAGGCATGACAGCACCGGTTCGCCGTCCACTAGCACCGTGCACGTCCCGCATTCGCCGAGCTCACAACCGTGCTTGGTGCCGATGAGACCCAGGTCCTCGCGCAGCACCTCGAGCAGGGTCTTGTGGACGGCGACGAGGATCTCGTGGGTCTCACCGTTCACCGAGAGCCTGAGACGTGTTTTCATCAGAAGCCTCGCGGAATCGAGATGCCCGGGATTCACCGACGATTAACTCCGGTTCAAAAATACTGAATCAGGAGCCCGTCGTCAATGCTTGACGGCCGGCACCGGCACACTTAGCCTTCGCTGCGCCATCGCCCCGGGAACGTGGCTGTCCTGCCACCTCGCCTCGGAGCGGATACCTGGAGTCCAGGAGCAAGGCCATGGCCTCTTCGCGCGCAGACCAGACCCGAGCCGCGTGGCTCGCGACCCTCGAGAAGTTTCGCTACGACGCCGACCGGCCGGCGAGCGCCGACCTGTGGTCGCCGCGGCTCGATGCCGCGTCGCGTGGCGAGCTGGCCGCGATTCAAACGGAAAAGCTCCGCGTCCTCGTCCCGTTTCTCTACGAGAACAGCCCGTTCTACCGGCGGCGCTTCGAGCGTCACGGCTTGCTGCCGACGGATCTGCGCGAGTTGGACGATCTGAAGAAATGGCCCGTCGTCGACAAGACCGAGATGATGGCGGACGCCGCCGAACACCCGCCCTACGGCACCTACACGACGATGAGCGACGAGGTCTGGGCGCGGCGAGGCTGGATGATGTTCTTCTCGTCGGGCTCGACGGGCGCGCCCCGCGTGTTCCGGTACTCGCACGTTGATCGCGAAGCCTGGGCCTGGGCGAACGCGCGGGCGCTCTTGTCGATGGGGTTCCGCCACGGCGAGACCGTGTTCATGATCACCGGCTACGGCCCGCACGTGTGGGCGTGGGGCGTGCAGCCGCGAGCTCGGGCCAACGTGATCGTGAGATTCAAGCCCACCATGGTGCTCTGCACGCCGTCGTACGCACTTCATCTCGGCCGCGTGATGCAGGAGATGGGGCACGACCCGGCGGCGACGTCGGTCCACACGCTATTCGTCGCCGGCGAGCCCGCGCTGGCGATCGAACCGACGCGGCGCCGGATCGAGTCGCTGTGGAACGCGCGGATCGTCGAGTTCTACGGCTGCACGGAGGCCTCAGCGCACGCCGGCGGCTACTCGTGTCCGGCGCTGACGAAGGACGCGACCCCGGCGACCCACCTGATGGAAGACACGCAGATCTGGGAGGTGGTCGATCCGGAATCTCGCCAAGCCTTGCCTCACGGCAAGCGCGGGCTCACCGTAGTGACGAACCTCAACTCGGAAAGCTCACCGCAGCTGCGCTTCCTCGTCGGCGACTACGCGACGTTCGACCCGGCGCGTTGCGCGTGCGGGCGGACGCACATGCGCGCGATCGGTGCGTTCGCCGGCCGAGCCGACGACCTGATCAACTTGCGCGGCATCAAGATGTTCCCGATCCAGATCGAGG
>QHRT01000413.1 GCA_003220195.1 Candidatus Rokuibacteriota bacterium | reverse complement strand
ACAACGTCGGTCGCTTCTACGTCCGCAACGGCACGGGCCAGCGGGTGCCGCTTTCGACGGTGGTCCGGATGAGAGAGGTCAACGGCCCCGAGTTCACGACCCGGTTCAACGAGTATCGCGCGGCGCAGATCAATGGGCTTCTCGCGCCCGGGTTCAGCACCCGGCAGGGGATGCGGGCACTCGAAGAGGTCTTCGCGCAAACCATGCCGCGTGACATGGGCTTCGACTACTCCGGGATGTCGTTCCAGGAGCAGGTGGCTTCCCAGGGGGTGCCGGCGAGCGCGGTGCTCGGCTTCTCGGTGCTGGTGGTGTTCTTGATCATGGCCGCCCTGTACGAGAGCTGGACGCTTCCGTTCGCCGTCCTGCTCGCCACGCCCATCGCCATGTTCGGCGCCCTCGCAGCGCTCTGGCTCCGCCGCTTCGAGCTCGATGTCTTCTCGCAGATCGGCTTGCTCATGGTGATCGGGCTGGCGGCCAAGAACGCGATCCTCATCGTCGAGTTCGCCAAGGTCGCGTATGAAAGGGGGATGCCGCTCGTCGACGCCGCGCTCGAGGGCGTCCGTGTGCGCCGGCGCGCCCTCTTCATGACGTCGTTCGCGTTCATCCTGGGCTGCGTGCCGTTGTGGACCGCCGCCGGTGCCGGCGCGGTTGGACGCCGCGTCCTCGGCACCGTCGTCATCGGCGGGATGCTGACCGACACGCTGATCGCGAGTCTGTTCATCTCGGTGAGCTTCTATGTCAGCGAGCGCTTCCGTCGACAGCCGGGACACGCCGCACCGCCCCACGCGGAGCTCACTCCGATCGCCGGCGGCAGCGCCGGCGCCCGCTGGACCGACGGAAGAGATCCGTGACGCGATCAACCCGCATCGTTTCGACGCTGCTCGTGACCGCGCTGCTGGCTGGCTGCGCGATCGGTCCGAACTACAAGCGTCCGGCGGTCGCCGAGCCGCCGACGTTCCGCGGTCAGCAGATCGCGGAAGCCCAGTCGTTCGCCGACGCGCCCTGGTGGGAGGTGTTCGAGGATCCGCGCCTGAAAGCGCTGATCCACGAGGCGTTGCTGAACAACTACGACGTCCGGATCGCCGCCGCGCGAGTGCAGGAGGCGCGTGCGTTTCTCAGCGTCGCGCGATCGGACCTGTATCCCTCCGCCGACTACAGCACCAGCGTGTCGAGGGGTAAGGTCACACCCGGCGTCCTTGGCCGTCCCGGCGGACCGTCGCCCGAGGCGAGCAACTTCTACTCGGGCTCGATGACCGTATCGTGGGAGCTCGACATCTGGGGCCGGATTCGTCGATTGAACGAGGCCGCGCGCGCAAACCTCTTCGCCACCGAAGACGCGCGTCGGGGCGTCTGGTTGACGCTGGTCAGCGATCTCGTTCAGGCGTACTTTCAGCTGCTCTCGCTCGACGTGCGCCTTCAGATCGCTCGCGACAGCCGCGACGCCTACCAGCGCACGTTCGATCTGTTCCAGGATCGCTTCTCGCTCGGTGTCGCGTCGAAGCTCGAGACCACGCGGGCGCAGGGCGCTCTCGGCATCGCCGAGGCGACCATCCCGCAGCTCGAGAGCGACATCGTGGCCCAGGAAAATCAGATCAGCATTCTGCTCGGCCGGACTCCCGGTCCGATTGTCCGCGGGCACCCGATGTACGAGCAGCCGGTGACCCCGACGGTGCCCGCCGGGTTGCCGTCAACGCTCCTCACGCGGCGACCCGATCTCCGTCAGGCGGAGCAGCAGCTCGTGAGCGCGAACGCGCGCATCGGTGTCGCGAAGGCGGAGTTCTTTCCGAAGCTCAGCCTGACCGCGCTCTTCGGAACCGCGAGCCCGGAGGTGTCGGCGCTCACTGGAGGCAGCGCGACGATCTGGGCCGTCGCCGGCGGGCTCAGCGGGCCACTGCTCAACGCGGGCCGCACGCTCGGAAATTACCGGGCCACCATCGCGGAGTGGGAGCAGGCGAAGTTCCAGTACGAGCAGGCGGTGCTCACGGCGCTGCGGGAAGTCGCGGACGCCCTCACCGCGCTCGGCAAGTTGAGCGACGCGGAGACGGGCCAGGACGACGCCGTGAACGCGCTGACCGAAGCCGTCGACCATGCGACGGCTCGCTATCGTCAGGGTCTGGCCAACTACTTCGAAGTGCTCGAAGCCCAGCAGCAGCTCTATCCGGCCCAGAGCACGCTCGCGCAGATCCGCCGCGATCGTCTCCTCACGCACGTTCGTCTCTACAAGGCGCTGGGCGGCGGCTGGAGCCTGACCGACGCGCAGTGGACAAGCGAGATGCCCTGACGAAGGCTCACCAGGAGTGGGGGTCATGAGCCGGCCGGACGACGTCGGGATCGCAGAGCTCACCGAGATCGCGCTCGATCTTCGCTGGGCGTGGGACCGCAGCGCCGACGAGCTGTGGAGAGCGCTCGACCCCGAGTTGTGGGCGTTCACGCACAATCCGTGGGCCGTGCTGAAGACGGTGTCGCCGCGCAAGATTCACGACCTGCTGCAGCGACCGGATTACCGCCAGCGCGTGAAGGAGCTGCTCGACGCGCGCCATCGATCTCTCGGCGCTCCCGCATGGTTTCAGCAGGCGCACCGCGACTCGCCGCTCACGCGGGTCGCGTACTTCAGCATGGAATTCGCCGTCGGCGAGGCGCTGCCGATCTATTCCGGCGGGCTCGGCAACGTCGCGGGCGATCAGCTCAAGGCCGCGAGCGATCTCGGCGTTCCGGTCATCGGCGTCGGCGTGCTGTATCAACAGGGGTATTTCCGGCAGGTGATCGCCGCCGACGGCATGCAGCAGGCGCTCTACCCCTACAACGATCCCGATCAGCTTCCGATCGTTCCGGTGAGAAACGAGAGTGGCGACGTGCTGCGCCTTCCCATTCAGCTGCCGGGGCAGAGGGCCTGGCTTCGCGCGTGGCTGGTGCAGGTCGGTCGCGTCGCGCTCTATCTCCTCGACACCAACGATCCGGCGAACCCTCCGGCGATTCGCGGCATCACGAGCGAGCTGTACGGCGGCGGCCCGGAGTTACGGCTGTCGCAAGAGCTGTTACTCGGCATCGGAGGCTGGCGGCTCTTGCGCGCGCTCCGGCTCGAGCCGGACGTCTGCCATCTCAACGAAGGGCACGCGGCGTTCGCGGTGCTGGAGCGCGCACGCAGCTTCATGGAGGACACGCGGCAGCCGTTCGACGTGGCGCTCGCC
>QHRT01000076.1:13141-13624 GCA_003220195.1 Candidatus Rokuibacteriota bacterium | reverse complement strand
GTACGCGGTGCGCGCGAGCAGCACGAGCGCCGCTTCACCGTCGTGCGCGACGTCGACGTGATGGCCGGCCCGGGTCAGGATTTCCTTGAGAACGGAGGCGAGGTCGGGCTCGTCGTCGACCACCAGTAACCGTTTCGACGGGCCCACGGCCGCGCTCCGCGGCGGTGCGGCCGCCGCGGCCTGCCTGATGCTGGTCGGGATCGGCAGCTCGATGACGAACGTCGTGCCCTGACCGGGCTCACTCTCGACCGTCATCGTGCCGCCGTGCTCGGCGACGATGTTCCGACAGAGCGAGAGACCGAGTCCGGTCCCCTCGCCGGCGGGCTTCGTCGTGAAGAACGGCTCGAAGACCTTGTCGCGCAGCTCGGCCGGAATCCCCGGTCCCGTGTCGGCAATCGCGATCCTGACCCGGTCTCCGCTCGCCGGCGCCGTCGTGATGCGCAGTCGACGAGGACCCGGCGCGGCGCGCATCGCGTGCTGCGC